>NZ_JBGONI010000062.1:0-11141 GCF_041439035.1 Vibrio sp. 1F263 | reverse complement strand
AAATACGCGAAACGGGGTAGTTCTATCTTTAAATTTAATTACGCAACAAAGCCTATTCATGTTACCAAAGTCGACCGCATTGCTCGAAATACCATTGATGCTTTGCAGATTGCCGATCAGCTAGCGCAAAAGAAAGCGGGATTGGTGTTTCATGACTTGGGGGATTTAGATATCAATAGCGATGTAGGTAGAGTCATTTACACGACCATATCAGCGTTTGCTGAAATGGAAAGAAAACGAATATTACAGCGTTGTAATGAAGGACGAGAGCGTGCTCGCGCTGAAGGGAGGCATCTTGGCCGATTTCCTAATAAGACGCTTCATACGCGTATTCAAGAGCTTGCAGACCAAGGAATGAACAATCATGCGATCAGTAAAGAGTTAGAGTGCAGTAGGACTACGGTCTATAAGGTTTTAGGAAAAAATATCTCTCTTTAGAATCGCGAATAAAGCTGTTCTTTTAATGAGTAAAGAGCTGACTGACGTTGCTTCGCTCTGTCGGCTTCATACTGACTCTACATGCAAGCATATAGCAGCCAGTACGAACCTATCCCTTGATGAAATAAATAAATTTCAGAATTTTAATTTAATTATTGTTGCAATGATTAAGAGGCAGAGAGAATGAAAAAAGCAAGAATGAGCCAGGTTCAAAAAGAGGTCTTAAGATGTTTGGCCAAGGCGTTCATCAAAGGAGTAAAAGAAGGTAAGTCAACCGTCATCAACCTGGCCGTCAATCAAGTGCTTGGGAGAGATATTCACCCGAACAACTTCCGAGTTTCATGTAAAGCTCTTGAAGAGTGTGGACTGGTTATGCGCAAAAAAGTGGAGCTAGATTGGTACATCAATATAACGCCAGAGGGGTTTGATAAGGCACTCACCTGGCTTGAATAAACGATGCTTCTGAAACTCATTTTTGGACACTTTCGAGTTAGAAAGTGCCATAGGTAAAAATTCAGCCTGTGAAGGTTTTGGACAATAATGCGTTAGAATAATTTGTCTATAAGTGATGTTTGGATAATATTTGCTAATCAAAGCAAAAGTGCGTCCTAATTAGAATTTAAATTATCCCTGTGGGGGAGCATGCATAGATTATCTGTGTGACTCGGGGGTCTAGACGAAACCCCAAGAGAAGCATATAGTTGCATATTTTATCATGCAAGGAGAACAAAATTATGCAGCTCCCAACTTATCAAGAAACAATCGACGAGCTTCCAGAGGGTGTTACCCCATCAATACTACTTGGTAACGGTTTTTCTCAATCTTGGGATACCGAAATTTTTAGATACGATTATCTGTTAGACAGGGCTAACTTTGGAGAGCGTGACGCAGAAATCAAAGAAATCTTTAGGCGCTTTGAAACTAGCGATTTTGAACAAATTATGAAGAACCTAATTGCTGCTGAAGTTGTTGGCGAGGCTTACGGTATCGATGAAGATACGCTTGAGCAAATTCGAGATGATCAAGAGAAACTAAAAGAATCACTGATTGATGTTATTTCTCGTAGTCACCCACTCCGCCCGAGTGAAGTAACGAACGTTCAATTCAGAACTGTTCGAGCATTTCTCAGAGAATTTCAGAATATTTTTACTCTGAATTACGATATTTTGCTTTACTGGGCAATCAACAAAACTAATCGTGAAATCGATAGCCATAGATATCTAAACAAAACTGATGGATTTGATAGCAATTATTGGTCACAAGACAGAAGCCAAAACCTGTTCTTTGTTCATGGAGGCTTACACCTATATGACACAGGAACAGACATCAAAAAGCATGTTTATTATCGAGATGAAAGAATCGGAATCGTTGACCAAGTTCAAGAAAATCTTGATGCTGGCAGGTTCCCTCTGTTCGTATCTGAGCCAACTCACGAAAAAAAACTCCAGAAAATAGAACACAACCCATATCTAAATCGTTGTTACCAATCCTTAAAGTCCCTAGATGGTGTTCTATATATCCATGGACACTCTATGGATGATAATGACATGCATATCTTCCAACAAATTAAAAAAAGCAGGGTATCAAAGGTTTACGTGGGTATCTTTGGTGATCCTAATAATGACCGTAATACACGTGCTCGTGCTAATGCGTTGGCTTTCTTACAAAAACCGGGACTTGAAGTGGAATTCTACGACTCTGCTACAGCCCCTGTCTGGGCTTAAAGCTAAAACGACAGAAGCGTCCTCGGGCGCTTATGTTTCTGAGCGAGTTACTTCCGTGATTTACATGCCTATAAGTTTAGCTGCATAAAAGAAGTGTTAGTTTTTTTGAGGACACACTTCGCTACTAAGAATTCGTAGCAAAAGACGATGATGAAAATTACTTGGGCAAAAGTGAGTCAGCGTAGATCTCGCTGACTCAGTTCTCATAAATGCCCTGTACTATTCTTCAACAGGGTGAATTAAACCGCGCATTCGCCATCTATTATTATTAACTAACGACTCAAATGATACTCCATTAGACAGTGTCAAATTGTCTGCATGGTCTGTCACTATGATTTGTGGGCTAAAGCCGTAATTTGTTTTTACTTCATTACAGTAAGTTGAGAGTTGGCTGAATAGGTTTTCAACAGCTTTGACATCTTCATCAACAGGTCTATCTTTATCTGTCCTCTGCTCTTCTTCCTTACTTTTTTGCTCTTCGAAGCTGTTAGAGTTATCTCGATTAAAGTTAGGAAAATACACTTGCGTCGGCTGATCCAAAAACAGTATTGAAGGGATGGCACATTTATCACCCAGTTCAGCAAAATACTTATGTAATGCTAAAAATAGAGTTACGTGGCAGTACAGCCAATTTGCACCACTACCCATTGACCGCAGATAGATTTTTTCGTTTTCTTGCGTTAAGTGATAGAGGTCAAACGTTTCAAATGAAAAATGAAGATTGATGGGCTTATAGCTGGCTTCAAACGAGAAATGCCTACCAATTTCAACCATATATTCGTTTACCTTAGCCGATGCTCTTTCTAAACCTTTTTGCACATCGTATTGTTTAAGGTCATCATTAATCTTCTTGAGTTGTTTTCTTACCTCTTTGATTTCCTTTTCAAGCTCTGCATCGTCGGCCATGTTGAGGTTATCGAGAAGTGCAAATAGCTTTGCCTTCTGCATTACAACACTTTCATACAGGCTCTTTTGTTCTGCTAATTGCTTATCTGTTTTCTCGATTTCCGTTATTTGTTGGTTTAGTTCGGTCAATGACCTGCTGACAACTTCAATATTGCGTTGTACGTCGACCAATGAAGACTCAAACTTTGCTTTCATCGGGCGTGCTTGAGCAAGGTTACCCGATACCTTGGTGATGGCCTGTTGTAGTTTTTCCGCACTTTGTCGCAAGCTATCTTTTTCGGTATGACAAAACGGGCAGACCGATGCTGATATTTGAATATGCTTAGGTGAACTAAACTGCTTTACGTTATCAACAAACAGTTCTTCTTCTTGAATATGTTTATTAATTGACGATGCTTGGCGTTGTAACTTCCTTAATTCGGCGTTTTTTTGATTACGCGCCAGTTTCAACTGATTGTATCTTTGTGTGGACGCATCGGAATTATAGTTAATTTTCTCAGAAACTATGATGCCATCGAATTGGTCTTTGGCATCTTGTGGATGGCGAAGCACCTTATCTAATGATAAGGGTTCATCTTTAAATCCCATCAAGGCATACAGCTGGCTCAAAACTGGGCCGACTTTTTGTTTATAGCTTTCTGAGGTACGCTTGTTGGTTTCTTTTTGGCGCTCTAATCGTCTTATTTTTGCGCTAAATCGTTCTTTTTCTTGTGATAAGTGAAAGAATTTTTGGTCGACAAGTCCTAAAAAGATCTTAGTATGCTCAATAGCCTGATCTCTCTTTTCTTTCTCATCGAATCGATAAAACAACGCATGTTTATTAGCAACAAGGTTTTGATGTTGAAGCATAAACGATGAAAAGCTACGCACCGATGGTGTAGGCGCTTTTTGATTAAACTGCCGATTGGCTCTGGCAGCCAAAGATTCATCGACATCGTCTATATCTAAGAAAAAACCCCTTAAGTGCTTCTTGAACTCATCTAATGGACGAAAATAGCTGGCATTGAAATAATCATGCTCAATATCTTTAGTATTGAGTGCTTCAACGCGACGAAAGAAGGCTTTCGATGCAATAACAGGATCTCGCGCAATCACTATATCTTGTTCGTTAACAGCAAGCGCAACATAATAAATAGCGGCACTAGTGGTAATAACGCCTTTGGGAATGGTGTTTTCACCACTGCCAAAGCAATAGTCAAAAATTTCAATTAAGGCACTTTTGCCTGTCGATGACTTACCAGTAACAACGTTAAGCCCAGCCTTAAAATTAACCGGATGCTTGTTCCCTTGTTTATCAATAACGCCAATTTCATGAATGAGTGTATTCATCTTGGTTTCACTCCTAAAAATGCATAAATCTCGACCACTGAGTGACCACTGAATAATCGCCCTAACTTTACTGCACTTTTTTGACTGGTAAAGACTGAGTCAGAACCATCACCCTTGTGAAGGGATAAACCTTGTTCGTTTACCGATAACCAGTCATTGATTAAGCAGTATTGAATGCATTGCTCGGTTAAGGATTGAAATCCGTCAATTCGCTCTTGCAGGTCATAGAGTTGGGCGCGGTCGTTGAAAACAGACCAAATAGAGCTTTGTCTTTTTTCTCCAAATACAGCACCAGAAATCTTTTTATTAAAAACAGGATGGCTACAGAGTGGGATGACCAAAGGGGCAAGCAAAAGGTTATTTTCAGACTCATTAATGGCCGTGTAAAACGACGCTAGGTAAGGACCATATTCAAACGGGTTGTATTTTAACTCATACAGAGCATCAACAATACTGCTCATGGCTCAACCCTCCATTTCAAATCGCGTTCTTCATCATCCATAGCGTCGTGAATCAGGCCATTTCTAAAAACAAAATCAGGATTTGGATAGCCTTCAATGCCAAATGGCATTTCGCTAGTTACTTGATCGTATAAGTCCTGAGATATCGCCGTAAAGCTACCTTTCTTGCGACTAGCCGTACGGTATTTCGCAGAAAACGTACGAATCCATTGATCTCGATATCGGCTAACAGTGTCCCTGAATTGTGGATAGCCGTTTAACTCTTCGATCAATGAGTTCCTTAGTTCCAGCCAGCTACCTATTGCTTCGGGCAGTATAGCTTCATACTCAATTTCAAGAATTTTCTGAGCAAACAATTCAGTAATATACACTTCAACTTCTTCCTCTGTTGCATCTCTGTCAGTGAAGTCTGGAATAGTAAATAAAGTAGGTCCCCATTTTGCCGTTAAGGCTTCTCGCTTTTGGTCAAACGTTGTCTTATTTATTACCCATTCTGCGCCATTCGCCTGTTCATAAATAAAGCCAATCAGCCCTTCAGCAAAGGCTTGCCTATTAGAAAGCGGAATGTAACCGCTAAGTTTATTGCAATAACTCTTTTTTAGTGTTTCTGAATCTTCAGATTCCACGTGCAATACAACTTTGGCGAGGACAGCCATCAAATCTTCACTAGTAGTATCTAACATGACTGCTTTCTGTAATTTTATGATTTCTGATGTTTTATTTGCATTAAGCTGCTCTTCGGTACGCTCTGAAAAAATAGCTTCAAGGGTAGTAGAACGTTGCTCGATAGTTTGCGTATCCCAGTCTTTTAGACGAGTTTTTGCGCCAAAGGCTTGAGTCGTGTGCAGCACTAGAAGGCCATATTGCGCATGGTCAAATTCTGGAGCCAACCAGTTTTTGAGGGTTTTCCAGAAGTTTTCGTGGTGATCAGTTAGTGGTGCTGCGTAGTCTTTTACTTCAGTTTGAATAGATGTTAAAGCATCTGGCGAAAGCAGGCTCACGTCACCATCTTTTTCAAACCAAACGGACTGGCCTTCTTCAAGCGAAAAGCACTTATCCAAGCCAATCAATACTTGGTAATGAAAGGCTAGCGCCGTTGTTAAGGCAGCATTTTTAGTTTGTCCTTCGCCCATACTTTTCAGTTCCTCGTATTTCTTCGTGAAATTTTGGGGAATTTCTCCCACGTTGGTTTTTTTGACAACTAGCAAGCACACCATTACGCCATAACAGGTTGTTTTACATAGGGTATCACTGAAGGCAATGTTTCTACGAGAGGGAAATGCGACAAAGTGGTGGTATTGCTACGGAAATCGCAGATTGCCATTAGCACATCTATTGAGTAGGGCTAGTGCTTGCTAACTTGGAATGGGGCACAAACGTGCTAGAAAATGCCACGGGTAAAAATTCAGCCTACGAAGGTTCTGGACAAAACCGTTTTAGCTAAACGCTACATGAACCAGATCCTTAAGCGACTCCAAGCCACAGCATGAATTACATCAATTTTCGTCGTCGGCAGATTTTAAGGTGGTTTCATGATAAATTTGGCAGAATTATTACGTCTCTTAACTATCCCCAACCTTTATGAATGACCAACTAACACCCATCAACAAAGACCACTTAAAAAAGCTTATTCGAGCAGAATTGGAACCGACATGGTTTGATAAACAATTACCTAACCCTGATATGTCTTGGGTGACGCCAGCGGTATTTGAAATATTGTTTACGGAGTTGATAACTCATACTCGCGGTAATCAGTCAAAGTCAGCAAGGATTTTAGGTATCAATAGAGGTAGTTTCAGCAAAAAATTAAACCTGATCACAATTCGTAAATTTGGATTGTATGAGAGCCAGTAAGTTCGTATCAAGCTTATTGGTAACCTGTTGAGGGCGCAGAACTTAATCAACAGTCGTTATCTCTCAAGAAGTCCATTGTGGCTTATCTTATTCTCGCTTCAAAATAACAGGCGGTAATATAGTCACATTTCAAAGTAACTATCGCTGCACTGATTATGAACGGTATTTTTTTCTTTGAGTCTTACATTTGTCTTGTGTATAGCATTGTTGCTATACGCACCTGTCTTGGTTTTAATTTACTGAATTAAGTACATTAAGCCTTTCCACTACGGCTCAATGTTATAGAACGGGTCTTGATTTTTTTAATTGGAGAGGGTGATATTTATCTCCATAAATTAAAGAGTTAAACTATGTATAGCACCAGTGTTATACATAGTTTTTACGACCTTTATTAGCCCCAAGGTTGAGCTTTGCCATCGTTGTCCCCTCCCCCGTATATGTGGTCTACGAATTGATAGACATTTGAATTTTTTCTATTCATTTGTATCGTTTATAAAAACTATCAAGGGTATTGAATCAGGTTCAAAGTCCAATTGTTCAGGTGTAATACCAAGTGCATCAGAAATCTTTAATAAGACAGATCGCTTGTTAATCTTCTCTGAACAGTATTGACTGACTCTAGCTTGGGATACGTTTAACTTTTTAGCTAAGTCGCACTGAGAAATACCTAGGTAGTTCAGCCAAGCTTTTAAGGCCGAGTCTTTATCCTTTGAAAGTTCTCTAACTTTTAGGGGGATTTTTAAGCCTTCCTGTCGCTGTTGCATTGGTATAGCTCCAGAGATGAAAGCTATGTATAGCAGTGATGCTATACATAGCAACTATCTGATCATGTTTAGTTTTACTTGCTTTATAGCGTCCACTATATCCTCGTGACTTTGCTTCTTAAGTAAGTAAACGGCAGCGCGTACTAGTTTTGTATCGTTAATTTCTCTTTCGCTTCCAAGTTCAGTTATAACTAATTCTAGGTTGTTGGTTTTTATATCATTAGCAAGTTCGGTTATTCCAGTGCGTTCGTTGTTGGAAAATCGAATTGGTAGCGGATTGATTTTTGTTGTGGGTTTCGTCGCGAAAATATTACTCTTACTTTCTTGTTTAACCGGCTTCTCTGATTGGCTAATTTTCCGCTCCAGCATTTTTACTTGAGCTCGCTCTGCACCTGTCAGTTTCTTTTTTTGTTTTAACTCTGCGAGTAGCTGGACGTCTTTATTCATTGATGACCTCCTTTGCTAGCTCTTTATAGTAACGTGCAGCTACATGGCCACGGTTAATTACACTTGCCGGTTCATGCTCCATTTCTGCCTCCGTAAATAGGCTGCGATCCCAAATGGTGGTTTTTGCTGTGTTGTTTGGCCACCTTTCCGCTAAATACCCAGTACCGTAATCAAGAGCTTTTTTTGCTGTTTTACTTATCTTAGAAGGAATCACTAAAAACTTTATTTCATTTTCTTCCACGAATTTCACATCTTGGATGTGTTCAAGGAGTGTCTCTACGCCGTCAAGACTGTGCTCTTTATATTCAGTTGGGAATAGATATTCTGTAGCAGCCATTACAGCATTTAGTCCAAGAACAGAGGTTCCTGGGTTGGTGTCTATTAGTATGAAATCATAACAACCTTGAAGCTTTTCTAAATGCAGCTTTAATCGTTCCTCTCGACGTGTAAGCGAAATCATGTCCATATCAAGCTTCGTCATTATATCGCCCCGGCGCCCAGGGATGATATGTAGGTGCTCTTGTGCTTCCCCATTAATGATTGCAGGGTAAATTGATTTTTTAATATCGAATTTTCGATCAAGAAGTGCATCGCCAATGTAATATTCTGAATCTTCACATCCGTAAAATTTTGTACTATCGCCTTGACCGTCGAAATCTAAGATAAGGACACGTTGTCCTTGTTGGCTGAGTTCATAGCCGAGGTTTACGGTTGTTGTTGTTTTTGTTACTCCCCCTTTTCGGCAGCCGATCATTATGATTCTAGTTGAATTATCTTTGAGTGTTGTCATGTTTAAACCCTATGTATAGCAGTGATGCTATACGTATTATATGTGAGTGTTTTTTTTATGTATAGCAAAAGTGCTATACACACTTCAATTATGTCTAAAACTATGTATAGCATCAATGCTATACATGATTTATTGTTTGTTTTTTTGTTTTATAACAAGGGTTTAAGTTTTTTATTGGGGTTTAGTGTAATAAGTTGACAGTTTGATTGAGTGGTGTGGCTGGAAATTTGCTTAATGCGACTCTTAATTTAAACTTAAATATTGATTTACTGGTTTTATGTACAGTACTATATAGACATGTTGATATTAGAAAGTTTGGTTTCTGCCTCGATCACTGGTTTTGAAAACCCTACACTTACGTTTCGTAAGCAAGCCCTTAACTTGACTCAGATGTTTGTCCATGCTCCTTCATCTATGTTTTTGATTGAGAGCACGACTGAGTATGTATGTTCTGGAATTGCTATCGGTGATTGGCTACTCATTGATGCCTCACGACAGCCACTAGTGAACGATATTGTTTTAGTTGAGCAGTTTGATGAACGATATTGTGTGAGTTGGTCTCAGCTTTGTTCACACATGAAGCATACCTGCCATGGTCAGAATGATCTCTTAGTGATAGGGGTGGTCACAGTATCTATCCATCACTTTCGTAAACCTATTTCATTGCCTGCACACAACAGTCTAATAGATATTGATCTGCACTCTCTACTCATTGATGTTGAGCACTCTACTTTGATTTGTAAGGCGGACGGCGAATCTATGAGGCCCTACATATTCCACCATGATTTAATGCTATTGGAGCGTCATTTAAAGCCTGAAGATGACGATGTTTGTATTCTGGCACTTAATCATGATCTAGTTTGCAAGCGTGTTCATTTAAGTTCTAGATTACTATCGTCAGACAATCCCGCCTATCCAGATTACCGCGTGACTGAAGCCGATTACTTAAGATTGCACGGCGTTGTTCGTTACAGCTTTCGATTACATAGGGATGTTCTATGTACGGACTCATAGACGGCACAAGATTCTATAGCGAAAGTACTTCAATCTATAAACCGGAACAAAAGTCGTTACCAGTACTAGTGACAGCAGGTCAGGGGATTAGCATTGCAGCTAATCGGGCTTGTTCTACGTTAGGTATCCAGAAATTTCGACCCATTTGGGAGAATATTGATTTACTGAGGCTGCACCAGGGCCGAGTTTATAAAGCCAATTTTAATACCTTCAGTCATATATCAGATCGCTTTATGACGAGTGTTGAGCAAGCAATGCAAGGATCGAGTTCTTTTCGCTATTCTGTCGATGAATTGTTTATCTCACTAACACACCTACACAGCATTAATGTTTGTCTCGATGATTTTATATTGGAGTTGCGACAGCGGGTTTATAGAGAAACCGGTGTACCTGTTGGGGCTGGCGTTGGTTCTACATTGACTCTAGCAAAAGTAGCGAGCTGGGCTGGTAAAAACCAACCAGGTTTTAAAGGGCAGTGCTGCCTTATTCATCAGAAACAGATTGACTCAATATTAAGTAAGATGCCTGTCGGAAAGGTATGGAATATTGGTGGTGCCTATCAACGTCACTTAAAAAATGAAGGGATATCGACAGCGTTAGAGCTTAAACGTTGTGATCCTAAAACTTATCAAAAGCGTTACTCTATCAATATAGCCAATGTGATTTCTGAGCTTAACGGTGTCAGTGTCTTAAGCTACTCCGATATACGAGAGAAAAAGAAGCAGATTTGGTCTACATCAAGTTATCGGGACCGACTACGAGAAACGGATATGCTATTTGGAGAAATAGCACATCACTGCGCTGAAGTGATGACTAAGGTGAGGTCTCAAAAAAGTGAAGTCAAGACGCTATCTGTTTTTATTAGTACAGGAAAATACGATAAGTGTTTGCCTTATTACAGACGTATAGACATTAACTTAAATACTGGGTTGACGGATACGGGGCAAGCTTTAAGTCAAGTTCGAACTGTTTTCGAGAGCCTAGCCCCAAAAGATATAACGGCACAACCTATATATAAGGTTGCGGTTGGAGCTGTTGAGCTTCTTGATGGTGAAAAAAAACAGTTTGACCTCTTTGAGGAAGCTAGCTCTAACAAGTTAGAGCTTAATAGAGCGCTTGATACCATTAATGCCCGTTTTGGAAAAGGGACGCTGACCTTTGGCTCTCAAAAGCGAGGTTACAGTGAGCAAGATGGTAGTATCGAATTTGAAAGATTAGAAAATTATTATACCCATTCTAGTGACTTACTGACGGTTAAATGTATTTAAAGAATCTTCATTCTTAGTTTCTTATCTCTTCGTGTATTGCTCCTTAGTTTGGGACTAGGAGGGAATACTGGTTAGGTATCATTATCTTGGACGTTACCCTTCGGGCAAGGCTTTTCGCTTGTATCTTTCATCTATGGCCTAAGAGT
>NZ_JBGONI010000061.1:0-11421 GCF_041439035.1 Vibrio sp. 1F263 | reverse complement strand
TCCCTATCCCTCCACCACCATTGAAAAGCCCGCTGAGAAATCAGCGGGCTTTTTTCATATTTGTCGTTTAGAAAAACAAAAAAGAGCACTAACGTGCTCTTTATCTGTGACTCCACACTTGCTTGTTTTCACTTATAGATAACTAGTCTTGAAGGTATTTACCTTCAGCTACCTGCCAAAATGCTCTAATCAACGGATTTTCTAACTGCGATCGCTTACAGCACACTCCCAATTCAAACGGCTTGATTGGTTCTATTTTTAAGCGGTCGACTTTATCTCTCACAGGACTGTTGTTGATTACAACGTCTGGCGCAATACCAACCCCACAACCAAGGGCAACCATACTGACGATCGCTTCATGACCTGATACCTGAGCGTAAATATTGGGTTTTATCTTCACCTTTTTGAACCATGCGTTCGCACGTTCTCGCGCAGTCCCTGCTTCCGGAATGATAAAAGGCACTTCATTCCAGTTTGGCTTATCGGATTGCAGTTGCTGGCTAAAGCTACTCACACCAGATGGGATGATGACTGATAGTGGAATATCGCTGATGGTCTCGAACTCTAACCTTGAAGGAAGGATGTCTGGCTTTGCTGAGATCGCGATATCTGCTTCATCGTTTAAGATCTTGTCGATGGATTGCGCTGGGTCACCAGTAGAGAGCTTAAACTCAATATACGGATGAATAGCCCTGAATTCGGTAATGAGTTCAGGAAGGTGACTGTAGCTTGCTGTTACGGAACAGAAAATGCGGATCTCACCCTTGAGCTCCTGTTCTCCGCCTTTTAGGTGGAGATTATATTGCTGCCACTCGCCAACGATGCTCAATGCCACAGGTAACAGATGTTTCCCTGCTGGTGTGAGGTCAACACTTCGGTTATCCCTGATAAGCAGTTCTTGCCCTGTTTCTTCCTCAAGCTTTTGTATTTGACGACTAAGGGCAGAAGGACTGACGTGCATAGCAGCAGCTGTTTTGCTGAAACTCTTGCTATCACATAAATGTATAAATAATTGTAGAGATTTTATGTTCATGTTTTGCGATCGTTTCCATGTTGCATTTATTGCAATAACTAATTGTGAATATATCACTTTCAGCAACGGAGTGTCTGTTTTAGTATGAAGTCATTCGATAGAGAGATATCGACCTTACGGACTTATTTTTAAAGGAGTGCCCTACAATGGCTAACTATTTCAATACATTAAACCTTCGTGAGCAACTAGACCAATTAGGTCGCTGCCGTTTCATGGATCGTGAAGAATTTACGACTGAAGCTGAATACCTTGAAGGTAAGAAGATCGTCATTGTTGGCTGTGGTGCTCAAGGCCTAAACCAAGGTCTAAACATGCGTGATTCTGGTCTAGACGTATCTTACGCTCTACGCCAAGCTGCAATTGATGAGAAGCGTCAATCATTCAAGAATGCTGACGAAAACGGCTTTGTAGTTGGTAGCTACGAAACGCTAATCCCTCAAGCAGACCTAGTTATTAACCTTACTCCCGACAAGCAACACACTAATGTTGTTGAGACAGTAATGCCTCTAATGAAAGAAGGCGCTGCTCTTGGTTACTCTCATGGTTTCAACGTTGTTGAAGAGGGAATGCAATTACGTGCTGACCTTACCGTTGTAATGGTTGCACCTAAGTGTCCAGGTTCTGAAGTACGTGAAGAGTACAAGCGTGGTTTCGGTGTTCCAACACTGATCGCTGTTCACCCAGAAAATGACCCTAAAGGTGAAGGCTGGGATATCGCTAAAGCTTGGGCTGCAGGTACTGGTGGCCACCGTGCAGGTTGCCTAGAGTCTTCATTCGTAGCTGAAGTTAAATCTGACCTTATGGGTGAGCAAACTATTCTATGTGGCATGCTACAAGCGGGTTCTATCGTATCTTACGAGAAGATGATTGCTGATGGCATCGAACCAGGCTACGCAGGTAAACTTCTACAATACGGTTGGGAGACGATTACTGAAGCACTTAAGTTCGGTGGTGTAACTCACATGATGGACCGTCTATCTAACCCTGCTAAAGTTAAAGCGTTTGAGCTTTCTGAAGAGCTAAAAGACCTAATGCGTCCGCTTTACAACAAGCACATGGATGACATCATCTCTGGTCACTTCTCTAGCACAATGATGGCTGACTGGGCGAACGATGACGTGAACCTACTAGGCTGGCGTGAAGAGACAGGCGAAACAGCATTCGAAAACTACCCAGCTTCTGACGTAGAAATCTCAGAGCAAGAGTACTTCGACAACGGTATCCTAATGGTTGCTATGGTTCGCGCTGGTGTTGAGCTAGCATTCGAAGCAATGACAGCATCTGGCATCATCGATGAGTCGGCTTACTACGAATCTCTACATGAGCTTCCACTAATCGCAAACACAGTTGCTCGTAAGCGTCTTTACGAAATGAACGTTGTAATCTCTGATACTGCTGAGTACGGTAACTACCTATTTGCTAACGTAGCAACACCGCTACTACGTGAGAAGTTCATGCCTTCAGTAGCAACAGACGTAATCGGCCGTGGTCTAGGTGAAACATCTAACCAAGTTGATAACGCTAAACTAATTGAAGTAAACGAAGCTATCCGTAACCACCCTGTAGAGTATATTGGTGAAGAGCTACGTAGCTACATGAGCGACATGAAGCGTATCGCTGTAGGCGGTTAATTTGTCGCTTAGATACTGATAAATTTGCAGAAAAAGCGAAGCAGTATCACTAACTCCTTACAGGTTGGAGTTATAAATAAGCAACACAACATCTAATAAAAAGGCTTGGTCGCCGTTGACCAAGCCTTTTTGCTTTTAGTAACAAAGTCTTAAAAATCAATAAAATGAACATTGTTTGTTCAGTCTTCGTAGACTTTCAGTTTTCTTTCTTTACGCTTACTTGTCGGCAATCTTTGCTTCTAAGTCCGCTAGCTTTTGTTCCATTTCAGTCAGCTTTTGGCGAGTGCGCAGTAGTACTTGTGTTTGAACATCAAACTCTTCACGGCTTACAACGTCTAGCTTGTTCAGTTGGCCTTGGATAACCTGGCGAACTTTTTGATCTACATCTGAACCAAGCTCTTTTACTGGTTGAGGCATAGAATCGTGGATCTGCTTAGCAATCTGCTCTAGTTTTTTTGGATCAAACATATCAATTAAAACTCCTGAATATTTACCACTATTCTATTTAATCACACTTGCGATGTCGCCTATGGCGTACAAAAAAAGGCCACCGAAGTAGCCTTTTTATTGTTATTACGACTTAGTGATTACTTATTATCAGCTAATTCTCTGTGCGCTGCTTTTGCTTCATCGACGCGAGCTAGTTTTTCTAGGTCTTTGTCTTCAACAAATACAGGTAGAGGTTTGTGTTTTTCAGCTAAGTAACTGTAAATCACTGGCAGTACAAATAGCGTGAATAGAGTACCAATTGCTAAACCAGCAACGATTACGATACCAATACTGAAACGCTGAGCCGCACCCGCACCACTTGCGTACATCAGTGGGATTAGACCCGCGATCATCGCAGCCGTTGTCATCAGGATTGGACGAAGACGAACCTTCGCTGCTTCCATTACCGCTTCAATACGAGTTTTTTGATTGTGCAGCTGCTCTTCTTTCGCAACCTCACAAATCAAGATACCGTGCTTGGTAATCAGGCCGACTAAGGTGATCAAACCAACTTGCGAGTAGATGTTCATCGTTGCCGCGCCCCAAGCCAGAGCTATTAGGGCACCACAGATCGCCAGTGGTACAGATACCATGATAACCAGTGGGTCTTTCAGTGATTCAAACTGAATCGCCAATACCAAGAAGATGATTGCCAGAGCTAAACCAAAGGTCGCGTAAAGTGCGCTACCTTCTGTTACGTATTGGCGTGCTTCACCCATGTAGTCATGGTTGTAGCCACTTGGAAGCTTATTCGCTGCCGTGTCTTCAAACCACGCAATTGCATCACCCATTGCAGCGCCTGGAGCCGGTACCGCACCAATCGTCGCCGAGTTCAATTGGTTGAAGTGAGGAAGAGAGCGAGGCTCTGCCACAACATCAATCGTAATCAAACTGCCTAGTGGTACAGCGTTGCCGTCTGCAGCACGTACGTAGTAGTTGTTCATTGATTCTGGGTTCAAACGGAATTTACGTTCAACTTGAGGAATAACCTCGTAAGAACGGCCATTCAAGTCTATACGGTTCACGTAGCCATCAGACATCATGGTACCGAGCGTGATACCGATATCTTGCATGGTCACACCGTATGCGCCTGCTTTATCCTTGTCGATGTTGATCTTCATGGTTGCTGAGTCGTAGTTCAGGTCGAGATCTGAATATACGAACAACGGGTTTGAAGAGACATCAGCCAGAATGTCTGTGGTAATTTGGAACAAGCTTTCAAAACTGTTTGGCGTTGTTATGACAAATTGAATTGGAAGGCCTGAACCAGCACCGGGTAGTTCTGGCATTTGGAATGCAGTTACCGCCATTCCTGGAACATCTTTCACCAAATTACCAACGCGGTTTGCTACGTCTGATTGGCTTGCTTCACGTTCGCTCCAAGGAACCATAGACGCGATACCAAATGCTTGGTTTGCATTTGGCACACCTGTAAATACCTGTGCGTAAGCAACTTCTGGCTGATCAGACAGAATCTGGTTTACGTCGTTCATGGTATTTTGCATGAAGTCTAAGTTTGCATTCGACGGTGCTGTACCCATCAACATGATTACACCTTTATCTTCTGAAGGTGCTAGCTCACTAGGGATGAATTTGAACAACAACGGTAAACTTGCAAATACGATGATAGCAAAACCAATAAATACTGGACGATGTTGCATTACCGCACCAAGCATACGCTCGTAACGGTTAGTCATGCCATCTAGCACGCTATGAACTTTCTGCTCAAACTTGCTTGGCTCAGCGTGAGCTTTCAGCATTTTCGAACACATCATTGGCGAGAGCGTTAGTGCCACAATGCCTGATACGAAAACCGAACCCGCTAGGGTTAATGCAAACTCTTTAAATAGCGAGCCTGTAATACCACCCATCATCGCAATTGGAGCATATACCGCACCTAGCGTTAACGTCATTGCGATAACAGGCACCGCAATTTCGCGGGTACCGATAATCGCTGCACGGAAAGGGGACTCGCCGAGCTTGATATGCCTGTCGACGTTTTCAAGTACTACGATCGCATCATCTACCACTAGACCGATGGCAAGTACCATTGCAAGTAGTGTCATTAGATTCCAAGAGAAACCCATTGCCTGCATTACCATTGCCACACCAATCAAAGACAGTGGGATAGTAATAATAGGGATCAGTACCGCTCGGAATGAACCTAAGAATAAAGTAATCACGATCAATACGATTAATGCCGCTTCAAGGATAGTCTTAATAACCTCTTGAATTGACTCGTTAATCGCAATAGTTGAATCGTACATGACGTTCATTGAGATGTTGCTTGGTAGGTTCTTCTCTAGTTGAGGAAGAAGTTCCAGTACATCAGCTGCGATGTTGATTGGGTTCGCACTTGGCGCCGCATTGATCGCGGCTACAACCGCCTCTTGGCCGTTAGCACTTGCTCGGTAAACATCGTGACTTTTCTCAAGAGAAACTTTCGCGATATCGGATAGGCGAATGATCTCACCTTCTCCGCTTTTCACGACTAGATTCTCTAGTTCTTCAGTGTTTGATACCTGAGTATCGGCACTGCCGTTGTAAAGCACGAACTCACCGGTCGCTTGACCCGTAGCTGATTGGTAGTTGTTAGCGTTCAGTACCGTCATTACATCAGATGCAGTCAGACCAATCGCCGCCATTTTTGATGGGTCTAGCCATACGCGCAGTGCGTATTTCATACCACCATATAGGTCAACTTTAGATACACCATTAACCGTAAATAGCTGCGGGTTGATTACACGCTCTAGATAGTCGGTAATTTGGCTCGATACCAATTCGTCACTGGTAAAACCAATATAGAGTACAGCGGTTGTTGAACCGGTAGACATGGTTACGGTTGGATCTTCAGCCTCTTTAGGTAGCTGAGAACGTACCGAGTTTGTCTTGGCCAGTATGTCAGACAATGCCGCATTCGGATCGGTGTTCAACTTCATGTTCACGGTAATCGTAGATTTACCTAGCACAGAAGAAGATGTCATATAATCGATATTATCCGCTTGAGCCACAGCCTGTTCGAGGGGCTGGGTGATAAAGCCTTGGATAAGATCGGCACTTGCACCGTAGTAACCAGTTGAGACTGTCACCACGGTATTCGTCATTTCAGGGTATTCACGCACCTGCATTTTGAAGATTGCTTGTAAGCCAAGCAGAGCAATCAAAAAGCTGATGGATACCGCTAGAACTGGACGTTTAATAAAAACATCAGTAAAGCGCATTGTGCCTCCAGTTACAGCTTAGGTGTTTCAGAT
This sequence comes from Vibrio sp. 1F263, assembly GCF_041439035.1. Classification (NCBI taxonomy): domain Bacteria; kingdom Pseudomonadati; phylum Pseudomonadota; class Gammaproteobacteria; order Vibrionales; family Vibrionaceae; genus Vibrio; species Vibrio sp. 1F263. The sequence goes on along the minus strand of NZ_JBGONI010000061.1, from coordinate 5,014 downwards.
GGTGGAGTGATTGCATCACTTTCAACAACTTTAACTTTGGCGCCGTTACTTAGGCGTACTTGGCCAGAAGTTACAACTGTATCGCCAGCTTTTACACCATCAAGGATGTGTGCAATATCAGCCGTACGCTCACCTACTTTTACAACATGTTGAGCAACACGCTGAACTCCGTCTTCTTCAGTTAAGATGTAAACATTGTCACCATATAGAGTGAAAGTAATCGCTGTTTGAGGAAGAGTAACTTGGTTCTCTAGCTTAGGCAGAATGATGTTAGCACGAGCGAACATACCGCTACGAAGCTTGCCATCATTGTTTGGAATATCTGCTTGAACTTGGATAAGACCACTTTGGATGCTTACTGCTGGTTCGATTGCACTGATAGAACCTTCAAATGGCTTCTCTGGGTAGGCATCAACAAAGATGTCGATAGCTTGACCCACATGGATGCGAGAGATATCAGTTTGAGAAACCGTGAAGCGCAGGCGCATGACACTGGTATCTTCTAAACGAACGATATCCGTACCTGATTGCAGGTATTGACCTAGGTAAACGTTACGAATGCCCACTTTTCCATCGAAAGGAGCACGAATTTCACGACGTTCGATAGATGCTTTTAGGCTTTCAATATCAGCAGATAGAGAGTAGAAGTTTGCTTCTGCTTCATCGTATGCTTCTTTAGAAATAGAACCTTTCTTAAAAAGACCTTGGTAGCGTTTGTATTTTGCTTTTGCCGCAGGTAGGCGAGCTTCAGAGCTCTTTAGATTTGCCTTTTCTACGCCAGAATCAAGACGAACAAGAAGTTGGTCATTTTTAACATCAGTACCAGAACCAAAAGATATTTGGTCAATAACACCGCTGGTTTCATTCGCTAGTGTTACACCTTGGTTAGGTTCGATGAAGCCGATAGCTTCGATCACAGGAACCCAGTCGATAGGTTGAACTTCTGTTACCGTTACTGGAAACTCTGGCTCAGGTCGGTTAGCCATAAACTCAGCAATTTTTTGTTGTTTAAACATGTTAAACCCAATAACGCTGCCGAAAAGTAGTACAGCGATGAGTAACATGAAGAAAGTCCACTTTTTCATTCTAGTTAGAACTCCAAATTAGTGTGTAATAATCGCATCCCAACTTGCTTCAATCGCCGCTTCAATGGCTTTTTTATCAAGTTGGTAATATCCAAGAGATTGCTTACGGGCCAGCGTGACACTGACTTCTAAGCTAAGTGCTGCTAAAACAGGGTTTTCTAGAGGCTTAAACACCCCTTGCTCTCTACCTTCAGTAAAGAGTTGATCTATTTTGTGGAACATTTTTCGTTCAATCTCTTTGGTCTCATGGCTGCGAATACAAGGTAAAGAGTCGTATTGAGCTCTATTCTTTAAATTGCAGATGTTTGATCCCGAGAGCTCGAAAATGTTGAGCCACATTTTTCTAAATCGTTCTTTTAGACTCATCGAATCTTCAACGCCTTGCTGAATTAAACCAGCATTCCGTTGAGTGACAGCTAAGCGAACTTGTTGTAATAGTTCTTCTTTGTCTGAGAAGTAGCGATAAATAGTTCCTGCCGCAACTCCTGCTTCTTTAGCTAGTTTATGCATAGAAAGCCCGTGAAAGCCTGATTCAGCAATCAGTTTTTCGGCGGCATCTATAATTTGTTGTCTTTTATCTATCATAGAATAAGAACCAGACAGTGATAATATACTCACTAATGAATGAACGTTCATTCATTATAGCCTAAGACCCACACATATGTGCAACATAGTTTTTCATATGTGATATAAAATTCTTGCATAAGAGAGCGTAGCATTCGTGGTGTTGCAGCATTATTATAGGCGCGCAATTGAATTCGCTCCGATAGACCAAATTGAGAACCAAATGAAACTGAACCCAAGACAAGATGAAGCCGTGAAATATGTTTCGGGCCCCTGTTTAGTATTAGCAGGCGCTGGATCTGGTAAAACACGTGTTATCACGAATAAGATTGCTTACTTGGTTCAAGAGTGTGGTTACAAGGCACGCAATATTGCAGCGGTAACTTTTACCAATAAAGCGGCACGCGAGATGAAAGAACGTGTGGGGCAAACTCTGGGTAAAGGTGAATCAAAAGGCCTGATCGTTTCGACTTTTCATACCATGGGCTTAACTATCATTCGTCGTGAATACAAAGCGCTGGGTCTGAAAGCGGGCTTCTCTCTATTTGATGACCAAGACCAGTTGGCGCTATTAAAAGAGCTAACAGAGAGACAGATCGATGGTGATAAGGATCTGCTGCGTGCTTTAATGAGCACCATTTCGAATTGGAAGAATGACATGCTGACGCCAGATCAGGCGAAAGCTCGAGCTCAAGGCGAACAAGAGCAGTTGTTTGCATTCTGTTTTGAGATGTACCAGAAACAGATGAAGGCATACAACGCGCTCGATTTTGATGATCTGATTGCGATGCCAGTATTACTTCTGAAAACCAATCAAGAAGTGCGCGAGCGCTGGCAGTCTCGTATTCGCTATTTACTTGTCGATGAGTATCAAGATACCAACACCAGCCAATATGAATTGGTGCGTCTGCTTGTGGGAGAGCGTGGTCGTTTGACGGTCGTAGGTGACGATGACCAATCTATTTACTCATGGCGTGGTGCAAAACCGCAAAACTTGGTGCTGTTAGGTGAGGATTACCCGAACTTACGCTTGATCAAACTAGAGCAGAACTACCGCTCAACGAGTCGAATTTTGCGTGCAGCGAATATCTTGATCGCTAATAACCCACACGTTTATGAAAAGTCACTGTTCTCTGAGATCCCGGACGGTGAAAAGCTCAAGGTACTGAATGCTAAGAATGAAGAGCATGAAGCAGAGCGTATTACAGGTGAGATCATCGCTCACAAGTTTTTGAACCGCACTGAATATAAAGATTACGCAGTGCTGTACCGTGGTAACCACCAATCTCGCTTGATTGAAAAAGCGTTGATGCAGAACCGTGTGCCTTACAAAATTTCTGGCGGTACGTCTTTCTTCGCTAGAGCTGAGATTAAAGACATCATGGCTTACCTCCGCGTGTTGGTGAACCCTGATGATGACAACGCGTTTCTACGTATTGTAAACACACCACGTCGTGAGATAGGCCCGGTGACGCTTGAGAAGTTAGGCAGCTACGCCAACATGCGTGGCAAGAGCTTGTTTGAAGCGAGCTTTGAGATGGGTTTAGAGCAAACTTTGACTGGTCGTGGTTTAGAAAACCTGCGCCGTTTCAGCGATTGGATTGTTCGTATTTCTGATAATGCTGAACGTGGCAATACCGTTGAGGCTGTTCGCTCTTTGGTTCGTGATATTAACTATGAAGATTGGTTGTACGAAACCTCGGCAAGCCCGAAGGCTGCAGAGATGAGAATGAAGAACGTTTCTGATCTTTATAGTTGGATCGTTGCTGACCTTGAGGGTGACAACTACGACAAAGAAGAGAAGACCCTACGAGAAGTGGTTCAACGTTTAACGCTACGTGACATGATGGAGCGTGGTGAAGATGATGACGATGCAGACCAAGTTCAATTAATGACATTGCACGCATCGAAAGGCCTAGAGTTTCCGTATGTGTTCCTGATGGGAGCCGAAGAGGGTATCTTGCCACACCAAACCAGTGTCGATGAAGGTAACGTAGAAGAAGAACGTCGTCTTATGTATGTAGGGATTACTCGCGCGCAGAAAGAGCTGACCTTCACTAAATGTCGTGAACGTCGTCAGTATGGCGAATTGATAAAGCCAACACAAAGCCGATTCCTCGATGAACTGCCGCATGAAGATGTGGAATGGGAAAGTGTTAAGAAACCACAATCCGCTGAAGAAAGAATGGAAAAAGGACAGGCACACATTGCTAACATTCGAGCGATGTTCAACAAGAAGTAATTCCTTGCTTTCATCGCGTTATATAAAAGCCAATAAAAAAGGTGACCATGAGGTCACCTTTTTTGAATCTGGCATTTTTAATTACAGACCAGCAATCATGTGCTCGATAGCATCTTTGATTTCATCATCTGAACAGTCCATACATGAACCTTTCGCTGGCATAGCATTGAAGCCGTTGATTGCGTGGTCAGCTAGAATGTCGCGACCTTGGGCAATACGAGGACTCCAGTCACCAGCGTCACCTGTTTTAGGTGCGCCACTTACGCCAGATGCGTGACAAGCGATACAAAAGGTACCGTAAACTGCTGCGCCATCACGAGGGCCTGTTGGTTCTGCGGCTACTGGCTCGCTGCCGACTAGGTAAACTTGGCCAACTGGTTTGATGCGTTCAGCAATAGCATCTTGCTCTGCTTCGCTTAGGCCTGAAGCCATAGCGCCAGTTGAAAAGGTTAAAACTGCGATGACAACGCTTAAAATTCGACGAGACATATCCATTAAACTCACTTTACATTCCCAAGGTAAGTACATGCTTACCAATTTATAGTGTTGGAAGGGTGTTTTGGCTTTATCAGCAAAGAGCAACTGTTAAACCAATGTAAATAATGGGTGATTATATCCCGATAAGTTGTTGCAATAAACAACAACTTATAAGCTGCGGTGGGTTGTAGTACTCAAATAAGGGGTTTATCACATATTAACTGTCGAAAAAGAGACCAAACAGAAAAAAAAGTTAAAAAAGTACTAGACGGCATAAGGTGATATACGTATTATTCCACTCCGCCGACAGGGCATGCGCCTGTAGCTCAGCTGGATAGAGCGTTGGCCTCCGGAGCCAAAGGCCGAAGGTTCGAATCCTTTCAGGCGCGCCATCCGGTCTCTTACTTAGGTAAGTGAGAATTGGCAAAAAGAAATAATGGTGGCTATAGCTCAGTTGGTAGAGCCCTGGATTGTGATTCCGGTGGTCGCGAGTTCGAATCTCGTTAGCCACCCCATTCTTTCTTTACAAAATATCGGTAGCTTCGGCTTCCAGTGTTGATTCATTATTCCCAAGAGTCGATACGAAATTAGTCGGTGAATAGCGCAGCTTGGTAGCGCATCTGGTTTGGGACCAGAGGGTCGGGGG
>NZ_JBGONI010000060.1:0-11758 GCF_041439035.1 Vibrio sp. 1F263 | reverse complement strand
ATATTCATCAACGAGTGCCCACACAGATTGATAGGTTTAAATTGTTAAAGAGCTTCTCTTCGTTGTGACTTACATCACTTCGGAAGAGGCGGCCATTCTAGCGTTTTAATTCTCAGTGTCAAACACTTTTGAAAATTAATTTCTACTTTCTAAAAGTAGAAGCGAATTATCGCTTAAAGCTAGTTGCCTTACTAACATTCTTCGCTGAAGCCTTGTGGCGTCTACCGTGTCAGTGAGGCGGCATTATAGAGATGTTCCTCACATTGGCAAGTGTTTATTACCGAAAATTGCAAAAATAACGGTTAGATGATGGATAAACACCCAAAGCCTTATTTATGCAAGTTTAACTACAAAGTACCTACATAATAACCACAGACTTATCCACAATCGCTTTAATTTTATCCCCTAGAAACTAAAAAAGCTGCCTTGAGGCAGCTTTTTAAATGGCAATGGGTCTAAATCCCAGAACCATATTGCTCTCCATCGTCTTCATGGAGACCACATTCTCGTTTTAGACCATTGAACCGGGTTTCTTCTTCAGTCATACCCGGTTCCCATTTCTTAGTCGTATGAGTATCTCCAACAGAAAGGTACCCCTGCTCACGAAGTGGGTGGTAACTAAGGCCATGCTCTTCCAAGTAATAGTGAACATCTTTATTTGTCCAATCAATTACTGGCAAGAACTTAAACACACCATTTTGGATAGATAAGATAGGCAAGTTTGCGCGCGATTGAGATTGCTCTCTTCTCAACCCAGAAAACCAAGTGCCAGCCTCTAGTTCATCCAGCGCTCTTCTCATCGGTTCAACTTTATTAAGCTTGTTGTACTTCTCTATCCCTTCTATACCTTGATCCCAAAGTTTGCCATATTGCGCTTCTTGCCAATTAGGGCTCTGCTGAGAACGAAAAACTTGAAGGTTTAGAGTCAACTTCTGACTTAACTCATCGATAAATCGATACGTTTCCGGGAATAGATACCCAGTGTCCGTAAGAATAACCGGAATATCTGGTTTTGCTTGAGTCACTAAGTGCAGCATCAACGCCGCTTGGATTCCGAAACTAGAAGACACCACATGTGTTCCTTCTAAGTTTTCCAGAGCCCACTTCACTCTTTCTAATGCGGTTAGCTGCTCTAACTCAGCATTAATTTGTCCAAGACGAAGTATCTGCTCCGTCTTAGTCAATGCGAGTAGCTCTGCTAACTTCAGTTTTGAAGCGACAGAATTATGCATGCAGATCCCTCTTTGAAATGATCACCTCTTCGATGATGCCAGCTCGGATTGTAAAATCACCGAACCCTTCATTATCCGTTCGTTCTGTAGCCCAACGTCCCACCAGCGAATCAATCTCTTCTAAAATCTGAGCTGACGCGATGTTCTCTTTATACATCTTCGGGATACGAGTTCCGGCTTTGTTGCCACCTAAGTGCATGTTGTAACGCCCCGGAGCCTTGCCGACTAAACCCAGTTCAGCCAACATTGCACGACCACAGCCGTTTGGACAGCCTGTAATACGAAGGATGATGTTATCTTCTTCTGGTAACCCGTGTTTCTTCAGAATGTCTTCAACATCCGTTACAAACTCAGGAAGAAAACGTTCGGCTTCTGCCATTGCTAACGGACATGTTGGGAATGCCACACACGCCATTGAGTTCTTGCGCTGTTCTGAAACGGCATCATCCATCAGACCGTATTGACGTGCCAGCTTTTCAATTTGTGCCTTTTGGCTCTTAGGTACACCTGCAACAATGAGATTTTGGTTCGCTGTCATGCGGAAGTCACCTTTGTGGATCTTCGCTATTTCAGCAACACCTGTTTTCAGCGCTTTACCCGGAAAATCAAGTAAACGACCATTTTCGATGAATAACGCTAAGTGGTGCTTACCATCAATGCCTTCCGCCCAACCGATACGGTCGCCACGGCCAGTAAACTCATAAGGACGACTTTCAGAAAACTCAACGCCTGCACGTTTTTCTACTTCTGCTTTGAATACATCAATACCAACACGATCGAGTGTGTATTTGGTTTTGGCATTCTTACGGTTTGAACGGTTACCCCAATCACGCTGAGTCGTTACCACCGCAGCGGCGACATCTAACGTTTTCTCTAATGGCACAAAACCGAAATCGTCAGCTTTACGTGCATAAGTAGAAGTATCGCCGTGCGTCATAGCAAGACCACCGCCCACTAATACGTTAAAGCCCACCAGCTTTCCGTCTTTAGCAATCGCGATAAAGTTAAGATCGTTAGCATGAACATCTACGTCATTTTGTGGAGGAATTACAACCGTCGTCTTGAACTTACGCGGTAAGTAATTACTACCTAAGATAGGTTCTTCATCTGTTGTTGCGAGCTTTTCACCATCTAACCAGATCTCAGCATAAGCACGTGTCTTAGGTAATAGGTGTTCACTGATCTTTTTCGCCCACTCATAAGCTTCTTGGTGCAGCTCGGACTCAACCGGGTTTGTGGTACACAAAACATTTCGGTTTACGTCACCCGCAGTAGCGATTGAATCAATACCAATACTGTTTAGTGTTTGGTGCATTAACTTAATGTTCGGCTTCAACACACCATGGAACTGGAAAGTTTGACGAGTTGTAAGACGGATAGAACCATAAGAGGTGCTTTCATCTGCGAATTTATCAATCGCTAACCACTGCTTAGGAGTGATGATGCCGCCTGGCATACGCGCACGAAGCATTACGTTATGTAAAGGTTCTAGCTTTTGCTTGGTACGTTCATTACGAATATCACGGTCATCTTGTTGATACATACCGTGGAAACGGATCAGTTGAAAGTTATCTGCGGTAAAACCACCAGTGATACGATCTTGAAGATCTTGTTCAATCGTACCGCGAAGGTTTTTACTTTCACGCTTCAGACGTTCATTGTCAGCCAAAGGTCCCAGTACTTGACCTAGCACTTCTTGCTCTATTACTTGCTTGCTCATTAGTACACATCCCTTTGGTAACGTTTCGCTTTACGTAAATCATTAATATATTGTTCAGCTTGTTCGCGGCTCTGATTGCCATGTTTTTCCGCTATCGTAACTAACGCTTCATGAACATCTTTTGCCATTCGAGTTGCATCGCCACATACATAGAGGTACGCGCCCTCTTGAAGCCATTGCCAAACCTGCTCTGCCTGCTCAATTAATCGGTCTTGAACATAAACCTTTTCTTTTTGATCACGACTAAACGCAACATCAAGCTTGGTTAATGCACCAGATTTAAGATACCTCTGCCATTCAACTTGATATAAGAAATCTTGAGTAAAGGTACGGTCACCAAAGAACAACCAGCTTTTACCTTCAGCGTCATTGTTTTCACGCTCTTGAACAAAACTACGGAAAGGTGCGATACCTGTACCCGGGCCAACCATGATGATTGGTGTGTTGTCGTCTTGCGGCAGTTTGAAGTTATTGTTGTTCTCTACAAACACCTTAACTTCACCACCTTCTTCAAGGCGTTGAGCTAAGAAACTTGAAGCACCACCCAGACGAGATTCATCGCCCTTTTGGTATTCAACCAGACCAACCGTTAAGTGAACCTCTTCATCCACTTCAGCTTGGCTTGATGCAATAGAATAGAGGCGTGGAGTTAACTTACGTAGTAGGCCAATCAATTCATCAGCCGATAGCTTGGTCTTCTTCTCAGCTAAAACATCAACAACTTGAGTATTACCCGCGTAGTCACGAAGCTTGTCTTTATCTTCCACCAGCTTAATTAACTTCTTGCTGCCCGATAGCTCAGCAAACTTAGTCACTAGCTGAGGGTTTGAAGATGTAATCTCAAATTTTCTGACGAGTGCGCTATGCACAGACAAGTTGTCACCATCGACATCGACACTTTCGATACCAGACAGCCCAACCTTAGAAAGAATTTGATTTGCGAGTTCTGAACTGTTTTCAAACCATACGCCTAGCGCATCACCCGGTTGGTAAGTAATACCCGACTCATCAAGATCAATTTCGATATGACGAACATCTTTGCCCGAATCACGACCAGTGATCTTTTGGCTCGTTAACAGTGTCGCTGTGTATGGGTTTTGTTTGGTGTATTGCGAATGACCGGCAGCCGCTTGACCGACGGGCAACTGAACTACATCGGCTTCAGTGCCTGTCGATAGCGTCTCTTTTACTTGCTCTAATGCTTTAGCGCGCCACTGCGTTGCTGACTCTTCGTAATCAACATCACAATCAAGACGGTCGACAAACGATTTAGCACCAAGCTTAGCGAGGAAGTTATCGAAGTCTTTAGCCGTTTGGCAGAAGAACTCATAGCTTGAGTCACCTAAACCGATCACACCGTATTGTAGGTTTGATAATTTTGGCGCTTTCTTCGATTGAAGGAATTCATGCAACTCAATAGCGTTATCAGGGGCTTCGCCCTCACCATTGGTTGAAGCTACAAAAATGACGTGTGTCTCTTTGGCTAAGTTCTTACCTTTATAATCACTTGCATCGAAAAGCTCGACAGCAATCCCTAAGGCTTTCGCTTCTGCCTCAAGCGATTCGGCGACACCTTTCGCATTACCGGTTTGGGATGCGAAGATAATGCTGAGCTTACCCGCAGGTTTTTCGGCTACTGCAGCGGCTGCTTGAGCGATTGGCGCGGCGGCACCCACAGGCTGAGTTTGGCTCACACCCCAAAGGTAACCACTGACCCATGCCAGTTGTTGAGAAGATAATTCAGAAACAGTTTGCTGAAGATGACCCAATTGTTGGTCATTAAGTGGTGCTGCTAGCCCAGGTAACTCATTAGCCCCAGACTGTGCATTATTATTTTGTGAAGACTCTTTCTTATTTAAAGACATGGTCACGACATCCCTAATCATTGCGTGACGATAGATTAACCACTCCTTTTAATAACAAGAAAGAATAGAAAAGTATGTTTTATAACTTTTTGGAAGTAAAAACCGATTGAAACGTCAATTGAGTTACTGGTTTTCAATACGAACTTGTTGAAAGCCAACCGCCATTGCCGACTTAGATGCTAGGTCTAAATCCGCGTAATGACACTCTTCACCATGAACATCAGTAAGCAAAACAAAGCCACCGCCCATATGGCGAAACTCCACAACCCAAGACCCCTCTTGAATTGAGGGCTCTATGATCGCTTCAACCAACAGATTTTCTCGATATAAATTTCGTAATTCATTGAGTGTCATATTCCATCCCTTGCTTTGACCTCACAACATAGACCTTATAAGAATAGACGCTAATTAGGTATCTGTATTAAGGATGGTCGAAAGTGATGAATGTGCTAACTAATTCCAGAAAAGTATATACCCAAGTAACTTCAAGATGCTTGGGTATAACCAGTAGATATAAAAAAACGCCACTTCATAAAGTGACGTTCTTAAATTTCGTTCTAGATTCGCTTGAATAGCCTAAAAGCGTACTTCTACGCCAGCAAACCAACCATCAACCATAACAAACGATTTAGGTGGCCCTGGCTTTGGGTCATCCAAAGGATCAGGTTCTTTGTCCGTCTCAAGAGGTTTATTCAGCTCTGAAGAGAAAAATTTGTCCGAATCAAGGTCAATCACACGATAGCCACCACGAAGTGCTATTTCAGTATCTGCCACTGGAATACGGTACTGAACACCCGCCATCAAATCGGTACTCTTAATACCGTTGCTATCACCAAATTCCATCGTACCAATGATATCAAGGTGAGTATTAGGGACATTGATTTCTGCGTTACCGTAGAAGCTCCAAGTAAACTCATCAAAACTTGTCGTTTTCGAACTGTACGGATCTTTGTAATGTGAGTTTGCATACTGAGTAAATGTCACACCCGCATCGAAGTTCATCAACTTGTGATCCAACATTGTGTAGTAGAACGTGTAGTCATACTTATCAAACGCTAACAATGTTGTATCAACAGTAGAGTAGCGGAAACTCGCATTTGGCAGCTTAGGGGCATTATGCTCAAATGCGAAATACAACGAAGGTGAGTTTGAGTCACTCGACCTAGCTTCATTCAGCTTTGTACTTCCCCACCACATATCAGCACCGATCTTAGTCGTGTAAGAAAACTCTTCTTCAGCGGACACTGCCGAGCTTAAAGAAAGCATTCCCACTAAAGCAATTAATGGCATTTTATTCATTTGAGATAGCTCCAATTCCATATCGTTGTGCTAATTGTATGCACATTCATAGATTATTGGGGAAAATTCTACCACACATCTTAAATTCTAAAACGATAAACCGCTGACGAGTAAAGATTTGACGACACGATGACCTTAATAACGTCTTTGGTTAGAGCTGTGTACATAGTTTTTGAAAAACCACACACCCACTGCAATCACGATCAGCCAAGGCAGCAGTTTAAACACAACGCCCATCATACCTAAGACCAGCATGACCGCTAACGCGATTCCGGTTGCCGCTAGTACCGTCATAAACGTAATACCAGTAACGAGTAAAGTTGCGACGAAAATAAGAACAAAGATTAATTCAAACATAATGGTCTCCCTAATGAGTTAATGACCTATCTTTCCTACTTTCTAACATTGCAGCTTCCATACCAAGTTAGTAAAACCAATAAAACCCTTACTTATCAGGTAAATAAAAAGCCACACATCTAAATGCGTGGCTTTTAAAGAAACGATCAATGGCAAATTTAGCCTCTAGTGGCGAATTTAACCTTAGGTTTTTAAGCTTAGGTTTATAAGCTTAGGTTTTTAAGCTTAAGTTTTTGCTTGGGCTTTTAAGCTCGAACTTTTAACCTTGAGGGTGTCTATACGTTTAGCTCTTTAGGGATCTTAGCCAATGCCGTCTGAATCACCTCAATGCCCGCGCCTTTCTTATGTGCATTCTCACTGATGTAACGACGCCATTGTCTTGCACCCGGCATGCTTTGGAACAAACCAAGCATATGACGAGAGATGTGTCCTAAGCTTGCACCATTTGAAAGCTCACGCTCAATGTACGGGTACATTTCTTCAACCACTTGTGAGCGCTTCTTGATTGGCGTGTCTAAACCAAAGATCTGCTGATCAACTTCAGCCAAGATAAACGGGCTATGGTAAGCCTCACGACCGATCATCACACCATCAAGGTGTTGCAAGTGCTCTTTAGTTTGCTCAAGAGTAGTAACGCCACCATTCACGGCAATCACAAGATCAGAGAAATCTTTCTTGATTTGGTATGCGCGATCGTAATCTAGCGGTGGGATCTCACGGTTCTCTTTCGGGCTAAGGCCACTCAACCACGCTTTACGCGCATGAATAGTAAATTGTTCACAGCCGCCTTTTTCAGAAACCGTCGAAACAAACTTAGTTAAAAACTCATAAGAGTCTTGGTCGTCGATACCAATACGCGTTTTCACGGTAATTGGAATATCAGTGACTTCTTTCATCGCCGACACACAATCTGCCACCAGCTCAGGCTCAGCCATTAGGCAAGCACCAAAGCGACCATTCTGAACTCGGTCGGAAGGGCAACCGACATTAAGGTTGATTTCATCATAGCCGCGCTCACCAGCAAGCTTGGCACAAGCAGCCAGATCAACCGGGTTTGAACCACCGAGTTGAAGTGCAAGAGGATGTTCTTGCTCGTTATATTCTAGAAAGTCGCCCTTACCATGTAAGATCGCACCTGTTGTTATCATTTCCGTGTACAGAAGCGTCTGCTGAGAAAGCAAACGGTGAAAGTAACGACAGTGGCGGTCAGTCCAATCGAGCATGGGTGCAACAGAAAGTCGGTTACTAGCGTATTTACTGGTTTTATTAGTGTTTGTCATGATTCAGTCTCAATTAATACTGTACAAACATACAGTGAATTACCTAGAATTAAACGGAATTACTTCCTGTAGTACCCCTCAAGTACCCCTTTAGGAGTTGGACAATGGCAAGTTATACCATCGAGACCAGAAAGCTAAAAAGCGGTGAACCAAGGTTCAAGGTAACAATCATCGTTAAAAAGAATTCGCGCATTATACACAGGGAAAGCAAAACTCTAAAAAAGAAAGCACTCGCTAAAGCTTTCGGTAAAAAAAGGGTAGCTGAACTAGAAGCTCAAGGGGTACTCAATCAACCAAAAACAGTCCCCCTTTCGGTACTCCTCGATTTATTCATGGCCGAAAGAGATCTTTGGGACAATACAGGCCGCACCAAACGCTATGTGATTAAGATGCTTAGGGATTGCGACATCGCCCAAGTTGAGAGTAATCAGCTACGAACTAGCGACTTAATCGAGCACTGTAAAAACAGAAGAGGCGCAGGAGCCAAACCCGCAACGATTTATCATGATATTGCTTACCTACGTTCTGTAATGAAAAAGTCTAAGCCTGTCTTCAACATCGACACCAATCACCAGATATTTGATGAAGCCGTCCCAGTTCTCATTGATATGACACTAATAGGTAAAAGCCAGAAACGAACACGTCGCCCTACTGCTGAAGAACTGAAAATCTTAAAGCTTGGATTAGAACAACGTGAGTCTTTCCGACCAAACGGCACAACTCGAATCCCCTTTACCGACATTCTAGAGTTCAGCATTCTTACTTGTATGCGGATTGGTGAAGTCTGCAAGCTGCGTTGGGAAGATCTCAATCAAGAGCATAAAACGATACTGGTTAGAGATAGAAAAGACCCTAGGAAGAAAGAAGGTAATCACATGATTGTGCCGTTGCTTGGCGAGTCATTTGAGATCGCACTAAAGCAACCAAACAAAGGTGATCTTATTTTCCCGTACAACTCACGAAGTGTTAGCGCAGGCTTTCAGCGAGTGAGAAACGAATTGGGTATTGAGGATTTGCGGTACCACGATTTACGAAGAGAAGGTGCAAGCCGTTTGTTTGAAAAAGGGTATTCAATTGAAGAGGTAGCTCAAGTGACAGGGCATAGGAACCTAAACATTTTGTGGCAGGTATATACCCAGTTGTTCCCACACAAATTGCACAATAAACAAGTCGAAACCATCAATTCAGATAGGTGACAAGTATCAATACAATTAAACACACTTGATGATACCGTCATAACCAATTATTCACGGCTAATTCGGCCTCTCTTAATTATGGATTAAGTTAATGTTCGACATACATTTCAACAATCGAGATGAATTCAATCGACAATCTATCGCTATAAATATCATCAACTTACTAGAAAGCGACATTAGTATTTCACCACTAATTATTGATGGTGGATGGGGGACTGGCAAAACTGAATTTTGCTGCAAATTGATAAACCTTTACAAAGAAAAAGATTCGAGCTCAATAATCTACATAGATGCTTATAAATCAGATCATGCTGATGAGCCTTTATTAACCATTCTTGCTGAGGTACTTAAACTCGTACCGGAGAAAGATGGTAAGAGACAAAAGACCATAAACAAAATCCTACCTGCAATCCGTTTTGGGTTAAAAACTTCCCTAAAAGCTGGAGTTGGACACTTATTAAAAACAGATGCAGCTGACATTGCAGAAGGATTCGAAAAAGAGGTCGCCCAAGCAACAGACGCAGCAATAGATGCTTCTGTTGAGAGTATCTTAAAGAGTCACATCGAGGCAGAAGAAAGCTTAGCCGCGTTACAACAAGTGCTAAAGAAGTTATCTTCAGAAAAACCAATTACAATATTTATTGATGAACTCGATAGGTGTAAACCTAGCTATGCCATCAAACTTTTAGAAGTGATCAAACATACATTTAATGTTCCTAACGTTAAGTTTGTCTTAGTTACCAACTCAAAGCAGTTAGAAGCGTCAATAGAACACTGCTATGGCAATGGTGTCGACGCTTCAAAATATCTAGACAAGTTCATAAACTATAAAATAGCACTACCTACAACTCAAAAAACAAACTACGCAATTGATACAAATAAAGTATCTTCTGTTCATTACAAAAATCTGATTAAGTCTAGTTTAACTCTTGGTGACACATGCCTTAGAGGACAATACAGCGAACAGTTCACAAATCTAGTCACAAGAGCAATCTCAGTACATAGCTTATCACTCAGAGAAGTTGAAACCCTTGTACGACATATTGAAGTTCTAAACATCGTCACCCCTGATTACCTTTCTGAAAATAAAATCTTTGGTTACTCGATGCTACACATTACGGGAATTTTATTCTCAGTTATAACTCCACAAGTTGCTCGAAAAATACATTCAAGAAGTGTCACTGCTGAAGAAATAGGCACCCTTTATGGCTTAACTGCAATCCCCGAGCTCAGTGAAAACCAATGGGAATCACCTGAGCACTATGAAATATTTACAGCTCTTATAGCTCAAGAATGTTCATCTAAAGAATCCTTCACAATTGACGGAGAGGATGAGGCAAGGTGGGAGCATTTGTTTAATAGGATGTTTGGGCGAGGGTGGGATAAACCAGATAAAACCATAGAAATTCTGGCATCCATTATAGACAGCATACATCTTTACAAAGCCTAATTATTGAGGGCTCTCTATGAGCCCTTCTTCCTAACTAAACGTTTTAGTCTCAAGTCGAATCAGTCGACTGTTATGCCGCCAAAACATTCCAATAATAACGATCATGGATGGCGGCAACCCCATCGAAGTTAAGTACTGTAAAATCTCAACCATAATTACTTGAACTCATTCCGTAGGGTTTCCCATAGGCCAAATACTATTGGAGCACTTGCGCCAATAATGCCACCGAATTGAACACCGTCTGCCGATACGCTCGCGGTGATAAGCTCAGGGTGACCAACTACCAAAGCAGCTCCCGCGCCAAGTAACGCTAAACCCTTTTTAGTGGATGGTTGAGCTAGGGAGCTTTTCTAGTAAGTCTTCCAAATCCGCGTGTTGGGAGTTCGAATCTCTCCACCCTACCATCTTCAAAGTGCATTATTTATGCATGAAAAAAGGCCACTCATTGAGTGGCCTTTTTGCTATCTGCGATTTATTTTATCGACGTTTTCTTCGCTAGTAACTTACTGAAATAGCAATCTATGTGTTTTAGCTATCCCTGTCCACTCACTAACCTGATGAGCGTCTTCAATCAAAGCGTGAGCTTGGTCTAAGCAGTAATCAATAACATGAAAATGATGATTGCCACCTTTATCAATAAAGTACGAATAAACAATATAACTGTTGCTTGTGCAGCTCCACTGTACTTTTAAATCCCCATTTTCTTCCTCCCATACGCACCCGTCTTGCCATATGTGAACATGATGGAGCTCTTCTGCTCTGGCATCAATGGGGTGTGTTGCAAGTTTATCTCGACCAATAGTATCAAGATGTGCGGGATGTTGAAGTTGAACCGTCTCAGTAGGATTTGGAATATCACCAAATTCTACACATTCAGTTTTATATTCTTCAAACTCATCGATTGGGAGAGATGCAGAGGGATTTTCTGCCAAAACTTTCTGAATTTTGGCAGATTTTGTTATAATTATACTCATTTATTATCGAACTTTTTCCATTTCTTTCGCTAATAGCTTGCTGGATTCAGAAAGACGACGCTTGAACTCAGTAGTTCGACGTTTAGTTGTTCTAACTTTTCTCTCTGTAATGGTAGTCATAGACTATACCTCGTGAGTTCCTTAAAGGAGATGTATCTTTAACGCGTTTACAATAATACATCAAGGAACTGCACTAATCAATTTCTAAGTATAAACAGTTGATATTTGGAAATTGGAATTAGACAAAATACAGTAATATGCTGAAATACTTGTACCTTGGTTTTTATTACTTGGTAACTATATGATTTTTTATTGGTTTTGTGAAATTAAAAATCCGCGTGTTGGGAGTTCGAATCTCTCCACCCCTGCCATCTTCAAAGTGCAT
>NZ_JBGONI010000059.1:0-11986 GCF_041439035.1 Vibrio sp. 1F263 | reverse complement strand
TAATTTGTCCGCCACGGGTAAAGTGGTTGCCGGACGCGCGTTTAGGTCTAGGCATAGTGGTTCCTTGAGAGTTAAATGCAGTACTTTTTATATAATTACCTGCGTATGCAGATGAGCTGGTTTAGATTGGAGGTCAATTATGTGGACGAAGAAAGGTCATCTAACAGGGCAGAAAAAGTCCTTCAAGCTTGAAGATATCTGGCGAATTCGCACTAGGCTTGAAATCGACCTTGCTCAATCTCGCTATCGATTGCAAGTTACGTTCTTGTGACTTACTTAGAATGAAAGTGAGGGATATCTCTTCTGGTGGTGCGATTCAAGATCGCGTGCTTTACAGCCAGAGGGGTACAGTTTGAGCTCACTTCACGCACTGCACAGCCAACTCTCTGCACCAGACTCTATTTTCCCAAGTCCTCGAAGGCAGGGTAAAGCAATTAGTTGTAGCAGTTACGCCACCATCATTTTCCGCTGGGTAACGGAACTCGGCTACGATCCCTATCTCTATGGTACCCACTCGATGCGCCGTACCAAGGTGACGTTAATTTAGGCGAGAACCAAAAACATTCGCGCTGTGCAACTATTACTTGGCCATGTTAAGTTGGATAATACCATTTGCTATTTAGGCGTAGAAATTGAGGAGGCTCTGAACATCTCTGAGGGGATAGACTCATAGTAAGGTTGGGGTGTTGATTTTAGAAAGGTCATTTTTAATGACCTTGAAATGATTATTATAAAACAATAGGTTAATAATATTTATTCGTTATTTTTGCCGTATTATCCCCTTTGAGTTTGCCGTATTTCTTCCTGTCATAATAAGGTTGCGTTATATTACGAACACGTATGAAAGTTAGGAGGTTCAAATGACAGCAGTTGATCGCGTTTATCAAAAGATAAAGCGCTCCAGACGCTATGTTTTTGAGCGCAAAGACTTTGATGTAGGTTTCACCCATTCGCCACGAGCCAGATACGGGCTTATTTCTACACCTCGCTCTGTGCTCTAATACTGGCGTAAATTTGATAACCCAACGATTAATAGTGGCCTGATCCACAACGACTCCGCGCTCCAATTGTATCTCTTCAATTTCACGATAACTGAGTTTATAGGCGAGATAATAACGTACGGTTTCGAGAATAACTTCAGAGGGGAAGTGGCAACCTTTAAACATTGAGATTCAGAGTATTAGGTAAAGATTGAGTAAATCTTAACCGACAACGCAAAACTTTGCGACAAAACCCATCATGTCGTACGGACATTGTTTATTTAGATATTCCATGTATTCTACTTAATGACCATCTTGCGGCTTTAAATGTTCCATTTCATTGAATATGTAGTCATTCAATATCACACGTTTGAAAAGTAACTTTCGCGTAACTTCAGGGACATCTAATTCGTTACACACGGATTCAAACTCTTGGGTAATCGTAGAAATTTGAAACCTAATAATTTCTTCTGCTTTTTCAGCCTTAATATTGAAACTTGGTGCTGCTTGCATACAAAGTGATAACAGAGATAAATTAAGATTTTCGAAGATCTTCATTCCATGACTCGCCTCCCCACCTGTACGGTTTTGTGGACAAATATCATAAGCCGGTGACAGGGATATTTTCTCCCCTTCTACAAAGAAAGCATGATTTCGAGCATGGTCATCCGTATTACCGATCAGTACATTAAATACCATCCGTGCAAATAGCTCTTGGCTATCAGAGGTAAAATCGATGCAATACTGCTTCATATTGTTCACTAGGTCTGCGTAAGATGCCTCTCTAGCCCATGTTTCATCTAAGCCTAAAACTGTCAGCCCGGACACCATTGAGCGACGACACCAAACGTCACCAACTAACGCTCTATCAAAGCGTCTTACAAGAAGAACATCTTTTCCTAATACTTTTTCAAAAATAACTTCGGCAACATTGAGTCCTGCTAACTTGGCAAGCCTCATTGCTACGTATTCTGATTGTACAACTTCGTAAGTATCATTTGATGCTGAAAACTTAGCAATATACTTAGCTTCATTACCAGTGATCATCGCTTTCGGGCGAGCACCTCCGAGGGATGTACCATGCATAAGTGCTCTATCCAAATCCGAAGAGATTTCCTTACCTTGACCGACGATTTCAGACGCATTGTATAATTCTTCAAGAGTTGCCGCATCAGTAGAACGATCAAAATACTCAGTGGCCGATTCTTGAAAATCGAGAGAACCGATCCGATCTGAAGCGGAATGCATCAAATACGTCATTTCGCCTAACTCAGCATCGTAGTCTTTGCCCATCAACCGAGAATTAATGACCCTACGTCCCCAAGCATCTGGAGCTGCATCACGCAAGCAAGAGAATATAGGCATACCTTGAACTGGTTCCTTAGTACCAGCAGAAAGCGGTAATTCATTTGAGTAAATTGGTTCTGCATCTGAACGTTTCAAGTAAGACTGACCGTACGTAAAATGTTGGCCAGTTTCATCAATAGTGAGTCTACCTGCTACCACAGGCTCTGATTGTCCTTTAAGCCATTTCCAAACGAAGCATTGATTACTAGAAGTCATCATCTAAAATTACCTTTTTCCTTCTTACTCGATTAGGCAGTAATGCCTCAATTTTCGCATTTGTTTTACGTTTAATAGCAAACTGGTTTTCATCGGGTTCAAATAAAGGAACACCTAATACCCAAGCAGTTTCGAAGTAGAGTCCGATACTTACAGACGGATCACCTTTAAGAATCTTTATCATAGTGGGCTTAGATACCCCAACTCGGGAACAAGTCTCTTCTACAGTGATTTTCTTTTCCTTACGCTGGATTGTAAGCATCGTGGCAAAATGAGTTAGTGCGGCACTAGCAACAGTGCTAACCTGAATGTTACCTCTTCCCATAGTAAATTAACCTTTACCGTAAATATAATAAGGTAAATATTAATTTACCAAAATTTAAATGTCAAAGTAATAGGTTAGAAATAATTATAGTAAAAACTATTTTACTATAAAAATCTTAAAGTGAATTGTAGTTTACAATAAAACAGTCATTGAAATGACTGCAATGAAAAACAGAGATCCTGTCTGAACTCTCTATTTAGTTATTGCTTTACCACACTTTGGTCGAGTAGACGACACCTGAGAAGCTTTTGGACAAAACCTTCCAATTACAGTCAATGATGCGAAATGTTTATGCATTTAATGCAGGAGTGCATTCATTGTTAATGCAGCACCTTTCATTCTATTAAACAGCTACAAACTCAAGCTTGCTCTCATTATTGTTCAGTGTACAATATAGTATTGCACACTGAACAATAGAGTAAAATCATGAATGCCAATACGATAGCAAACAAATACCTTGAAGCACTTGAAGAAGCAAACATTGAAAAAGTACTATCGCTTTTCACGCCAGATGCGTTGGTGAGTTCACCACTTTACGGTGAACGTAAGGCAGCAGACTTTTATCCTGAATTGTTTGAAGATACGAGCAGTTCAAAGCTAACCTTGAAGGGCGTAATGGAAGGGAAATCAACTCGTGACTGTACAGATTTGATATCTATCTGGTTCTACTTTGACTGGACACTTGCCAATGGTGAACCTGCACCTTTTAATGTTGTCGATGTGTTAGAAGTCGACAAAGGTAGCCGCTTGATTACCAAATTAAATATTGTTTACGATACTTTTAACATTAGAAGTTCGTTCAATCTGTCTAAAAAGCAGACCTCCCTTTAGCAAGTACTTTATAGATAGCGGTACCTTTATGAAAAGAAAAGCAAATACAACACCTCTCTCTAAGGAAATTATAATCGAGGTAGCACTGAATCTTATTGCGGAGAAAGGAATCGATACGTTTAGTATTCGAGACGTAGCTAAACGGTTAGATACCTATCCAACAGCTATCTATTGGTATTTTAAAAACAAAAACACACTGTTAGGTGAAATTGCAAATACAGTGATGTCTAGTGTCACACCTAACTACGGTAACCTGGATTGGCACGTCTGGTTGACCCTGTTATTCCAAAACTACAGAGGTGCAGTAAAACACCATCCCCACATCGCAGATTTGATAGGAGGGCGACTTCTGGCAAATGCGTATCAAGATCCTAGATTGCTAGATGGAATTATAGCTGCTCTTTTGGATGCAAATTGTCCGCCGTCTCATATAGTCCCTATGTACAACACAGTAATTGCATCAATGTGTGGTTTCGTAACCATGGAGTTCGGTCATTTACCGCTAGATAATGCGGATGAATGGGAAGCTAAGTTAAGAGGGGAGGCTAAGAAGGTAGAAAATAGTGAGTATCCAAACTTAACTCGTTTTCTACCTCAAATGATGAATGCTTCTTTCATTTTACGCTGGCAAAATGGCTATGACAAACCGATGGATGAGAGTTTTAATAGGTATGTTGATGTTTTTATAGATGGTTTGAAACACCAGATTAACGCACTAAACGAGATGCCATAGCAGGAATTTTATACCTTATGGTAACGTTAATTTCAGAAAGTATTGTGCTTAACTATGCACCTCATGAAGCCAATAAGACACTTTTGAGTTAGAAAGTGCCACGAGTCAAAATTCAGGTCTATGAAGCCTCTGGACAAAAGCTTGTTACGATCTACGGAGCACACTGTATTTTCTGATTACTTCAGGGGCTCTTCTCCGCTTAGATGAGTCTATAAATTAACAATAAAACCGGTAACACATTGATTTATAATCGCTTCCCACCTTATATCTCAGTATTGTAGTTTGTCGTTATTATCTTCCGCTCTATTTAACTTTAAAGGCCAATCCGTACAGTCTGTAACGCTCGAAGAAAGCTCTCATTCAGTACTCGTCAAATGCAAGCGAGATAGACGCTGTAAAGTTGTTGACCCTGAGACTGGAGCACCGCGCACAGTCGACCACTATGTTCACCGTCGCCTGTCGGATTTACCTGTCAGTGGTCGCCCTTGCGTTATAGAAATTGAATTGGCTCAGACAAGAGATAGGCTCGGCCGAAGGTTGGTTGAAGCGACTGATTTTGTTGATAAGGGGAGTCGTTATACCAAGAGATTCTGTCACTTTATTAGTGGACTATGCCGCTATATGAGCATCCACGCAGTGTCTAAGCATTTAGACATTCGCTGGGAAACCGTGAAAAATATCGATAAAGCATTTCTGTTATCTACCTTGCCCGCTTTAGAGCCTAAGAAGTTGACCAACCTTGTTCATATTGGCGTTGATGAAGTCGCCAGGGCTAAAGGCCATGACTATATGACCGTCGTTTATGATCTCGTTTCAGGACAACTTATTTGGGTTGACCATGGGCGGACTTCAAACGTACTCATCAACTTTTTTGAACAATTATCACCGCAAACGAGAGACGGCATCCAAGCGGTATCAATGGATATGGGGCAATCTTACCAATCAGCAGTGAGAAACGCTCTTCCGAATGCAGACATCGTTTTTGACCGGTTTCACGTTATGCAGAACTACTCTCTTCTGATAAGGAAAGAGCGTAATAAAGCGTTTAGGAAAGGAACACATGACGAGAAGAAAATGCTTAAAGGGACGCTATTTTTACTCCTCAAAAATGCGCCGAAATTAAGCGATAAGCAGTCAGATAGGCTAGATGATTTACTTGAAAGCAATAAGACTCTTTGTACGATTTATATGCTCAAAGAGCAGCTTCAAGCCTTATGGGATGAACGTAATTTTGACCTGATGATCGCAGCTCTTGATGCGTGGTGCCAGCTTGCTAAAAAGACGAGGATCTTATCTCTCATCAACTTCGCAGACGCGCTTTGGGAGAGAAGAGTTGGGATCTGCAATTATGCAAAATATAAGCTGACGAATGCCCGAGTGGAAGCAGGGAATGTATCGATAGGTCTTCTTAGACGGCGAGCCCGAGGAGTAAGGGATACTGATTACTTTAAATTGAAGATTAGACAAACCTCAATCCTAGAAACTCACTCTACCATTTACCCAGAAATCAAGCTCATCTAAGCGGAGAAGAGCCCTTCAGGTATAGAAAACATGGTTAGGCAAAAGGCAAGACTTGACCCCATTAGTTCGTTCGTGCTGCCCAAAGGGCTGCAACGGGTTCGAGACTATGGATTTATGCATGGCAATGCGAGGCGGTTAAGGCTGGCTATCTTACTCTTGCTGGCACCACAGTGGATCTGTCCGATGCTAACGTCTCTCCCTGTGCGCAGCAAAGCCGTACGAACGTGCCCTTGTTGCGAGCACGAAATGGTGTGCGTTGGGATCACCCGACCGAGCTAGCCAGCTGACGAGCCGAAAGGTGCTCGCTTATAAGGATAATGGTGCAATGAACACCGCGGAGGTCTAACACGTAAAAGAGACACAGGACAACTATCGGCTTGGGCAGATCGTCAATGATCGGCTCAATGGCTTCATTCGGCTTGAAGACGCGAGGGGAGCCTAAACCCCTCTTGCTCAGACTGAGCAAATTACTAATAAAGGTGTCACCGTGACGGGCTTGTTCAACAACCAGATAAAGTGTCGGCTGGGCGACACTTATCCTTATTTGTTATAAGCGTGCCAGAGATTCGCGCAGTTTTTCTATGCTTTGAACTCCAATCTCACTACTTTTCCACCCAAATTTGTCACCATTAAACCTAGGAAAAATATGGAGATGGTAATGTGAAAGCTCATTGAATTTACCGTTATTTTGAATAAAAGATATACCATCTGGTTCAAAAGTTCGCTCAATACGTTGATAGAGGTCTCTGGCCACCGATTGAATTTCTGTAAGAACTTGGTCTGGTAATTCAATGTAACTTTCGTAAGGGTAGGTTGGGCAGATCAGTATGTGTCCAAAGTTAATAGGATCATGATCAGCGAAGGCTATAACATCACTAGACTCATATACGATTACAGCTTCAATTTCTCGATTAACTATTTGCTCTACTATTGTCATTTGACCTCTCTCGACCAAAGCTTATAACGCTTATTAGGCGACAAATTGTCGTCTTTCATCTTTCGGCAATGCCATCATTTTAATATTAACTCAACTGACAATCAATAAGTTATGACACATGAAGGGAAGTTAGATTGCAAGATGTCGCCTAATGACGAGAATGAACGGTTATCAACTCAATCGAATAAGTTTTAGTAGGGTAAACGCACGCCCTCTAAATTGTGTAGAGTATTTAATCTAAATGTTTTTGGGGCAGAAGTGTTTTAGAGTAGTCGCACTAAGGCACTCTTGTCCCTGAGCGCTAGAAACAGGCGCTCGCAAGAACCGAAATACTCCGACTAAGATACTCTGTCCCAATCAGAGTCAAACATTATACATTGCTGATTGAGACAGGCTTTCAATTATCCTTTGTAATACTCCGTGTGAGCACACTTCGGGCATGGTGGTAAAGTATCATCATGATCATCTAAGTCGACTCGTTGACCGCATTTCTTACAGGTATAACTACCTTTACCCGGTTTTTCTCCTGTTGTAGCCATCATTGCTCTCCATATATTTAATTAGACTTCGCAGTACGCTCAAGCTCTGCACCTGAACTAAAACAAATATACAACCAAGCGCACATAAGAAATGTGACTAAGTTCGTTTTTCAAACGTTTGTAGCAATAGAGCTAAGGCACCTTTGTCCCTAATAACTATGTTGTTCAGGAGGTTTGGCTACTATCGCAGCCAATAGACGGCTATTGATTACCCACCGAAGGAGCGCTCTTCCTTAGGCAGTATTCAACCGACGAATTAGATATCTACCAACTCGGCAATTTTCTCTGCTACAACTTCCATTGAATCCTCAGAAGTATCCAAACCTGTTCTGGATGCTAGCATGGGGCTGACATTTCGTAGGGCTTCATAAGATGTGTTATGTACAATTGGAATAAGTTGGTTGCCAGCTAATAGTGTTGAAAGTTCTTTGTCGGCGACACTCTCTTTTGGAAGCCGCTCCAACATCGCTGGAGTCACCAATACAAGTCCTATTCGAGAGTTGGCCAATCCCTTATCGATAGCGCGCATCATCGGCACACCAAGTCCAAGATCCTTTTCGCTAAACCAAACTTTAACACCTGCTGCTTCAAGTAAATCATGCAATTCTTTAGCTGCGTCTTTACGGTCGCCCCATGCATGGCACAAGAATACATCTCGAAGAGCTGGTTGTTGTGCTGCACGAGTTTCGACTGTTTCGCGTATCGGTGTAAGAGACTGAATTTGAGCGGATGTATAAGATACAGAAGAGCCTGATTTAGACCAACTTGGCTTTTTACTGCTACTTGTTCCGCTACTACTAATGCGAGATGGAGAGTAAGATGAGGTTGAGTATGAACTGTAACCTCCACTTCCATAACGACTATAGCGTCCACCACATGCCGGGCAATTAGCTGCGGCGGCCGCTGAACGATGTCCTCTTGATGGTGCTGTGCATCTAGCCAATTGTTTACCTCTCTATTCAAATGAGTATTAATGTAACCTTCGCAAGGTATTACGACCGAAAAAACACAACATATAGTGTGTCATCAGTCTCACAATGGAATATACGGGGTAACAAAAACCACATTCAAGATAAGGGGGCTTAAAGTTTTGTCTAGATATCAGATTAGTGAATCTTATCTCATTTATATGAAATTGATATTTATGAGCATTACAACCAACATATCGATTCAGCTATCGATAGCTTTTAAGGTCTAGTCACTATTTGCAAATATAAACAAAAGAAATTGAAAACTAACTCGCTTGATGGCTCACATCGCTTTTGTCCCAATGAGTGCTATCACCGTAGAGGTCAAGCACGTCTCTGGACATAAATGAGTTTATAAAAACCTTACATTAGCGATTCATGAATAACTACAGGTATGGCAATTTGTTTAACTTAGGGGCCAGTATTGATGGGGTAGCTCATCTCTAAAAGGCAATAATAATTTGCATAGTTGTTACTATGGATCTAAGGTGTACAATAATACCTAACGAGGCAGTATCCATGCGAATTTCTAGGGAAGCAGAGCAGTACATTCTACAATGTCAGTTAACGGCGTTAGAGGAACAAGAATACGAAAATGATGATCATGACAGTATTCAAGAGCCAGTGACCGTTAATAGCTTGAGAGAAGCAAAGCCTTTACTCGATAAGGGCATAACTGTCGTATTAAATGGGAAGCATTTGACAGCTAAAAACGGTCGTGTCTTTGCGGCTCCAGCTCATGTGATTAACCGAAGTGTAAAGCTTGGGTTTGAGGAAGCAGAATTAGTTAGTGGTGCCATGCGTGTGATGGAACATCATATAGCTCATGGTTCTGTTAAGCACATGTATCGCCTACTACAACAGGATGCTCAGAAAAGTTTTGATGACTTCAAGGAAGCCATTAAGCCACATACAAGTGCAGATGATACACAATATTTAATAGCAAAAGACTTGAACGAGATTGAAGCTAGAGCAAAAAACTTCCCGCTAATTACAGCAAAGCAAGCATCAGTACTGTTTGGAGAAGTAAGTGCTGCAAATCCTTCAAGATTGGTTGCTAAACTCAAAAAAGAAATGAAGCTACTCGGCTTTTATTTTGGAAATTCTCGTAATATCCAGATCCCAGCGTTTCAGTTCGACACTGAACGTCTTGGTGTGTACAAGCCAGTCGAAAGGTTGTGTCACATATTTGATGGGTTAAATGATTGGGGAGTGTATAAATGGTTAACAACTCACAATGATGATCTGGAGTGCACACCTGCTCAAGCTATAAGCCGACCCGAGCTTGAAGAAGATTTGCTATACCTAGCAGGTTTGTTTAAGTCTCAAAGCACATTGCGTGACTTAACCTTTGCTTCAGAAGAGCAAGACTATGAGTAAGGCGCCACCACTGCTGAAAATCGAACCTGGTCGTCATTTTTACCGTGCATTAAATAAGGTATATGACGACAATGGTGAGCGTGCTTACACAGCCATAGATCCGAATCCATTTCTACAAGTTAAGTTCACTAGTGATATTAGGGCTATCTACTCTGATGGTACGGTCACCGCTGGTCGCTTTTCGCCATTCCGCTCTAACGACAAAGCAGTCCCTGCTCTGTATATAGCACCAACTAGAGAAACGGCCTATTTTGAAACGGTACTACGACCACTTGCTACAGATTCAGTAGTAACGTTATCATCCAAAGAGTTTCAAAATCTCGCTGTGGCTACAATCTCTTTTAGAAAGGAGCTAACCTTTGCTGATTGTAGAGCTGCATATCTGAAAGGCGGGGCCGAAGCATTTTGGGATATTAGTTTTGATGATTTGTTTAACAAATCTCAGCTGAAATGCTTGGATATAGCAAGAACGCTAGCTAAGCACATTCATAATACCTACCCCAATGTAGATGGCTTAGTTTGGGATAGTGTTCAACAAGGAAATATTGTCCCAGTATACGTGATTTTTGGACCAAAGCGGGAGGGAGACATACATTTAGAAGTGGATGCTTTGGAGGATATCGCTACATGGAAGCCTTATTTACACCAAGCTGTACAGAATGACCACTTAACCATATCTTCAGATCTAGCATCGCTACTTTAAATGTTAGCGTGGCACTTTCGCGTTAAAAGTGCCACGGGTAAAAATTCAACCAGAGAAGCTTTTGGACAAAAGCACGTTAGAGTATGGATTCTAACGTGCCAAAATTGGATTAGAAAAAGTATCTTGAAACCTTAAATGCTTGTTATGTTTGTAGCTGAAACGTCATCGCAAAGCTTGAACAAGTGACGTGATAGCCGCCACTGCTGTAAAAAACAACATTCCCAACGTCATGCTCATCGAATGTCGCATCTGCTTTAACTTCAAGGCTTCTTGATCTTGGCTCTCTAGTTTAGTTTTATTATTCTCTTCTTGCTCAATCCAAGCTTTCACTATGTGCCAGTTTTTAGAGCCGGGTCTGCCATGTTTTTGCTGCGACCATTGAGTTTTAACTTTATCTAAGCCGCGATTTTCTAGAGCCATAAAATAAGAGTCGTTACTAGCCATGTCATACTCCTTATGATGTGTACGACACTTTTATACCAACAATCCAAAATCCGTTAAAGCTATAATTTTCGTGAAAAACATAACGCTACGTTAAGTGGTGAGCAACGCAGACCACTGCACTTAAAGCATTGTGCCGTATACGCTAAAGCTGAAGCAAACTAAAAATGCCAAGCGTTGGGAATCCGTCTTAAACGCTTTGATACCATCCTACGCACCCCACTTTTCTATGTCTTCCTCAGTTAGTAAAGGAATGATCTTGGGCTCTAGATCTTTACGTAAAGTAGCTACATGCGAGAGCAGTTTTAAAGACATACTTTCAAAAAGATCCAATTGTTCAGGGCTCAAACACCTTGAACTTCTATTCCTCACCGGCTGGAGCATTTGAAAATCCCCGTAAGTATGGATAGCAAACTTCATTTCAATAGCCTGAGAATCTGAATGTGCAATAAGCTGATTCCTAAGCTGGATTAAAAATTTATGTAAGGAAAGTTCGTCAGGTGATAAGACTTTTAGTACGGTAGTAGGTAAATCGGGCACCTTAATTTGATTTCGAGAATCATTTCCAGAAAATGGCTTACAGTAAGCTAAGATCATCGAATTAGTTAATGCAGAAAGAACAAGAAAATTGCCTTCGAATTCAGCGTAAAGTTTGTTGTTTTTTATGTAACTAACGATATCGTTAGCTTCTTTAAAGTCTGCAAATGAGATAGCAACTCGCTTGAACTGCCTCAACAAACCGTCACTTTTTCTATCCACAACAACCTCTAGTTTATTCGAATCGTATAACGCTTATTAGTCGACAAACTGTCGTCTTTTTCTTCTATATAATGCACTCTTAATCATATTGGTTCAATTAAAAATCAATAAGTTAAGTAAGACAAGGGATACTAAGCTGCAAAATGTCGCCTAAAAACGGGAACGCTAAGTTCTCAACTCAAGTGGATAAGTTTGAGTAGGTCAAACTCAGATTAACAAGATATGAATGAGTAAAAGATCTAACACTAAATGGGGCGTGCGACGTGAGGTCGTATGAAGCGCTGTTCACCGCTCAATGTGTGAACC
>NZ_JBGONI010000058.1:0-13623 GCF_041439035.1 Vibrio sp. 1F263 | reverse complement strand
TCTTCCAAATCCATCATTTGAATAATGGATGTAAAGTCGTAGCTATCTCCTGACTTACCAACTTCAGTAAAACTAGGGTGTATTAAACGATCAAGATCAGCTTTGTTCTGACGAGTTTGGTATTGATGGAGTTCTATTTCTTGTTCGATCAAAATGTCCATTTTACCTCCTAAACTGATATGACATATAAGGCCTTTTATAATCCATTTAAACCACTTGCAACGTGGTCGCCCCACGCAAGCCAATTAAGTTGCCAAACGGGTCTTCGATTTGACACATAAAAAGCCCATTTTCAATTGCCATTGGGCCTCTATACAGTTTTGCACCAAGTTCTTCAAAATGATCCAGTGCTTTATCTAAGTTGTTTACCGACCAATATAAAACTGTCCCGCATTTACCCGAGCCTACTTTTTCGTCTGCTTGTACTATCTCAAGAGAAAAACCGTTTAAATTGAGCACGGTAAAGTCGAAACTAGGATGATAAACAGAGACAGCTGTAGGAAAGGCTTTTTGATACCACTCGATGCCCAATGCGACATTTTGAACATGAATAAGAATCGCTGTTGGAATCATAGTCTCCCTCCTACTATTTAACAGTAACTAGTATGGTGTGCCGTCCTTTCTAGAGGGAGTCCATTCACCAGAACTTTCAACAATCCATTTGAAATCATCATCTGGATAATGGGCTTCGTCTTTTGCAACTCGGCTCCCTATAACTATAAATTTAGCTTGTTCGCTACTACGGTTTATTAAATGATGACCATTTTCGACCCTAGCAGGGAAGCCAATACACATTCCTGCAAACAATGTCTGCTCACCGTCATCACTGACTAAACATAGCTCACCACCGAGTACATAAAGAAACTCATCTGACCTTGTGTGCCAATGGCGAAGAGCCGACTGCGCATTCGGTTCTAATACTTCCAGATTCACACCGAACTGAGTGAGCCCAAAAGAATCACCTAAACTTCTGCATTCAGATTGACCAAGGCGAGATTTAAATGGCTCTGGAAATGGGTTAAACGTATCACCTTTTATGCTTAATGCTTGTTTCGCTTTCGTCATTAATTGCCCCTGTGCATAACGCTTTTCAGTCGGGATATAGTCATTTGCTTCTGTCTATCTTGCTCAACCTTTTTAAGCAACTCAAGCCATATATGATGGTCATGTGATTTTTGTACGCACATGAGTGATGGGTTACGAAAAAAACACCTGCACTCTAGGATTGTTCGTTAGCATATGTATTACAAAATCAACTCACCATTAATGAGTCAATCATCGGTCGTTACACACTTTGGGGAAAAAGTGATTTAGCTAACCGCCTTTCTATCATGTGATCACCAAGCGATTCTGTCAGACTACATCACGACAGTGCAATGGTTTGCCTCATAGGCATGTTGCGCTGCTCGTTGACTCATGAAGTAAGTGAGTCAAAGTAGAAAAATGAGACTTCGTAAACGCCCTAGAGTAGTGGGTTGGGCTAACTTTACGGTTTGTTGACTTGTTCTTGGTGTAGCGGATCTTGATTGATTTTAGTGTGTGGCATGAGGGGTTCTCAAATCGGTTAGATTGTTTTAATTAACGATTGCGCAATGCGTTTAAATGAGGCAAAGCAGGTATCAAAATCATGGGGGTCGGTGTTAAACACCATAGGGGTAACAAAGTCCTGAAAGCGTTGGCGAAAAACTGGGTTATCTTCAAGCTCTTTTAGCCCGAGCTGTAGCTCTTGTTTGGGGTTAGCAACAAACTCAGCGTGTTGATTACCAAAGCGATCGATATCTTCTTTCAATACGTTGTTAAACAACGCTGTCATTGCTGTAAGGTCGAAGTTTTCCAACTGTGCCTCGGTCTTTAAAATGCAGTAAACATCATAGATATGGCGTACAAGCGTGGCATCATCCTTACGTTGCGCATCACGCTTTACGGACATGGTACGGCGCAACATCGAAATCACTTTTTCAACCAAGGTCGCTTGAATAGAGACGCAATCAAACGCTTTTACTTCTTGTGGCTGTTGATACAGTTCCGCTACCAATGATTGGATCGGCCGAAGTTCTACATCCAGTAAGGGAATCGTCTCTATTAACTCAAGTTTAATGATGGGGCGAAGACATGGCGCTTGGCTAAACTGCTGCGGGTATCTGAGTTCAAGTTCAACATAGCGATATTCATCACGAACGAGACGCGACTCAACTGTAAATCGCTCTGTTTGAGTGATCGCCATTTCAATCTCGTGAATGCATGTCTTGCGGGCGGTTTTCTTTTGGCCGCGACTCAGCTCACCAAATTCTTGGTGGGGAATGAGTTTTATATCCACATCTTCTGACATTCTCAGGATTTTAACGTTTGACTTGGCTAGAGCAGTGCCCCCAGAAAAAACCATTTGATGATGCACCGGAGTCACTTTCGCTAATTCGGCAAGCAAGGCGACGACCCAGTAATCTTTTTCAATAATGGCTGGGTTTCCGAGCTCAAGCGCATCTGAAACCTCAAGGAATTGTTGTTTTAGTTTTTCCATATTAACTCGGTGAGTTTAATACTCGGTTACCGACAGCCAACTTGCGATTAAACTGTTTAGGATTCCACGAGTATTGAATGGAGGATGGGATTTGGGTGCTTTTACCAGCTAGGCTTTGTAAAGACAGTTTGTCCATCTCAAAATCGACACCTTTCATCTTTAAAATTTCACGCATCAAAGCATCGCTTCCGCCAGGGTTTGTGGGCATGGGTCTGCCGGTTAGACTATTCATTCTTGCCTTTGTGTATAGACCATAACCAAGTTTGATTAACTCACCTTGCTTAACTAACTGCCTTAACGCTCGACCGATTTGGTCGTAGCTAGCAAAACCATCAAAGTCTTTGCGCTCAAAAACATAACGTCTTGAGCGCTTTATCTTTTGATAAACGCGTTCAACTGCTGTCATTTGAACCTCCTGCTTTCATACGTGTGGGTAGTATAACGCAACCTTATGATGACAGGAAGAAATACGGCATACCAAAAGGAAGGCATGCGGCGTGAAAAATAAAAACAAGACCATAATTTATTGTTTTATTTATATTATTCTAATGATGTTGAAAAGTGACCTTCCTATAAATGGTATCCTAACCTTACTGTGAGTCATCCCTTTATTACTTTTAGAACGGTTGATTAAAGGGTTAACACCCAAGCGAAAGCGGCTAGGGGCTTTAATTCTGCACTGAAGCAACCTACGCCGTTTTCCACATACAGCGTCTGTTGTTGGACGCCTTCAATATGTTCTTTGAGCGTATAGCTTCCGTCAGCAATGCCTAGTTTTTGAATAACCTCTGCCGTCACCTTCAACTGAACGTGGTCTGTTTTGCTTTGGCTGAAGTTAGCCGCGGCGATAACCAGTTCTTGGTTATCAAAACGCAAGAAAGCACAAACAGAATCACTTAGCTGATTGGATTGGTGTAAGTCTTGGTACGCTCCGGTCATCGATGAATGGTTCAATGAAAACGTCATCACTTGTTGATAGAAGAGTCTGAGCTGCTTTTCATCATCGTTGAGCTGCCCACCATCGAACTTTCCTCCGTTCATCCATTTTTGATGTTGAGGAACACCGATGTAGTCAAATATAGACGTGCGAGAAGGTTGCCCAAAGCCTGCGTTCTCCGCGCCCGATTCGCCGACTTCTTGCCCGAAGTAAATCATGGTGGGAGAGCTACTTAATAGCGCACTGACTAACATGGCTGGTTTGGCAATGTGTGGGTTACCAACAAACTCAGGAGACGCGACACGCTGCTCATCGTGGTTGTCCAAGAAGTGCATCATGTGGTGTTCGATGTCCATCATTTGATGCTGGATCTCAGGGATGATTGCCGTTGAAGCCTTACCTTGCATAATTGCTTTTAGGCCGTCGTAAAGATCGACTTTGTCATACAGGTAGTCCATTTTACCCAAGCGAATGTAATCACGATAAAGGTCCGGTTGGTACACTTCCGCCATCAAAAAGGCGTCTTGATTCTTTACTTTGATTGATGAATTGAGATAGCTCCAGAATTCGACCGGTACCATTTCTGCCATATCGTAGCGAAATCCATCGACGCCTTTTTCTAACCAATATAATGCGATGTCTCGAAACTTAACCCATGAATCCGGCACATCAACTTGCTGCCAGAAATGGTAGTGGGCGAGGTGATCACGCATCGCGTAATCGTCCGGAAGCTCAGGAAAGTCTTTTGAACCGTCTGGTCGCACGCCATAGTTAATCTTTACGGTTTCATACCAATCATCGAAGTTTGGTTTGCTCAAGCGCGATCCGTTTCCTGTCCATTTGGCTGGGGATTCAAGAAACGGTGAGGCTAAACTCGGGTGTTGTTCGCCACCAAGAGGAATGAACGCAGGTTCGATCTCGGGCAGTTCAAATGCGCTGTCAGGAATGTAATAGAAGTTATTGTTGCGATGATACTCAACCGTCGTGTCGTCTTGATCGCCAAAGTCACGTACGCCCTCTGGGTTATTCAAGCCTTGGTAATTACGGGCAATGTGGTTAGGGACGATATCAATGATGACTTTCAAACCATTTTCATGGCTTCTTTTGATCAAGGCTTCGAATTCCTGTAAACGCTGCGCTGGGTTGTCAGCAAGATCTGGGTTTACGGAGTAGTAATCTTTGACGGCATAAGGTGAGCCAGCCCGTCCTTTCACAATGCTTGGATGATCGTCTGAGATGCCGATGTGCTTGTATTCGTTGATCACAGCATGATGTGGTACTCCGGTGTACCAAATATGAGTGATGCCAAGTTCTCTAATTTCTGTCAGCGCTTTATTGGTGAAGTCACTGAACTTGCCCACGCCATTTTGTTCAATGGTTCCCCAAGGTGTGTTCTGAGTATTCTGATTGCCGAACAAACGGGTAAAAACTTGATAGATTGAATGTTTCTTGTTGTACATACTTATATTTCATCTCGAGAAGTGGAGGTGTAGGGCTTTGTCGTTCTAGTTGTGCTGTGTAGACGTTATATTGGGTATAGACGTTATATTTGGTATAGAAGTTATCGTTAGGAGGCTAGCTTAATCAGAATGCGGCTTTATCCTCCTTGGGTAAGAAAATCGGGGCGTAGTTGCTGTGGTATGTGAGCGGCTGCTCAAAAAAGGGGAGGTTAATACCTCCCCCTCGCTCTTCCCCAAAAAAACAGGCTCGTCTGTGATGATTATGTGAATGTGAAGCTTATTGTTTCGTCACAGATACCACGGCTTTTTCTGCGCTGTCATTGAGTTGATGAATCGCATTCAGTGTGAATGTGTAGTTGCCGGCTTCGGTTACATTCAACTTACAGTCGCCTTCGCTGCCAATGTTGATCGAGCCCTGAGCTAAGTCGACGGAGTGACAGCCAATATCCAAGATACCCCAAGTAGAACCGCCAAACTTGAAGCCATATTCACCCACAGCCAAAGCGCCAGTGACAGAGTAAACGCCGTTACCAACGAAGTTCATCGCCCAAGCGTCCGTCGGGTTCCATCCGTTCATTGCACCACGTACATAGACGGTCGTTTTGCCATATGGCGGAATCTTAGATACGTCCTTTTGTGAGTTATCAACCGATAACCCAGCACCTTGTGACGCGCCTTGAGTTTGTACAAACACAGCGGTGGTTAATGGCGGTACGGTGAAAGTCTCAGCGGAAAAGGTGGCGCCTTTCACGATGTCATCGGCAGAGTTCTTCTGAATAGTATGGAGTGTAAAGCCCGTCGCTCCCGTGATCTTGAATGATTGAGATTTACTCGTTGAGTTTACAACAACAACAAGCGCATCAGCGGTAGTATCTAGGCCTTTGCCTGTGGAGATTCCGTCATCAATAGACATCACGATCAGGCCTTCGATTTGATCTTTGCCCACATTGCGGAAGTCGACACGCTTCATGACTTCTTCTGCTGTGTCTAAGCGGAACAGTTCACTTGAGCTGCGGATTTTTAACAACTCTAGGAATTGCTGCTTGGTGAGGTCAATATCCTCTTTTGCAGGCTTGGCTGTGCTGTCGGCAATGATGGTTTTGATGAGTTCCCAATTGGCACCATCTTTGTCTTCACGAGGTAAGCCAACATTCCAGTTATTGCCAGTACCATCAAACATCACACGGTTGTACCAATCGCCAGAGTCGTAAGAATCACGCTGCATCGATTTAGAACGCAACAGTTCAGAACCCATGTGTATGAACGGGATGCCTTGACCCAACATGACGGTCGAGAGCGATACCGACTGCATACGAGCACGTTCTGCAGAGCTTGTACCTTCGGCGATTTTGTAAGCGTTGTTATCCCAAAGAGTTTGGTTATCGTGCTTGGAAACGTAAGAGATGTTCTCTGATGGCATTTTGGTGTAGCCGGCAGGTGCGCCATTGTAGTCGACGTTTTTGCCCAGTTTGGTATCACCTTTGTAATCCAGTAATACGTATTCGGCTAAGTTCCCCGCCATGCCTAAGCGCACAAGATCTTGGTTGTGTAAACGACCGTTGACTGAGTCTTGATCAACCTTGGTTTCTTCGTTGGCAAACGCGGCGTTACCGAAGCCTTGGTTAAAACGAAGTGGGTGCTTACCTTCAGAATCGACACCGCCATCAAATGGGCTACCGCCTCGCACTGCATCACGCAAACGGTCAGAGAAGGTGCCAATTTCGGTACCTGCCATATTGATCTGGTTGGCTTGTTCGAAGCGAGCGTTGTTTGCTACTTCGCCAAAGTCCCAACCTTCGCCATAGAACAGGGTATTTGGGTCGATCTTGCGCACTTCTTTCAATGCTTCAACCATT
Organism: Vibrio sp. 1F263; assembly: GCF_041439035.1. Taxonomy (NCBI): domain Bacteria; kingdom Pseudomonadati; phylum Pseudomonadota; class Gammaproteobacteria; order Vibrionales; family Vibrionaceae; genus Vibrio; species Vibrio sp. 1F263. Next base: position 6,852 of record NZ_JBGONI010000058.1, on the reverse strand, counting down.
ACGCTTTTTGGCTGGTGGCCCATTAAGTCAAAACGAAAACCATCAACCTTATAGTCGTCAGCCCATACCTTGAGTGAGTCGACCATCAACTTACCCATCATTAGGTTTTCAGTTGCGGTGTTATCACAACACGTTGAGCTTTCCACGCCACCAGTGTTCACATTCAGGCGGTGATAATACCCAGGGACGATCTTATCCAGTACGGACTTATCGTTCACGCCAGACGCATTGGTATGGTTATAAACCACGTCCATGATCAGTTTAAGATCCATTTCGTGCGCAGCTTTAACCATTTGACGGAATTCTAGAATACGTTTTGAACCGTTAGGATCTGTCGCGTAACTTCCCTCTGGAACGGTGTAATGAAATGGGTCGTAGCCCCAGTTGAAACTATCTAACATACGCAGATCGTTCATTAGAGCTTGGGCATCGCCTGTTGAAGAGTTATAGCTGTTGAGTACGGCTTCGATGGTTTTGTTTTCATCTTCGGTGCCGCATAAAGTCGCTGTTGGTTTTACGTTACAGAGTTTGCTAACGGTGTCGGTGATATCCACGCGGCTCGCATCATCTTCATTGATGGTAGCGATATCGAATGCAGGTAAGATATGAAGCGTAGTTAAACCGGCATCTTTCAGAGCTTTCAAATGTTTTACTGACTCACGATCGGCTTCTGTTAGCGCTAGGTACTTGCCGTTTAAGCTTGCTGTACCTAACTTATCACTGAAGCTAAAGTCACGAAGGTGTGATTCGTACAGTACGTGGTCTTCGTCTTTCTTCACCGTTGGGCGCTTATATCCAGCCCAACCTTGTGGCATCAGTGTTGAATCATCAAGGTCAATCACTTGAGAGTATGCTGAATTCTTCGATAAGCCGAGTGAGTATGGGTCGGTCACAAGGCGAGTTTCGATATTACCAGTTGTTGGGTGGTAGACCTTCACTTGGTAACGGTAATAACTATTCACGGCGTTAGAAATTGAATCCGTTGCCCAAATGCCTGTTTCCAAGCTTTCCGTCATTGGGATCACTTTTGAACTTTGTCGGTCTTCGCTGTAGAGGACGAGTTCAACATCTTGCGCAGTAGGAGCCCAAAGTTTGAAGGTCGTCGTGCTGCCTTCCACAATCGCCCCCAGTGTTTCTCCGATTGCGTTACCGGCCTCTTCGTTGGCAAATACAGCATCAAGTACGCCGGGCTTTTGAACTTCAGTTGATGAGATAGCGTCGCCATTCGCATTATACGCAACAACAATGATCTGAGATTTCAAGATGGTGCGCAGCGTGCCGGCGTCAACATCAATTGATAAAGCGGGTAGGCTTGCTAGATGACGGAAGCGTTCTTTTAATGCAGAGGATAGCTTGCCATCTTTTTTGAGTTCAACGGCCTGCCCACCGACGATCGCCTTATCATCGTTTATCGTGATGCTGTTATCGAGTGCGTAGAACAACTTGAGAGAATCGGCACCGTCTGCAGCTTCCCAAGCGATTGTGTTTGAGTCCAACCAATGTGCCTTCTGGCCATCAATCTTAACTGGGCGTTCTGAAATCGGTTCGTAGTACAGCGCGCTGCTGCCATGGAAACCGAATACAGATTGAGATTGACTCAGTTTGGTGAGATCAATTTTCGAGTTGGCGCTGCCAAACGCCTTATCGCCGCCATTATGCAAGATGAAGTTGATGCACTTATGAGGGTCGGATGCATCTGGGTCGACTTTCAACACGTAGTAGGCGCCATAGGTATCATTGATGCCCTTGAATTCATAAGGTACATCCCAGTCAGTCCCATTGTTACCTAATCCCATGCCGACTAAGTCAGTGCTCGTACAACCTTCACCATTCCAAAGGTGAAGCCCCCAGCCGTCGTAGGTCGAGCCAGAAGCGCGAGCCGCTGCAACATCTCGTTTGTAATAAATAACAACTTCGTTTTCAGCGGCTTTATATAGACTATTGCTGTCAGAGTTTGTTTTGCTAGTGTCGCTTCCACAGCCTGCTACCAAGGTCGCGGTGACGATAGGCAATATCGCCTTGGCTAAAGCTGAACGTTTGAAGTTGTTTGTTTGCGCAATATTGAAGCTCTTTGTTTTTGCAATCTTCAAGGTACTTTGTAGAATCTCGTGTTTATTGGTATTTATTTCGTTCACGTTTTGATATCCATATTTTTTACGAAGATGAATATCCTAGGCTTAACGATGCTCCACTATTTGTGACGCTTATGTATTAAGTTATTTTTAATCCGTAAAAATAGGAAACCTAGTGTCGATATCACGGATTGTGGTGGTTAACGCGCTTTTTTATTGGTTCAATAGCTCATAAAATACAGTTGGTTAGCCATAGGCGTAGAAGATAGGAGTAGTCGCTAGGGGTGATAACTACGCCTTATTTATGTGAGCTTAGTGGCACTTCACTCGCTGGTTGTTTTTTATATCAAAAAAAGTTTGTACTCATTCGTCTCAAATAGCCATAGTGAGTCTTTAATGTGGAATGGTGACGCTATGTTGTTCATTATCCAAAGGAGTTGATGTTGTCTTCATCTATTCAAATCGCTATTACTTATCTGGTATTGGTAGCGGTATCTGCGTTGTTTTCAGAAAGTTCAAAATCGCTCTTGGTGTGGTATTTAGTTATCGGAATAGTGACGTTTTTTGTGTACGCGAAGGACAAGAGAGCGGCAATCAATGGTAATTGGCGTGTACCAGAGAAAACTCTGCATATTTTTTCTGTTGCTGGTGGTTGGTTAGGGGCGTTAATTGCTCAAGATAAACTGCGTCATAAAACGCAGAAGCAACCATTTAGACTTGTATTTTTCGTGACGGTGTCACTTAATGTTGTGGCTTTTGTCTGGACGTTAACGCCGAGTGGGCAGGCGACATTTGGTCAATGGCTAAGTGAGATTATTAAGCTCTTTTAAAGAAACGGATGGTTAGCACCTAAGTACTAACCATCAATAGATAAAGTAAGTCGATTAGATCATCGGAATCGTCGATGCTAAAAGTAACCCTGCCATACCATAGTTGAAGCTTTTGATTCGAACGGGTGTTGTTAGCCAATGCTGGAGCTGTTTACCTGCCGCTGTCCAGAATGTCACAGAAGGCAAGTTGGCTAGTGTGAAGATACTGGCGATGATCGCGAGCTCCCACCATGAACTGCCACTGCTATACACTGAAATCGCCGTCAGCGCCATTGACCAACCTTTCGGGTTCACCCACTGAAAACTGGCTGCGCCGATGAAGGTCATTGGTTTAAAAGCCTCAGTACTTTTCGCTTTGCCGCTCAATGCTATCTTAGTCGCAAGGTACACGAGGTAAGCAAGGCTCAGGTATTTCAAGATTTGGTGAGAGACCGGATAGGCGTTAAAAACCCCCATTAAGCCGAAGCCAACCAATAGCAACATGGCTGCAAAACCCAGAGCAATGCCCAGCATGTGCGGAATGGTACGGGCAAAGCCAACATTGGCTCCTGATGTCATGAGCATGATGTTATTTGGACCTGGTGTGAAGGTCGAGACAAACGCAAACAAGGCAAGTGCGCTAAGTTGTTCAAAAGGCATTGTGATTCTCCAGCAGTAAAATGAACGAAGTGACTGACCGGTCATGACTTTCACGTGTTGAGAAACATAGTAGGTGGAAAGTGAGGCAATTATGTGCTTTTATTTCCTCAATTATCACTTAATGCACAATAATAAGTACTTATGGATAGATTTGACGAAAGGATATTGCAAGAGCTTAAATTGGACGGCAGAATCTCCAACATTGAGCTTTCAGAACGTATAGGATTGTCGGCTTCAGCGACCTTAAGGCGAGTACAGGATCTCGAGCGTAAAGGGATCATTCAAGGTTACCGTGCGGTTCTGGATAATGGACTGATGGGCGTTGGCTTTATTGCTTATGTTTCGATTGGCTTGTCGAGCCACAGCAAAGCGGCTCAGCTGGAGTTTGAACAGCACGTCAGTATGGAAAAAGAGGTGGTGGAGTGCCACAACATTACTGGTGCCAATGAGTACTTGCTAAGGGTAGAAACCAAAGATCTACCGGGCTATAAGAAGTTTCATGCCGATGTGCTGGGGGAATGTGCTCAGGTGCAATCGATTACGACTATGGTTGTGATGGACACCCCCAAAGATGAACGTTAGTCGAGTTTTATTTCAGGAGAGGCGCAGTGCCAAATACTAACCAGTTGTTGTTGTTCTTAGATGTGGTTCAACAAGGGTCGTTTACCAAAGCGGCAACTTTACACGATATGGACAACTCATCACTCTCTAAACAGATAAAAAAGCTTGAACAAGATTTAGGTGTTCAGTTGCTCAACCGTTCTACGCGTTCGTTCTCGTTGACGTCGGCAGGGGAAGATATTCTCGCGCAAACCTATGTACTGAAAGATACTATTAATCAGATCCAAGGCATTGCCGACTCGTACCAATCTGAGCCCAAAGGTGTGCTACGAATTACGTCGCCGATCTATTTTGGTCAGCAATACTTGCAACCTATTATTACTCAGTTCATGAGAAAGTATCCGGATGTTCAGATTGTGCTGTCATTGGACGACAAGATCGCCAACATCATTGCAGGGCAGTTTGATATCGCGTTTCGCTTTAGCAAGCTCGTTGAATCGAATTTGATTGCCAAGAAGATTGCCGACAGTAACTTTATGTTGGTCGCCTCGAACGACTTTGTGAAAGAGCACGGTGAGCCGAAGACACCACAAGATCTGCTCGCGCTACCTGCGGTGATTTATACCAATGGCGATATGACGGTTGATCATCTCCGTATCAGTGAAGAGCCACATGGTGACACTTTTCAAAGCCTGACGATTCGTGGCAACTATAAGGTCAGTGATGTTCGTACTATGGTGTCTTGTGTGAAAGATGGTCTAGGTTATGGCTTCCTTGATCAATCAAACTTGTATGCCTCAATGAAAGAATTGGGCTTGGTTACGTTACTTCCTGATTATGCAATCTCGACGGTTGATACGGCTATTTATGCTGTGTATCCGCATCGTAAGCAGACCAAATTGGTCAAAGAGTTCATTACTACGGTTCAAGACTATATTGGCTCTCCGACCATTTGGGAGAAGATGCAGCAAGGTTAGTTGGAAAGTCTAGGCCATAAGCTGATAGATAAGATAGATAAGATAGAATAAGTAACGCCCCAAGACTTATAGAGAAAAAGCGAGCGGGATCACAGCATTAATGGAGTGCTGACGGATAGATACTCGTAGGCTTTTTATCATTATGTATTCCTGAGATACTGAACAAAATTCATTTTAGGGCGGAACGTTTTAATAACTGCGCTTTTCCCTGTCATTCAAACATACTACTCGCTATAGGTTGATTGCTTTCCTGTGTAGGGTGCTATTAGCCGAGTTAGGACAAAATATTTTATGAGTACAATGGGAATCGCAATTGGTGCGACCGCTCTTTCGTTAATACTGATTGCTGTTTGGTTGGTCTCTTTGTCGCTAAGAAAAAAGCGCTTGGAACAAGAACGTAAAGCTCGCGCTGTCGCTTACCGAAAAGCGATTGAAAAAGCACGTATCCAAGAGCAAAAAGATCGTCAATTTAAGGCTGAAACAGGGCATGTGCCGTCGATTTTGTATTTGGCGAAAGAGGCCGAACGAGTCAATCTTAAGGAAGCTCTGTATTGGTACGATAAAGCTGCCCATTTAGACAATGTCAACGGCATGTACGGCATTGTGCGTCTGAGTATGAAGTGCAAAGAAGACCTAATTTTAAGAGAAAAGGCCAATTTTTGGCAGTTAGCGATATCAGCACTGGATAACGATCCGCTTGCAAAATTCGAGGTGGGTAAAGCACTCGTGTTTGGTCGCGGAGTTGAGAAAAACCTTCCGAAAGGCAGCGCCTATATTGAAGAGTCTGCAGTTAGTGGTAACACCGAAGCGATGCTTTTCATGGGGGATTGGTGCTTAGATAGAGAGAACCCGGATTATTCTCCAGAAAGCTCTTTCATGTGGTACAGAAAAGCGGCTGAAAAGAATAGCCTAGACGGAAAAATCAAATTGGGTATGAGCTATTTGAACGGTGTTGGTGTTGTCGCTAATCATCGTGAAGCGGTTTACTGGTTTGAAACGGCAGCTGAAAAAAACTGTGCAGAAGCGATGTTTAAAGCCGGTGAGGCGTGGATTGACCATGGTGAGCACGGCAATGCTATCGCGTATATCTGGTTATTCTTATCGGCTCATTTTGGCTATGCGGATGCTAGGTATTTGAGAGATAAAGTTGGTGGGGATCTTGGTGTTGATGCCGTTGTGGGGTTACAGGCTCTGACTAAGCCAATAATGACCAAGTTGACGCAAGAAGCAATCACCAAGCACTCTATCGTTAAAGCGCTCAACAAGCTCTACAAACGCGATATCCCAGTACATAAGAAAGTGAAAGAAGCCTCTGACGAAGAGGGTGATGAGTTAGGTGTCGATAAGGCGGATTTGGATACTGAAGCCTCAAATGCTCAAGCTTCAAGTGCTCAAGGTTTAAATGGCAACAATCACCAACAGGCGGCTGAAAACCATGATGGTGCCAAGGCAAGCGCAAATCGAGCATCACAAGACAAGCAAGCTAATTCTAATAGCGGTTCTTTGGACTTTAGCCAACCGGCAGTCGAGTCTAACTGGAAGAGCAATTAATAAACCGTGTTTATGAGTTATTACTTGTGTTCTGAACATGACTGAAACGAGTAGTTCTACAATTTAAAAAATCCAACGATGTTATATGAGTGTAGATATTATAACTGACTGTATTAAGCCGCTAAGTCATACGGTAGGTATTATTGACTGCGGCGGGTAAAGCACTCTGTCTCGTCCTAAAATACGTTGACAGTTTTTCTACTAAGCCAACAGCGTCAGCTG
>NZ_JBGONI010000057.1:5007-14001 GCF_041439035.1 Vibrio sp. 1F263 | reverse complement strand
TGATCTTATTCTTCGTGCTGAAGGATTAGAATGCGGTGTTCATGGCACGCTTACTCTTCTATATACATAACTTTAAACTGTATTTGACCAGTTGAGATGGTTTGAGCGGAAAACTTCAACACCAGTTCGACGGATAGTCTCTATCCATTGATGTGCGTCGGATTCACTAATAGACTCATAATTCATAGCACACTGCTTGATTACCCGATGCTCATTTTCTAGTGTTGTAGGCATCAAACCAGCATCATCTGTATTGATACAGACGCGAATAGCCCCCGTTCTGATACCGAATTTATTCGAACTACCACCAGGATTGAGGCTCTCTCTGTTAGGTGGCATCCATCTAAAAATCGGGTGTTCATGGTAATTGTTCAGTCTGCCAATATAAATGTTCGATGTTGGACATGCTTCAAGTATCCATTGCGATTGACTAACCTTCTCTAGCATGAAATCTTGAATACCTTGAATTAAATCAAGTTCCGCATTAGATAATGAGTCAATAAGCTCACCCTTATCATGGTGCAATCTATTTATAGAAATTTCTTTCTCATAACTAATCGATACTATTTGGTCATGGTCAAAGTCATGACGTCGACGGCTCAAGTAATCTTGCCATAGTGCATAAGCAGACTTTGGTTGACTTTGCGGATCAGCTTTCTTGGACTGCTGTATTAACTTTGCATCTGGAACCCACAATAGATATTCATCATCCAAGCACTCTGCATTTTGTTCGACTGTAATTGGGCAATTCCTTCTCATCTGCCAAGCTTGATAGAGCAATCTAGGCGAAAACTCTTGGTTATGAAGCTCGACACAAAAATGACGAATTTTTTCTGAGATGATTAAGAGCGCAGGCTGAAACTGTGGGTTTTTAGCAACCAGTTCAAGTCCTATATGGTAGCACCAAACCAAATTATCCAAGTGCTCCTGTAGAGGTAGATATATATGTTGTTGCCTAGATATCCAATTATGAACGTCCACTCCTAACGCTAATCCATGCCCAATGCGATCTCCTGGCTGGTATTCACAAAAGAGAACGGCTTCGTCAACCACTCGAAGGCCACTTAGGATATGACTAAAATCTTCTCCAGCGTGAAGAGTGATAAAAGGTTGTCTTAAACGTACTTCTGTGGGAAATCTGAATTTGTGCTTAGCATTTCTAAGTACCCTAAGTGCTGGTGCAAATACTTCTATAGGGAGCTCGTTTTCGTTACCCGCCACATCAAATCCCCTCAACATTGCTCTCAGATCCGCCTGTTCATACTCTAGGGTATTTCGTTTAAAGATAGGAAAAGAGCCAAAAGTTAACGAACTATAAAAAGACTGTATCGTTCTAACAGTTTCCTTGCTTCGTTTCCTTGCGATAGCATATCTGCGATTTTGCTCCTGCTTACTAAACCCTCTTGTAAAATGGAAAACGAAGTGAACCTGCTTATCTTTACCTCTCTCTAAATATGACTGTGCGAGTTTATGAAACGCCCTGTAATTCGAATCACTTATTCTAAACTCACGAAAAGTATAGTCTTCTAGGTCATACATTTGAGATTGTTCACGATAATTTATGCTAGATACAGGTTTTCTGTAGTTAAAATTGAAGTAACGAACGAAATCTCCAAGTCCAACACCAGAGACCACCATATAATTGCGTAGTATTGACGACGTCACGATAAACGCTGTTAAACACTTTTTTGAATGTGGGTTTCGAACACGACGTAAAAGCAAAGAGACAGCCGTTGTTATTAATATCCAACTCGCATGATGACCGATGTTAGCAGCAGCATGTATTAATGCTGATATATCGTCTTTGGGGTGTGAATCTGTAAACTCAGAAGCATGTCTACTGATTCTGTAGGTATGCAATGACTTCCAATCATACGATGAAGACTTCTTATCCCATGTTTTTCTTTCTGAGTCTGAAATTATTAAGCCAAACAAACGATGTAATAATACAGGTAAACAAGTAACATCTATGGATTCGCTATTGAACAAACTGTGTTCTTGCCTAAATGGCCAACGACTCTTATCGGTGCTAGGTCGCTTATTTAGGTGTAGCGCAAATGCGGCCATAGAAAGGCTATAATGTCCATGACCTCCCAAGTGAACATGGTTATCTGCTACAGGCTCGCCATCAAACCTTTTGGGTAATGCATTAGGGCACTGCTGTAATGTTAGTTTGACTACTTGTTCTACAGATATAGTTTTATTGTCTATAAGCTCAGCATATCCACAACCTATAATCCATGCAGGGTCGATCTGAGCAAGCAATGCTAACCATAGTTCAAGTCTCTCACTTTTAACTTCAAATCTATCACCTCGCCAACTAACAAAACCGTCACGAAGTTTGGTTATCACAGAAACTAAGTCCAGTGGCTTTTTGATGTCGACCCACTGTGCTAACGCAAGATCTATATCTTCCTGTCGCAGCCTACCTGGCATATACGCCTGATAATCTCTCAAGGCCATCCTATATAAATGTTTCTGTTGCTTCTCTTTAGCCACTGAGTGAAGCGGAGATTCGACTAACTGGTTCAATAACCGATCAGACCCTAACAGTACAGTTGGTACCAGCCAATGCAATGGTAAACTATGCATTATTTATTCTTCCTAGCCAGTAACGCCTTATAAACATCCCAGTGGGATTTATGGTATTTTGCTTCATCGGGGTTTTCACCAAGCTCATCTAGTACCATTTTAGTCATACGTTCTAACTGAGTATCGCTTAAGTCATTACTTTTAATAGCAGACTCTAGTTTCTTAGCTGTATCAAAGAGCTTACCGCTACCAAACCATTCTTTTAGGGCATCAATTCCCTGTTTCGCAGTAGAAGCAAGTTTAGATTTTGGTTTACTCATAGCTGCGCCATCAGAAGAACTCCGTGTTACTCCATTCTGATTAGTTATTGGTGCGGAGATTAAATCAACACATTCGCTAATATCAACGCCTTCACCGAGATCTATGAAAATAGGGTGAAGAGAAACTGCATTTATAAACTGGGCAGCTTGACCTTCGTGGTTAAGCTCACGTCTAGAGCCCTCAACTTGGAATTCATTAATCCAGCCAACATTCTTCTGGTACGTTTTTGATTGAATTGAAAACTCCGAAAGATCACGCAACATGCTGTGAGTTGAATCAAGTGCTAAGTTTGCGGGAACAACGTTTCTACTACTCAAGAGGAATCCGAAAGCATTTACCAAGATATACTTGAAGCGCAAAATCGCATCTATCAAAGTGTCATCAGCATTATTACCTTTGTGATAACGTTCACGAAGCAGGTTTAACTGAGAAAACACTTTGTTAAAAACAGCAACTAAGAGAGCCAAAAGTCTTGTTTCATCGCCAACGAAAGATTTAATCAGATCTCGATTGCTATTGCTCCAACCCATTACTTTACCGATGAATTCATCGTAGTTCCCCGTATCTGCCTCCTCTTCAATTTCTACGCTTGATAATGAAACTGGGTCTTCATTAACATACTTAGTCGGGTTAAGAGCATGAATAGAATAAAAAGGAGTGGAATCCATAACCTCTTTAAGCTTTTTCTCACATTGCTCAGGACTCAGTTCTCCATAGAAAGACATGAGGATCGAAGTAGTTAGTAACTCAAACGCCTTACTAAAGTAAACTTTTCGTTGCTGACTACCTTGTGTTGCATAGTATGCCGAGTGAGTATAAAGCCCTAGTGTATAGCGATTTTTCTCATGGGCAGCATTTCCTCTCGTAATAGACATGTAATCAGTAAACATTTCTAATGGTGGCATACTGCGTATAACTCGAGCATCAGACAAGTTTTCTAAAAGACTCACATTATTCCCTATGCCTTTTGACTTATCGAAAGCTTGAGCAAACTTGACCTGTTCTTCACAGAACTTATGACTCGCCCAAGGAAGTCGTTCTGATGCTTGGTCTCTGATATTAAAGATAAGTAATTCGCTCAGTTTTAAAGGAACTTGAGTACTCGTGCTCTGCAATGCACTTCGGGCTAATGCATAGCTAGAACCATGCTGCTGACTTTCTGACCAAACACGTAACGACTCCCAGTTTTCTTCCATTCGCTTATCATCCTTCAAAGAAGATGGAGCGAGAAGTCTCACTAATTGCCCAACCTCACGGGCAGACTGAGGGCTTGGATATTCGGCACTTCTCTCTTGACCATTTAAAGAGCCGAAGAAAAACTCTTTAAAACTTTGTTGATATTCCTTGTATGAAATCCATTGTTCTGTGGCGTTAAGCTTAGAATCTTTAATGGTCAAGAGAGGAAGCAGAGCAGCAATAGGCTTAAGTGCAATTCGATAATGATTTGGTAAGACTTTAGCGAGATAAGCATCCGCGAGCTCGTTACTTTTCTTTGCCCCATACCCGTTAGGGACTTCATTATAACTTGTGTGATCTAGACTTTTTGTTAACTCAAGTTTTACTAAATGATGATAAAGTTCAAGCTCTCCACTAACTAGTGGTATAATATCAGGGCACGACAGACGCCTACGAATTTCTTCTAAAACGTCGTATGCATTTTCAAGAGCCATATCAACATCATCTATTGATATTACAATGGCATCACATCCAAAGATTAACTTAGACACTCTAATATACTCATGGAAAAGACAATCAATCTTAATCCCTGAGCTATATTGGATAATCTTATCCAATCCAACGTGTTCACTATGCTCTCCCGCGTACTGCACAGCTTCAGACAAACTTCTTAGAGCTTGGAAAAAAGAATCTTTAGCATTCTCTAGCTCTCGAGCAGACAACTTGGACGTTCCAGAGCTAATTACACTCATTACTTGATTGTAAATATGAGCAACAAGCACATTCGTAAAGCTATCGTGATCTTGAAGTAAGGTGGGATCAATAATAGGAGCAAAATACAGCGAGGGTAGATTATTGTCTGAGCGTCTATGGTCAACCCACAATGCTTGAGCGTTCTTTAGAAAAACTGATTTGCCCGTCCCACGCCCTCCACTGATAAGAATAGCATTGTGCAAGTTCTGCCCAACACCTTGAGAGTTAGGGGCGCACGCATAGTTCCTAGCCTCTAGTCCAAAATGTTCTAAGTGGTTTAAAAGCAGTTTAGCCGACTGCTGCTGCCACAACTCTTGAGCTGAGAATTGTTCATCATACTCTGGTTTAGCTAAGTCTAATTTGATCAGTTCCATTTAGAATTCATAAGTCTCTAATAAAAAACCAATAGAATATGTCTAAATTCATATGAAATCCATGACTTAACTTCAAGGAATGATAACTAAGAAAGGCAACAAATTGACTATATCGGAACAACCTATCTTTAGGCGCAACGATTTGCGTTCCAAGAGTGCAATGCATCTCGAAATCATCCATCTCCGTGTCAGTTAGTTCTTGGGTGACTTGCTGATTACGAAATTAGAAAACTACTAGCTCGATTCAGTGTAGGTATAGCAACGGTACTGGACTGTACAAGCAATATCGCTAGTTAATAATGCCAAAACCACATATGATACAAGGATAATATTCCTACTTGATACCTAAGGTGTTCCATGACTCTTGTATTTCACAAATTATCACGAAATTCACCATTACCTCCACAAGGTCAGAATTCTGTATTTCTAGTAGAAGATAACTGGGATGATTTTGGATTTAAAACCATTTTCTTTATAAAGGTTTTCGACGAAAATGGTACTTTTCACGATCTAGGTACGGTAAAAATTGGACATGTGGGTCAGAGTGAAGGTTGGACTTCAGAACAAATGCAAAGTCCATTTAGTAGTCTAAACGAAAACTTCTTCTCTCTTGGGCAAGAACCAGATTACTACCTAAAAGTTGCGGAAGATTTTTCAGAGGATTTTGCAGATACATTTCTCTTATCTATAAAAGATGTAGTGAAAAGTTCTATTTGTTTATCTATTGCGCAGCAAGATGCAAATTCACAAGCATCAGCGGGAAATGACTCTGTATTCAACACATCTCTATTGAGATCAATATCACTATCAGTAATAAAAGATCAGTTTCCTCGGATTCTTGCAGGTGGTCGCCCTCTTACTAATTTTGAGTTTTCATATGAAAAACGAGCAAATACTGCCTACTCAGGTATTAGAGCAGACTTTAGTGTCGATCCCGAGACTAAACCTTCAACGAATATTCATATTTTAATTGGGCGTAACGGCGTAGGTAAAACCACTTTATTAAACAATATGGTCGACGCACTATTACCCAATAGAGGAGAACCAGTCAATACAGGTTACTTTTTTAAGAATGGATTTATGGGGTCAGAATCGTTAGGTAATGACTATTTCAGTAGCGTTGTATCTGTATCATTCAGTGCTTTTGACCCTTTCACTCCTCCCGCTCCGCAACCCAACCCAAATCAAGGTACTTGCTATCACTATATAGGGTTAAAAACGATTAATCAGCCTATATACAACAATGAAGATAGGTTAAAGTCTACACCAGAGCTTTGTACCGAATTGATTACTAGTCTAAAAGTATGCCTATCCTTAAGCGGTAAACGTCAAAGATGGATAAATGCTGTCCGCAAGCTAGAATCTGACACTAATTTTGCTGACATGAACCTATGCTCTTTAATAGATATTGCTGATCTAGACCCTACAGAAGACAGACACCAGCTAGGTTCTGCTGCACAGTCAGTTTTCTCAAGGCTTAGTTCAGGACACGCTATCGTTTTATTAACTTTAACTAAATTGGTCGAAACAGTCGAAGATAAAACTTTGGTTCTAATCGATGAACCAGAAAGCCATTTACACCCACCTCTTCTTTCTGCGTTCACACGGGCTTTATCAGATTTACTATTAAATCGAAATGGAGTGGCCATAATCGCAACACACTCTCCAGTCGTTTTACAAGAAGTCCCTCTGAGTTGTGTTTCTATTCTTCGTAGGACACGTTTGGTTGGGTGTGTTGAAAGGCCGACAATTGAAACTTTTGGTGAAAATGTTGGCGTCTTAACTAGAGAAATTTTTGGTTTGGAAGTTAATAAATCTGGTTTCTACGGTTTGCTCGCAGACAGTGTTCGTGATGGGAAAAGCTATGACCAAATTTTGTCTGAATACCAACATCAATTAGGCTTTGAAGGAAAAGCGATTTTAAGAGCAATTTGTGCGAATACTGATAGAGAGGGTTCGATTTGAGAGCTATAAACCTTCCCTCAGTATCCTATACGGACGTTGTAAACACCTGCATTAGCAGCATACCATCAACGGAAATTCGTAATAGAGTCGAATCTATAGGAACAGATTTAATTAATGCTGGTAACCAGTACATGAGCTTGGCTCCAACAACTACCCTCTTCACCATACCGACGTTTCTAGGCAGTAATGAAGATTACGTCGTTGCTAATGTCACGAAGAAAGAACTCAAAGACCTATATAGTGCTCAAATGGTTCCAAGTTCAAAACCCAGTCGTAAGTACTATGATAAAATAAAGCTTTCTGCCCCTTTAGGGATTTGCCCTTTTTGTGGCTTCGGTCATGTATACACACTAGATCACTATTTACCAAAGGCAAAGTATCCTCTCATATCTATATTGCCTGTTAATTTAGTTCCATCGTGTAGTGACTGTAACAAAGGGAAGAGTGCTAGTACCGCATCTAATGCGGGAGAGTTATGTATGCATCCATACTTTGACCATGGACATTTTATTAACGAACAATGGCTTTATGCACAAGTTATTGAAACAACACCTATTACAATTACCTTTTTTGTCGCACCTCCAAGCACTTGGAGTCTTACAGATCAACAAAGAGTATCAGCTCACTTTTCTGACTTTGATTTAGCGAAAAGGTACTCTGTACAGGCTGCTAGCGAGCTAAGTACACTAAAGTATGAGTTGCAATATGATTTTGACTTCAGTGGTGGGTCTACTGGTATTCGACATGAACTCGATAAAAGAATTTTTGCGGCAGAGCAACAACATAAAAACTCCTGGAAGACAGCCATGTATCAAGCCTTGAAACTTAGTGGTAGGTATTGCAATGGTGGATTCAGATTAGAATAAGGCTTGTTGTGGAATAGCAAATTTAACCACCTTACTCGAGGTTTGCAATACCCTAGAAGATCCATGAATTGCTAATTTAGTAGTATCACTGACACAGACTTGTCCATGCGACATGTCTGCTCTGCCTTAGCTTCTACTTTCAGGTGTTTTCGTGTCAACGATGGTCTACAAGCGGATTTTCAGCTACACTGCTCGTTAGGTAAGAGAAGGATTAGTCGAATTGAAAAAGCCCTTCCACCCGCTCTATCGCCGAATTAATGTAGGTACTTCGGGAGAGGTTTAAAGTTAGAGCGACTGCGAAAAGCGTATATACAAAAAGGTAATTCGGTGATATCACGCCCTCACTTGTGGGGGCGTTTTTTTGTTTACAGATTTTGGTCTCTAATGTAAGGAAGTTAGTTGATTAAAGTTTATCTACTTTTCTCAGCATGATGTTCTTTGTTAACAGCCACTTGACCAACATTTTTGAATATAGCCGCGTTAAAAGTTCGGTTGCCAGTTAATTTCACTCCATAGCTAAGCATCTTGAATCAGATCCAGTAGAACATAATCCTTATCTAAAGTTGAATACGTTGATCTAGAAGATTACGAATAACCAATGTTCTATTAAGAGGCAGTTCGATTCAGATCATAATCAATAATTCACAGAGTCTGCATACTGTTGTTTTTACGAATATAATTCCAATTAAAAGGCAACCTTCGAAGGTGATTAGGTGACCCGAAATCTAACTAGTGCTCTGCTCCAGTAAGGTTAGTCAATCATCTTAGCGACAGTTAATCTCTGGCCTACAGGGGCTTACTACTGATTCAGCATCCAAAACTCTTTTCTTATGATCATTTCATGACCGCTTAATGAACCGAACGAACAAAACCACCAGATTAATAGGCTAACTTGTGAAAAACATCAAATTATATGCAGCCAAAGGGAAAAGTATCAGATTAAGAAGCTAGCTTGCGAAAAACATCAGATTAAATGCAGCCAAAGGGAAAAGTATCAGATTAAGAAG
>NZ_JBGONI010000057.1:0-4908 GCF_041439035.1 Vibrio sp. 1F263 | reverse complement strand
ATGCAGCCAAAGGGAAAAGTATCAGATTAAGAAGCTAGTTTGCGAAAAACATCAGAATAAGAGATTTGAAAGAGAGTGCCACAAAAAATGAAGCTCTAGCAGGCCATTTCTCAATGATGTTTAACTATATCAAACAGTGGCTGTTCGCTGTATGGAAGCTAAAACAGTCTAATCACTACTACCCTCCTAGTTTCCATTTTGGTTATCGCTACAGAGTTCAACCAGACTTCCAAATTACCAAAAGTTTCCAACTTGGTTATCCTTAACGTGATTTCCAAACGATTGATACAGAAAGGTAGCGAGTTTCCATCTTAGTTATCTGTGATCAGTAGCGGCGCTAAGCAGAACAACATAACAAAAGGCGAACCGAACGGTTCGCTTTTTTGTTTTTCGGATTCCAGATTATATGACTAATAAAGCATTGACCTTACCGTAAGGGAAAGGTTTAAGGTGATATGACATTCACGACAAATTAGGAATCAATGATGGGATGTTGCAATAAAGCGCCAAAAGGTGGTGCCCCTCTTGGCTTACTTCTAAAGGTCACGCTTGGGATTGGTCTTTTTGTGTTTCTGCTGGCGTTGTGGCAGTAGAAAACTTATAGGGCTTTAGCTTTAAAGCTAAAAAGTGATGGTCTATAAAACAGGAATAGCGCCTAAATAGCCATTGACGCCATAGTCTATTGTTAAGCGATTTTCACACACATAACCAAACCTGTAGACCAATCCAGCTTCGTAGTTATTAAATCTGAACGAGTTGTTAAGTGTGATATTAAGTCTTCAACTTTAGTGTTGTGCTCTATCGACCATTCACTTCTCGTATTCATATCATCGACAACATAAATGCCGCCAACTTTTAGTAAACCTAACGCTTCTTCTAAATAGTGATACTTACCCGGCCAAGTATCAGCAAATATCAAATCCAATGAAGCTGGTTCTATTCCATCAATTACAGCTTCGCCTTCACTTAATACGATTTCAACTCGGCTATCATGTTCTAAAAATTTACGAGCCAAGCCAATATTCCGCTCATTATTGTCTACTGAAATTAGCTTAGAGCCAGCACTCATCCCTTCTAACAACCAAGATGTACAAAGCCCAGTACCAGTTCCAAGCTCTAGGAAATTGCCGTTAATTTTACTAGCGCAAAGTGTCGCTAAAAATGAACCTGTTTCAGCATCTGATAACTGCGGAAATCCAATCTCACTTGTAGCAGCTAGAATATCTTCATAGCTATTGGGGTACGTCCCTTCCAATTTGTTCATGATCCCTCCTTGTCGCCTAGACATAATGACCCCCACGAAAGGTGTTAGCCTCCAATATCGTGGGTTAGCTTAAAACCATAGCCATAATTAGTGTGTCAAACAACTAAATTTTGGAGGCTAGCATGAATAAAGATAGCATAATTTTCATTGGCTTAGATATGCATAAGTCAGTTATTCAAATCGCTGTGTTATAAGAACATCGTGAGGCAAATCCACAACACCTTGGCTGTATTAAATCGAATAAGTCCGCATTTATTAAATTGACCAAACAGCTGCAATCCAAGTATCCAAAAGCCACTCTGCACTTTGTCTATGAAACAGGACCATGCGGTTACTGGACTTATCGCTTAATGACGAGCCTTGGACTCGTTCCAACAGAAAACTCCAGTGGAGGTAAAACTCGGCGTGGCAGCTTAACAAGTATGCCGAGCAAGAGTGCTGGAGACCATTAATTAACACCCAACGTTGTGGCTTCCGAGTGACATACCCAAACAATGAGTGGTCAATTACCGACCAGCGGGATACGGTCAGGCTGCGTTGAGCTATTTGGCTCGCTACCTCTATCGTGGCGTGTTGCCTGATGAAGACATCATCCATATAACCGACGACACAGTCACCTTCCGCTATAAAGGGAGCCAAACCAATGTATGGCGAACGCGCACTTTGCCTACTCTCAAGTTCTTGCTGCTCATTTTCAACACGTGCTGCCCAAAGGGTTGCAGCGAGTAAGAGACTACGGATTTTTACGTGGTCAAGCACACGCCTTAAGGGCCCGCATTCAACTGCTGTTATTGAACTTGGTCTATATGATGCCGCCGCTAACGGCACCGATAAGGACCAAAGCAATACGAATATGCCCTTGCTGTGAGCATGAGATGGCGTGTGTTGGAGTGAACCGACCCATGTAGCCGAAAGGCATCGAAAATAAGGATAATGGCATTGACGAAATCAAAGGAGATGTGACGACGAAAGAAACGAAAAATAGCTAACTGGTTGATAAGATTGCTATCGCAACCTTATCTTGGCCTCGCTCGCCTTGAGAAAAGACTCAAAGCGGTGCGCCCTTCAAGTTCAATCGTACAATTTACTTACTAAAGTGGCTTCGGGCTTGTTCAACACTCGAGATTTAGTGTTGGCTGCGCAACACCTTAATCCATATTTGTTATATGTTTATTACTCAGTTTTTAGTTTAAAGAACAGCCACTGTAGCAATAATGTAGCGCTAGTCAGGGGTAGTATTGTTATACACAAATTTAAGTACAAAGAGTTATCAAAGGTAGAGGATAAAAAAGTATACAAGGCGTAACCAAGCAACCCGAAGAGACCACCAAGAATTGAACTGCCATAACCAGAAAATTGGGATTCCCCCTGACAGTGAGGGCACATATATGGTGTCCATCTTGATACCCAAATGAACCTAATAGGGTTACAGATTTTATTGCAATGGGGACAAGTAGTCATTTCAACTCCTGATATGATCTTGTTAGTTAGAAAACATATAACGAGGCTGTAGAATTTCTCCTCGCCCCTCTCAATTCTGATCCTACCGCCATTTCATCACGATAAATCCAAGGCGGTCGAGCGCAAGTACGCACTGTGTTATATATGACAATGATGTCAGCCATGCAATGTAACCCCGTATTCAAAGCGAGTTATGCTCGACTTTTGGCTGACGGAAAGCCTAAGAAAGTCGCAATAATAGCGTGCGTACGAAAGATGGTTGTGCCCCTTAACTCTATGCTCAGAGATGGCGCCATGTGAGATGAAAACACAGCCAAAAATCAATCATTGACGTCATAGTCGTTTGTTAGGGCTTACTTTCCCGCAAGTCAAGATACGTAAGCGAAGACTTTATCTTTAGCATATATCTTTTCGCTGCAGAGTCTGGTGCATGACGCTCGAGCAAATCGAGTAAATCTTTTTTGTTGTTTTCCTTGTTTTCCATCTGCTCATTCGTAAAGTTCACAATTAAGAATGGTGGAAGATTACCCCCAAACCGAAAAACACAGTACCCTCCCTCGCCAAACGTATAATGAGTAACACTTGAGCTGTTTGATGAGTCCGAATCAATTTTTTTTACATAATCTTGAATTTTATTCGCAACCTTAAGCCATTTTGAATATAGAGTCTCAGACCACACCTCTTTGTTGATTTTATTTGCCTGTTGATAGAACGACTCTGTATCTATTGGGGTTACGGGATAACGGGCTTCATCTAGCATCATAACTTTCATTCTTTCTAAGACTTTGAACTCACACTTTGTCAACGGAATAGATAAGAGTTGAGCAGATTCAGATAAGTTATGACGGTATTTTGATTTAAGTAGCCGATTGAAATCTTGCCTTGCGGTGTATTGGTGTAAGCAAACTAAAGCGGCTTTAATTAACACCTCGACTGAATAGCTCAGTAACAATAAACTAGACTTTGAACTTGCATCGAACTGAGTGATTAACTCACCCACCTTGCTAGATTGGTATCGGGTCCCAGAAGCATTAGCTTCCGCTGTTATTGCTTGCAGTTCCTGCCTAACTTTCTGAGCATGATCATTAAGGACACTGGACGAATACATGTGTTTTTGGGCTTCCTTCAGCCACTCGTGCTTGTTGAATATACCCTTTTCGGTCAAACCTCTAATTGCTTGAACCTTGTAATCTTTCCTCATTACACTCTCCGTGAGCCCTAACGCCCAATTAAGGGGTGAGCCACGTTACCACGATACTCATTTTGAGCACCGTAAACATTAAACTTGACCTAAACTAAAATGCCAAGCGTGGGGAATCCCTCTTAAATTTTTTGTTAGCCTTTGGCCTATTCGTGCATCGCTGGCTCGTTTAGAGAGAAGGCTACTCCATTACCTTTAGTGATGCCAAAGTTCATGACTGAAGCATATTCAGAGAATCTGTTAGTCATAGCTCCTATATATGTAACCTTATATGGCATACCTTCCCTATCTATAAGGGACACTTCAATACCAGTCCGGATGTATGGCCAATTATGCTTTGCATTACTTTCTTCTCTAAATTCTTTGAGGAAATCCTTGGCAAAAACTTCCGTGAAAGTAACCAGTCTAGTTTCACCAGCTTTTACGACTAGTGCGCTTATAGGCTTTTTAGTCAAAGCTGAATAACTACGACTCTCTCGATAGTCGTCGGAAAACACAAGTCTTTGATTTAATATGATTTCGTCAACATTACCACTGTTGATATAAGCTATATCTACCTCTACTTCCCCACCTTCGACTGTATCAATCCGAATAATAGAACCTATTAAATCTCTGTGTGACACAAAGTTAGGGTAGACAAATGATGCAAACGAGATTGTAGCCGAAACTAACGATATACCAGCAGATATCATGGCTATCTTAGAAACAGAAGAAGTACGGTCTTTACTTCCATTTTGAGGTGTTAAAGTTGTTCTCTGCCTATACTTATAAAACTTCATAATTTTAACTAAGATTACCTATACCGTGAGAAGGCTAACGCCCAATTAAGGTGTGAGCCACGCTACCACGGCACTAAACTGGAGCGCCGTAAACACTGAACTTAACCCAAACCAAAAATGCCAAGCGTGGGGAATCACTCTTAAATTGCTTGTTGAACGAAGCCGCTGCGCGGCAGAGTAAAACAAGTGCAAGCCATACTCTT
>NZ_JBGONI010000056.1:0-14388 GCF_041439035.1 Vibrio sp. 1F263 | reverse complement strand
TCGCAATCCGCGAAGGTGGCCGTACAGTTGGTGCTGGTGTTGTAGCTAAAATCTTCGCTTAATAGCATTTAGATTTTTGCACACTCTTCATTAGAAGAACTGCATAAGAAAAGGGAAGCTTCGGCTTCCCTTTTATTTTTCCACTTTCCACCACTTTTTTTGCTTTCCCTTAGTATAATCCCCGTTCCTTGTCGTTCTACTTTTGTTACACAACTTTTCTTCGAATGCTCTGCACAAATATATTCCGATTATTTTTCCAACACCACTTGCATACTAAAACGTGATCTGTATAATGCATCGCACTGGCTAACGCCGGTTTGTGAACCAATGAGCACTGAGGAGTAGGTCTTACCTAGTAATGTATACTCAGCTTATGTTCGCGGTTAATAAAAATAGTAAACCTTGTGTTTACTTCAAAAGTTAACTGACAATGCGTCCTAATCTTGGATGCTACGGTTTCACATAAATCAATCGGCATTCTCTCGTTCTTTCGAGCTTGAGTGGCGATATTGTTTGTGTAATTTTTAATAATTGGAGCTCTGTCTCATGCAGAACCAACGTATTCGTATCCGCCTTAAAGCGTTTGATTACAAGCTAATCGATGCTTCAACTGCGGAAATCGTTGAAACAGCAAAACGTACTGGCGCACAGGTTCGTGGTCCTATTCCACTTCCTACTCGTAAAGAGCGTTTCACTGTTCTTACCTCTCCACACGTCAACAAAGATGCACGTGATCAGTACGAAATTCGTACTCACAAGCGTTTGATCGACATCGTTGAGCCAACAGATAAAACTGTTGATGCTCTAATGCGTCTTGATCTTGCAGCTGGCGTTGATGTTCAAATCAGCCTAGGTTAAGGGAGATAAGAATAATGATTGGTCTAGTCGGACGTAAAGTGGGTATGACCCGCGTATTTACTGAAGAAGGCGTTTCTATCCCAGTAACTGTTGTTGAGGTTGAAGCGAACCGTATTTCTCAAGTTAAAACTCTTGAGACAGACGGCTACGCAGCAATCCAAGTAACTACTGGTGCTAAGAAAGCTAACCGTGTAACTAAACCTGAAGCTGGTCACTTCGCGAAAGCGGGTGTTGAAGCAGGTCGCGGTCTTTGGGAATTCCGTTTAGAAAACGGCGAAGAGTTTGAAGTTGGCGCTGAGCTAAACGTAGAACTTTTCAACGAAATTAAAAAAGTAGACGTTACTGGTACATCTAAAGGTAAAGGCTTCCAAGGCGCTATCAAGCGTTGGAACTTCTCTACTCAAGATATGACTCACGGTAACTCTTTGTCTCACCGCGCACCGGGTTCAATTGGCCAATGTCAAACTCCAGGCCGCGTGTTTAAAGGCAAGAAAATGGCAGGTCACATGGGTGCTGAGCGTGTAACGACTCAAAACCTAGAGATCGTACGTGTTGACGCTGAGCGCAATCTACTCCTTATTAAAGGTGCAGTACCAGGCTCAACAGGCGGTAACGTGATCGTAAAACCTGCTGTTAAAGCATAACGTCTAGGAGTAAGTAATGGAATTGATGGTTAAAGGTGCTGATGCACTAACTGTTTCCGAGACTACTTTCGGACGTGACTTTAACGAAGCTCTAGTACACCAAGTAGTTGTTGCGTATGCAGCAGGTGCTCGTCAAGGTACTCGTGCTCAAAAGACTCGTTCTGAAGTATCAGGCGGCGGTGCTAAGCCATGGCGCCAAAAAGGTACTGGCCGTGCACGTGCTGGTACAATTCGTAGCCCAATCTGGCGTACAGGTGGTGTTACTTTTGCTGCGAAACCACAAGATCACAGCCAAAAAGTTAACAAGAAAATGTACCGCGGTGCTATGAAAAGCATTCTTTCTGAGTTGATTCGTCAAGAGCGTCTAATCGTTGTTGATAACTTCTCTGTAGAAGCACCAAAAACAAAAGAACTTGTAGCTAAGCTTAAAGAGCTTGAGCTAAATGACGTTCTGATTGTGACTGGCGAAGTAGATGAAAATCTATTCTTAGCTGCTCGTAACCTATACAAAGTAGATGCACGTGATGTTGCTGGTGTTGATCCAGTATCACTAATCGCTTTCGACAAGGTTCTGATGACTGCTGATGCAGTTAAGCAAGTTGAGGAGATGCTAGCATGATCACTGAAGAGCGTATCTTAAAAGTTCTACGTGCTCCGCACATCTCTGAAAAAGCAACTATGGCAGCTGAGAAAGCGAACACTATCGTTTTCAAAGTAGCTAAAGATGCAACTAAGAAAGAGATCAAAGCAGCTGTAGAAAAGCTATTTGAAGTTGAAGTTAAGTCTGTAAATACTCTTGTATTAAAGGGTAAGACCAAACGTCAAGGTATGCGTGAAGGCCGTCGTTCAGACGTTAAGAAAGCCTACGTTACTTTGAAAGAAGGTCAAGATCTTGACTTCGTTGGCGGCGCGGAATAACAGGAGTAGTAAAAATGGCTATTGTTAAATGTAAGCCGACTTCCCCTGGTCGTCGTCACGTCGTTAAAGTTGTTAACGCTGACCTGCACAAGGGTAAGCCATACGCACCACTTCTAGAGAAAAACTCTAAGAACGGTGGTCGTAACAACAACGGTCGTATTACAGTACGTCACATCGGTGGTGGTCATAAACACCATTACCGTCTGGTTGACTTCAAACGTACTAAAGATGGCATCCCAGCGAAAGTTGAGCGTCTAGAATACGATCCAAACCGTAGTGCTAACATCGCTCTAGTTCTGTACGCAGACGGTGAGCGTCGTTACATCATTGCACCTAAAGGTGTTAACGCAGGCGACCAGATTCAATCTGGCGTAGATGCTGCAATCAAAGCAGGTAACACTCTGCCGATGCGCAACATCCCAGTAGGTTCTACTGTACACTGTGTTGAACTTAAGCCTGGTAAAGGTGCTCAACTAGCTCGTTCGGCTGGTGCTTATGCTCAAATCATCGCTCGCGATGGTGCATACGTAACTATCCGTCTACGTTCTGGTGAAATGCGCAAAGTTCTTTCTGAAGGTCGTGCAACGATCGGTGAAGTTGGTAACTCTGAGCATATGCTACGTGAACTTGGTAAAGCTGGTGCTTCACGCTGGCGCGGCGTACGTCCAACCGTACGTGGTGTAGTAATGAACCCGGTGGATCACCCACATGGTGGTGGTGAAGGCCGCACATCTGGTGGTCGTCACCCAGTTTCTCCTTGGGGCGTTCCTACTAAGGGCTTCAAGACTCGTAAGAACAAGCGCACTGACAAGTACATCGTACGTCGTCGCACTAAATAATTTATAAAGAGGAATCGCCATGCCACGTTCTCTCAAGAAAGGTCCTTTTATTGACCTACACTTGCTGAAGAAGGTAGAGAAAGCGGTGGAAAGCGGAGACAAAAAGCCTATTAAGACTTGGTCCCGTCGCTCAATGATCATCCCAACAATGATTGGTTTGACCATCGCTGTCCATAATGGTCGTCAGCACGTTCCAGTTTTCGTTACCGAAGAAATGATCGGTCACAAACTGGGCGAATTTGCACCAACTCGTACTTATCGCGGTCATGCTGCAGATAAGAAAGCTAAGAAGAAATAAGGAGTAGATGATGGAAGCTTTAGCTAAACATAACTTTGCTCGTATTTCTCCACAGAAAGCTCGCTTAGTTGCAGACCAAATTCGCGGTAAGTCGGTAGACCAGGCTCTAGAAATTCTAACTTTCAGCAACAAAAAAGCTGCTGTACTAGTTAAGAAAGTTCTTGAGTCAGCTATCGCTAACGCGGAACATAACGAAGGTGCAGATATCGACGATCTAAATGTCGCTAAAATCTTCGTAGATGAGGGCCCTATCATGAAGCGTATTATGCCTCGTGCTAAAGGTCGTGCGGATCGTATCTTGAAGCGTTCAAGCCACATCACTATTGTTGTAGCAGATCGCTAAAGACTAGGAGAGTAAGCAATGGGTCAGAAAGTACATCCTAATGGTATTCGTCTTGGCATCGTTAAGCCTTGGAATGCTACATGGTTTGCTAATACCAACGAATTCGCTGACAACCTAGACGGCGACTTCAAGGTACGTCAGTTCCTTACCAAGGAACTACAAAAAGCATCATTATCTCGTATCGTTATCGAGCGTCCAGCGAAGAGCATCCGTGTGACTATTCACACAGCTCGTCCTGGCGTTGTTATCGGTAAGAAAGGTGAAGACGTAGAGAAGCTACGCGCAGCTGTAGCTAAAATCGCAGGTGTACCAGCGCAAATTAACATCGCTGAAGTACGTAAGCCTGAGCTAGATGGTCAGCTTGTAGCTGATAGCATCGCGTCTCAACTAGAGCGTCGTGTTATGTTCCGTCGTGCAATGAAGCGTGCGGTACAAAATGCTATGCGTCTAGGCGCTAAAGGCATCAAAGTACAAGTAGGCGGCCGTCTTGGCGGTGCTGAAATCGCACGTTCAGAGTGGTACCGTGAAGGCCGTGTGCCTCTACACACTCTACGTGCAGACATTGATTACGCAACTTCTTCGGCTCACACCCAATACGGTGTGATCGGCATTAAAGTTTGGATCTTCAAAGGTGAGATTCTAGGCGGTATGCCAGCTGCTAACGCAGTAGAGCCAAAAGGCGATAAGCCTAAGAAGCAGCGTAAAGGCCGTAAGTAAGGAGTCGAACGATGCTACAACCAAAACGTACTAAGTTCCGCAAGGTTATGACTGGTCGTAACCGTGGTCTAGCTAAAGGTACTGAAGTAAGCTTCGGCGAATTCGGTCTTAAAGCTGTTGGCCGTGGTCGTCTGACTGCACGTCAAATCGAAGCGGCACGTCGTGCTATGACACGTCACATTAAGCGTCAAGGTCAAATCTGGATCCGTGTTTTCCCAGACAAACCGATTACTGAAAAGCCTCTTGAAGTTCGTCAAGGTAAAGGTAAAGGTTCAGTTGCGTACTGGGTTGCTCAAATCCAACCAGGCAAAGTTATGTACGAGATGAATGGCGTACCTGAAGAGTTGGCACGTGAAGCGTTCCGCCTAGCGGCACGTAAACTGCCTGTTAAAACTACTTTTGTAACTAAGCAGGTGATGTGATGAAAGCACAAGATCTACGCGAAAAGAACGTTGAAGAGCTTAACGCTGAGCTATTGAATTTGCTACGTGAACAGTTCAACTTGCGCATGCAAGCTGCAACTGGTCAACTACAGCAAACTCATACTCTAAAAGCTGTACGCCGTGACATCGCACGTGTGAAAACTGTTTTGACTGAAAAGGCAGGCGCATAATGAGCGAAACTAACCGCATCCAGCAAGGCCGTGTAGTAAGTGACAAGATGGACAAGTCTATCGTTGTTGCTATTGAGCGTACTGTAAAACACCCGATTTACGGTAAGTTCATCAAACGCACGACTAAAGTACACGCACACGACGAAGACAACACTTGTGGCCTAGGCGACAAAGTTGAAATCGCTGAGTGTCGTCCTCTGTCTAAGACTAAGTCTTGGACATTGGTTAAAGTTCTAGAAAAAGCGAAGATTTAATCTTTGTAATTCTATAACTTATAAGCGGCTCCAAATAATTTTTTGGAGCCGCTTGTTTTTTGTCTACCCAATTTAAAAAAAGGGTGGTACAATTCGCGTCCCTTTTAAAGAGGCAGCCCGACCCGAGAGGGTCTAGTTTTAATATTTAGCGGAGCACTAACAATGATCCAGATGCAAAGTACACTTGACGCAGCAGATAACTCTGGCGCGCGCAAGGTAATGTGTATTAAGGTTCTGGGTGGCTCTCACCGCCGTTATGCACATATCGGTGACGTCATCAAGGTTACAGTGAAGGAAGCGATTCCTCGCGGTAAAGTAAAGAAAGGTGATGTTCTGAAGGCGGTAGTAGTGCGCACCCGTAAAGGCGTTCGTCGCCCAGACGGTTCTGTCATTCGCTTCGACAGTAATGCTTGTGTATTGTTAAATGACACTACTGAGCAACCAGTCGGCACACGTATCTTTGGTCCTGTGACTCGTGAACTTCGTAACGCGAAATTCATGAAGATTGTATCACTTGCACCTGAAGTTCTGTAAGGAGCGGCAACATGGCAGCTAAAATCCGTCGTAATGACGAAGTAATCATTCTTGCTGGTAAAGATAAAGGCAAGAAAGGTAAAGTAACTAAGGTTCTGACAACTGGTAAAGTTGTTGTTGAAGGCATTAATCTTGTTAAAAAACACCAAAAGCCGGTTCCGGCTCTAGGTCAACAAGGTGGCATCGTTGAACAAGAAGCAGCTATTGATGCTTCTAACGTTGCAGTCTTTAACGCGGCTACTGGTAAAGCAGACCGTATCGGTTTCCGTATCGAAGACGGCAAGAAAGTTCGTTTCTTCAAATCTAACGGCGAAACTGTTTCTAACTAATTAGAAGTAATTTGGAGTTCTACTATGGCGAAACTGCATGATTACTACAAGTCGTCTGTAGTCGCTGAGCTTACCAAAGAGTTCAGCTACACAAGCGTCATGCAAGTCCCTAGGATTGAGAAAATCACCCTAAACATGGGCGTTGGTGAAGCAATCAACGATAAGAAACTGCTAGAAAACGCAGCATCTGATATGGCAACGATCTCTGGTCAAAAGCCTCTTATCACGAAAGCGCGTAAATCTGTAGCTGGTTTCAAAATTCGTGAAGGCTACCCAATTGGTTGTAAAGTAACCTTGCGTGGTGAGCGCATGTGGGAATTTTTAGAGCGTTTAATCTCTATCGCACTTCCACGTGTACGTGATTTCCGTGGTGTTAGCGCTAAGTCTTTTGACGGACGCGGTAACTACAGCATGGGCGTTCGCGAGCAAATCATCTTTCCGGAAATCGACTACGATAAAGTCGATCGTGTCCGCGGTCTTGATATTACTATCACGACATCTGCGGGATCCGATGAGGAAGGCCGAGCTCTGCTGGCTGCCTTTAACTTCCCATTCCGTAAGTAAGGGTAGGGTTACTGTTATGGCTAAACAATCAATGAAAGCACGTGAAGCTAAACGTGCAAAACTAGTAGTTAAGTTCGCTGAAAAGCGTTCTGCGCTAAAAGTTATCATTAGCGATGTAAACGCATCTGAAGAAGATCGTTGGAATGCGGTTCTTAAACTGCAATCTCTTCCACGTGATTCAAGTGCATCACGTCAGCGCAACCGTTGCAACCAAACTGGTCGTCCACACGGTTACCTACGTAAATTCGGTCTAAGCCGTATTAAGGTTCGCGAAGCTTGCATGAAAGGCGAGATTCCGGGTCTTCGTAAGGCTAGCTGGTAATTGCCACTTAATCATTTGGAGTAAATCTTATGAGCATGCAAGATCCGATTTCGGATATGCTGACCCGCGTTCGTAACGGTCAGGCAGCAAATAAAGTTGCTGTAAAAATGCCTTCTTCAAAGCTTAAAGTTGCAATTGCTGCATTACTTAAAGCTGAAGGTTACATCGTAGACTTCGCTGTTGACAGCGAAGCAAAACCTGAGCTAGAAGTTACTCTTAAGTACTTCCAAGCTAAACCTGTAATCGAGCAAATCAAGCGCGTATCACGTCCTGGTCTAAGAGTTTATAAAAATAAAGACTCTTTACCTACAGTGATGGGTGGTCTTGGTATTGCAGTTGTTTCTACTTCCAAGGGTCTGATGTCTGACCGTGCTGCTCGTAAAGCAGGTCTTGGCGGTGAAATCATCTGTTACGTAGCTTAAGGAGTAGATTATGTCTCGTGTTGCTAAAGCACCTGTCGCTATTCCAGCTGGCGTAGAGGTGAAACTAAACGGCCAAGAAGTTACTGTAAAAGGTAGCAAAGGTGAGCTTACTCGCGTTCTTAACAGCGCCGTAGTTATTGCACAGGAAGAAAACAACCTAACTTTCGGTCCGAAAGAAGGTGTTACTAACGCATGGGCACAAGCTGGTACAGCTCGCGCTCTAGTTAATAACATGGTTGTGGGTGTTACTGAGGGCTTCACTAAGAAGCTAACTCTTAAGGGTGTTGGTTACCGTGCTGCTATGAAAGGCAACGCTGTAGGTCTAACTCTTGGTTTTTCTCACCCAGTAGAGCACGCTCTACCTGAAGGTATTAAAGCTGAGTGCCCTAGCCAAACTGAGATCGTTATTACTGGTTGCGATAAGCAAGTAGTAGGTCAAGTTGCGGCTGACATTCGTTCTTACCGTGCTCCTGAGCCTTACAAAGGCAAAGGTGTTCGTTACGCAGATGAAAATGTGCGTACTAAAGAAGCTAAGAAGAAGTAAGGTATCACTATGGATAAGAAAGCATCTCGCATCCGTCGTGCTACACGTGCACGTCGTAAGATTGCAGAACTTGGTGCAACTCGCCTGGTAGTACATCGTACTCCTCGCCATGTTTACGCTCAAGTTATCTCGGCAAACGGCTCTGAGGTTATCGCAGCTGCTTCTACTGTAGAAAAAGCGATCCGTGAGCAAGTTAAGAACACTGGTAACGTCGATGCAGCTAAAGCAGTTGGTAAAGCTGTTGCTGAGCGCGCTCTTGAAA
Organism: Vibrio sp. 1F263; assembly: GCF_041439035.1. Classification (NCBI taxonomy): domain Bacteria; kingdom Pseudomonadati; phylum Pseudomonadota; class Gammaproteobacteria; order Vibrionales; family Vibrionaceae; genus Vibrio; species Vibrio sp. 1F263. Next base: position 5,927 of record NZ_JBGONI010000056.1, on the reverse strand, counting down.
AAGGCGTAGCTTCAGTTGCATTTGACCGTTCTGGTTTCCAATACCACGGTCGAGTAGCGGCGCTAGCAGAATCTGCTCGCGAAGCTGGTCTGAAATTCTAAGGTAGGGTTGGAAGATGGCTAAAGAACAACAACAAGCTAATGATTTGCAAGAAAAGCTGATCGCTGTTAACCGTGTATCTAAGACGGTTAAAGGTGGTCGAATCATGAGCTTCACTGCACTAACAGTAGTTGGTGACGGTAATGGTCGCGTAGGTTTCGGTTACGGCAAAGCTCGTGAAGTACCTGCAGCGATTCAAAAAGCAATGGAAAAAGCGCGTCGTAACATGGTTACTGTTGCGCTTAACGAAGGCACTCTTCACCACCCGGTGAAAGGTCGTCATTCGGGCTCTAAAGTTTACATGCAGCCAGCTGCTGAAGGTACAGGTGTTATTGCCGGTGGTGCAATGCGTGCCGTACTTGAAGTTGCAGGCGTACATAACGTTCTTTCTAAAGCATACGGTTCAACGAACCCAATCAACGTTGTTCGCGCAACGATTGGTGCTCTAGTAGACGTTAAGTCACCAGAAATGGTTGCTGCTAAACGTGGTCTAACTGTTGAATCTATTTCGGAGTAAGCACACGATGGCAACTATTAAAGTAACTCAAACTAAAAGCTCAATTGGTCGCCTACCTAAGCACAAAGCGTGTCTTAAAGGTCTAGGTCTTCGTCGCATCAACCATACAGTAGAACTTGAAGATACTCCGTGCGTACGCGGTATGATCAACAAGGTTTACTACATGGTTAAGATTGAGGAGTAATCAGAATGCGTTTGAATACTCTATCACCGGCTGCTGGCTCTAAACCTTCTAAGAAGCGTGTAGGTCGTGGTATCGGTTCTGGCCTTGGTAAAACAGGTGGCCGCGGTCACAAAGGTCAAAAGTCACGTTCTGGCGGCTCTGTTCGTCCAGGTTTTGAAGGCGGTCAAATGCCTCTAAAACAACGTCTACCTAAATTCGGTTTCACTTCTCGTAAGAGCCTAGTGTCTGCTGAAGTTCGTCTAGCTGAGCTAGCGAAAGTAACAGGTGACGTAGTTGATCTTAACAGCCTTAAAGCTGCTAACGTTATCACTAAGAACATCGAGTTTGTTAAGATCGTTCTTTCTGGTGACCTAAGCAAAGCTGTGACTGTTAAAGGTCTACGCGTGACTAAAGGCGCTAAAGCTGCAATCGAAGCTGCAGGCGGTAAAATCGAGGAATAATCTCGAGGAACGAGGTACAGATGGCTAAGAAACCAGGAAAAGATTTTCGTAGTGCTCAGAGCGGCTTAAGTGAACTAAAGTCGCGCTTATTATTCGTAATTGGTGCACTTTTAGTATTCCGAGCCGGCTCTTTTGTGCCGATCCCTGGTATTGACGCAGCTGTACTTGCCGATTTGTTCGATCAGCAAAAAGGTACCATCGTAGAAATGTTTAACATGTTCTCCGGTGGTGCTCTTGAGCGTGCATCTATATTAGCATTGGGTATCATGCCGTACATTTCGGCATCGATCGTAGTCCAATTGCTAACTGTAGTTCATCCAGCGTTAGCGGAACTCAAAAAAGAGGGTGAAGCAGGCCGTCGTAAGATAAGCCAATATACACGCTACGGCACGCTTGTACTTGCAACATTCCAAGCTATTGGTATCGCAACAGGCTTACCAAACATGGTCGACAATCTGGTTGTTATCAACCAAACCATGTTTACGCTTATTGCTACCGTGAGTTTAGTAACTGGTACCATGTTTTTGATGTGGTTAGGTGAACAAATCACTGAGCGAGGAATCGGTAATGGTATTTCCATTCTGATTTTTGCAGGTATTGTTGCTGGATTGCCTTCTGCAATCGGTCAAACAATCGAGCAAGCGCGTCAAGGTGAATTGCATGTGCTTCTTCTGTTGTTTATCGCGGTATTGTCTTTTGCTGTAATTTACTTCGTAGTTTTCATGGAACGTGGTCAACGTCGTATCGTCGTTAACTATGCGAAGCGTCAACAAGGTCGTAAAGTTTTTGCAGCTCAAAGCTCTCACTTGCCTCTTAAGATTAATATGGCAGGTGTTATTCCAGCGATTTTTGCATCAAGTATTATTTTGTTCCCAGGAACATTAGCACAATGGTTTGGTCAAAATGGTGAAAGCAGCGCGTTCGGTTGGTTAACTGACGTGTCATTAGCTCTTAGCCCAGGTCAACCTTTGTATGTAATGCTTTATGCAGCAGCTATAATCTTCTTCTGTTTCTTCTATACAGCGTTGGTGTTTAACCCGCGTGAAACAGCTGATAATTTGAAGAAGTCTGGTGCATTCGTACCCGGTATCCGCCCAGGTGAGCAGACAGCGAAATATATCGATAAAGTGATGACTAGACTAACCCTAGCGGGCGCTCTATACATTACTTTTATATGTCTGATTCCTGAGTTCATGATGGTCGCGTGGAACGTTCGTTTCTACTTCGGCGGCACATCACTACTAATCGTAGTGGTAGTTATCATGGATTTCATGGCACAGGTACAGACTCATCTGATGTCACAACAGTATGATTCTGTGTTAAAGAAAGCGAATCTGAAAGGTTACGGCCGTTAATTCGGTAGTAATTATTTCGATTCCATTTACGGAGTTTAGCAATGAAAGTTCGTGCTTCCGTTAAAAAAATCTGCCGTAACTGTAAAGTTATCAAGCGTAACGGTGTCGTTCGCGTGATTTGCAGTGAGCCAAAGCATAAGCAACGCCAAGGCTAATCAGCAGAAATTTTTACTTGAAATACTAGGTAGAGTCGAGTATATTCCTCGGCCTACCTTTTGCGTGCAAAAGAAGTAGTATGCCGCAGCGTATCCATAACGGGCTTTGCTGCGGATAATTCTTTTATGAACCCCCTTAGGAGTGAATAATGGCCCGTATAGCCGGCATTAACATTCCTGATCATAAGCATTCTGTAATTGCACTTACTGCAATCTACGGTATTGGCAAAACTCGCTCTCAAGCTATTCTAGCTGAAGTGGGTATTGCTGAAGATGCTAAGATCAGTGAACTAACTGAAGAGCAGATCGATCAACTGCGTGATGGTGTAGCTAAATACACTGTAGAAGGTGATCTACGTCGTGAAGTATCGATGAACATCAAGCGTCTTATGGACCTTGGCTGTTACCGCGGTCTTCGTCATCGTCGCAGTCTACCACTACGTGGACAGCGTACTAAAACCAACGCTCGCACCCGTAAGGGTCCGCGCAAGCCGATCAAGAAATAGTCGGATAAGGTAGAGTACAATGGCAAAACAACCAACTCGCGCGCGTAAGCGCGTACGCAAGCAAGTAGCTGATGGCGTAGCGCACATTCATGCTTCTTTCAACAACACAATCGTAACTATCACTGACCGTCAAGGCAACGCTCTTGCATGGGCTACAGCAGGTGGTTCAGGTTTCCGTGGTTCTCGTAAATCTACTCCGTTCGCAGCACAAGTTGCAGCTGAGCGTTGTGGTGAAATGGCTAAAGAATATGGCCTAAAGAACTTGGAAGTTATGGTTAAGGGTCCAGGTCCAGGTCGCGAATCTACTGTTCGTGCACTGAACGCTGCTGGTTTCCGTATCACTAACATTGTTGATGCGACACCAATCCCTCATAACGGTTGTCGTCCACCTAAGAAACGTCGCGTTTAAGTTTCGTTTCTAGGAATATTGGAGAAAGATCATGGCAAGATATTTGGGTCCTAAGCTGAAGCTTAGCCGTCGCGAAGGTACTGACTTATTCCTTAAGTCTGGTGTCCGTGCGATCGATACCAAGTGTAAAATTGATAACGCACCAGGTGTACACGGCGCTCGTCGCGGTCGTCTATCTGAGTATGGCGTTCAGCTTCGTGAGAAGCAAAAAGTTCGTCGTATTTACGGCGTTCTAGAAAAACAATTCCGCAACTACTACAAAGAAGCTGCACGTCTTAAAGGCAACACAGGTGCAAACCTGCTTCAGCTTCTTGAAGGTCGTCTTGATAACGTAGTTTACCGTATGGGCTTTGGCGCTACTCGTGCTGAATCTCGTCAACTAGTTAGCCACAAGTCTATTCTAGTTAACGGTAAAGTTGTAAACGTTCCTTCTTTCAAAGTAGCGGCAAACGACGTTGTTTCTATCCGCGAGAAAGCTAAACAGCAATCTCGTATTAAAGCGGCTCTAGAAGTTGCTGAACAACGTGAAAAGCCAACTTGGATTGAAGTAGATGCTGGCAAAATGGAAGGTACATTCAAGCGTATGCCTGAGCGTTCTGACCTATCAGCTGACATCAATGAACACTTGATCGTCGAACTTTACTCTAAGTAAGGTTAAAAAAAGAGAGGACACAATGCAGGGTTCTGTAACAGAATTTCTTAAGCCGCGTCTTGTTGACATTGAACAGATCAATACGACACACGCGAAAGTAACTCTTGAGCCATTAGAGCGCGGTTTCGGCCATACTCTAGGTAATGCTCTTCGCCGCATTCTTCTATCTTCTATGCCGGGTTGTGCCGTAACAGAAGTTGAAATCGAAGGTGTGCTACACGAATACAGCACTAAAGAAGGCGTTCAGGAAGATATCCTGGAAATCCTTCTAAACCTTAAAGGTTTAGCTGTACGCGTTGCTGAAGGCAAAGATGAAGTGTTTATTACACTGAACAAATCAGGCTCAGGCCCTGTTGTTGCAGGTGACATCACCCACGATGGTGATGTAGAGATCGCTAACCCTGAGCACGTAATTTGTCACCTAACGGATGACAACGCTGAGATCGCTATGCGTATCAAAGTAGAACGTGGTCGTGGTTACGTTCCAGCTTCAGCTCGTATCCATACTGAAGAAGATGAGCGTCCAATCGGTCGTCTACTTGTTGACGCTACTTACAGCCCGGTCGATAAAATCGCCTATGCTGTTGAAGCGGCACGTGTAGAACAACGTACTGACTTAGACAAGCTTGTTATCGATATGGAAACGAACGGTACTCTAGAACCTGAGGAAGCAATCCGTCGTGCAGCTACTATTTTAGCTGAACAACTGGATGCGTTCGTAGATCTTCGTGATGTACGTGTACCTGAGGAGAAGGAAGAGAAGCCAGAATTCGATCCTATCCTACTACGTCCTGTAGACGATCTTGAACTAACAGTTCGCTCTGCTAACTGTTTGAAAGCAGAAGCGATTCACTACATCGGTGATCTTGTACAGCGCACTGAGGTTGAGCTACTTAAAACGCCAAACCTTGGTAAGAAATCTCTTACAGAGATTAAAGATGTGCTTGCTTCACGTGGTCTTTCTCTAGGCATGCGCCTAGAAAACTGGCCACCAGCGTCAATCGCTGAAGATTAATCGAAAAGTTAGAAGGATTAGGTCATGCGCCATCGTAAAAGTGGTCGTCAACTCAACCGCAACAGCAGTCATCGCAAAGCGATGTTCAGCAACATGGCTAGCTCTCTTGTTCGTCACGAAGTTATTAAAACTACCGTGCCTAAAGCAAAAGAACTACGTCGCGTAATTGAGCCATTGATTACCCTAGCTAAGACAGACAGTGTTGCTAACCGTCGTCTTGCATTTGCTCGCACTCGTGATAACGAAGTTGTGGCAAAACTATTTAATGAACTAGGCCCGCGTTTCGCGGCTCGCCAAGGTGGTTACACTCGCATTCTTAAATGTGGTTTCCGTACTGGTGATAAAGCTCCAATGGCTTACATTGAGCTTGTAGACCGCCCAGCTGCTGAAGAAGCTGCTGAGTAATCTATACTAGATTCTTAATACAAAAGCCGAGCATTAGCTCGGCTTTTTTGTATCTGTAGAATTAGGAGACCGACATAAGAATTGCACCACGATATTTGGCACTTTTCTTTACCTTCTCTGCTCCATTTCTCAATAATATCTCGTATCTCGTATCTCGTATCTCGTATCTCGTATCTCGTATCTCGTATCT
>NZ_JBGONI010000055.1:0-15675 GCF_041439035.1 Vibrio sp. 1F263 | reverse complement strand
AAATACGCGAAACGGGGTTGTTCTATCTTTAAATTTAATTACGCAACAAAGCCCTTCTGTGAAATTATCCCATTGTCTGTGGTAGCTAGAAACCAATTCATCTTCGATTCCGATTTTATAACCCATCGATTTCATATCTTTCATCGCCACAATGTCGTGATCAGCCTCTTCTTCAGCCATCGTAGAGAATAACCTTTGCATCTCAGCTGTAGGTGAAGCTAAAGCTGCTTTATTTAATTGAGCTTCTCCTGGGACAGAGTAGTGATAAAGCATCGAAACAAAATTTATGTAATTAGCTTTTGTTGCTTCTTGCATGGCCAATGCAATTTTATTAGCCCCTGATTCAGCTATTTCTTTTAATTCCTTAGTGGTCTTTAATATTAGCTCGGACTTATCCATGATGTTCCCTCTATCTTTCTCTAAATTTTCGAAAGAAGTGTTAAATAAATTAAAACGCTCCAGGGAGAATAAAATATAAATACCAATGAAATTATTAATTTACTAATAATTTATTAATTACAACTCAAGGCATACCCTAGAATTACAGGTCAAAAATTATCAGGCCCATAATAAGACATGGATAATTATAACGACCCTTGGGATAAAATACGCTGGCATAATGAAGAACGCTTATCTATTGACGAAGTTGAATTTCATTTGGTTTCTTGGGGAAGTCAAAAAAAGAAAACTACGGAAAATAGTTTCGTTCTAGTTAAAGATCCTTCATTCGCCAAATCAATGGCATGAATCTGTGCTCCTTTGACCCCCAAGAACATTATTGAGTTTGGGTTATATCACGGTGCTAGTCTCGTTTTACTCGATAAGATTTTCACCCCTGACTCCATCATAGGCATAGACGAACGCCAAGAGCATCCAGCCTTAAGTCAATACCGAAAGGGGTCTTCAGCACACTCTGTAATAGAGCCTTATTGTGGAGTAAAGCAAGAGCATACAGACAAGGTCATTCAAATATTAGAATCACACTTCCCCACAAAAAATGTAGATCTAATTATTGATGATTACAACCATTTATATGAACCAACAAAAGCCGCTTTCTTGACATCATTCCCTTATCTAAAGTCAGGTGGGATATACGTCATAAAAGATTGGGGGTGGGCGCACTGGCCGGGCGAGTTTCAAAATAAAGAGTTACTTCCTGGAACTCCTTTAAGTAAGTTTATTTTCGAATTACTCATGCTTCAAAACGTCATTCCAAATTTCATAGCTAAAATTGAAACTGATTATAATCACGTTGCTATTACTAAAGGAGAAGAGAGTAGCCCCAATAACCGAAAACTATTTGAACTCATAAAACGCAAGACCTCGATTCACATTGAGAAACAATGATAAGTTCCTACACTATATTAGCTCTAGCTATGACTTTAAGTTCATTAGACAAATGGATTTCACGAGTCTTTCTTAAGAAAAATCCTTTATGTAATGAATATTTAATAGCCTATCAAATTACATGCAGTTTACTGGCTGCTCTGTTTGTTATCTTCGAAATCGAACAAATCCCTACAAAATTCGACAATACAAGTGAACTTTGGGAGCTGTTGCTTTTAAGTATATTCAGTGTTTTCTCATGGCTTGGGTTTGCGTACTCAACCTTTAGGGCTCGTGCTTCAATTGAATTAGGCTCTGTCTCGATAATCTCTAAAACAAAGATCATTTGGAGTGCTCTGTTCGGGGTTAGCTTTTTAAATGAGACACTGACTTTCCTTCAAATGACTGGCGTTATACTGATACTTGTCGCTTCACTGCTCATCAGCACAAGTAACAACATGAATCTTCTTTTTTCAAACAATCTACACGCGTGGCTCGCGCCAATCTTTCTCACTCTAGCCATTGGTTTTGATAAAGTACTTACGTTGTACTTACCTACTAGCGTTATCCTTTTTATCGGTTTTTCTGGAACCGCTTTTTTGACGCCTCTACTATTTAAAGTTCATTATAGGTTAATCAAAAAAGTTCTATTTAACGCCGTAATAACAGCCACTTGCGGAACAGCAAGCTACTATTTTCTCTTAAAAGTGCTTAACACTAGCGCTTTTAGTTTAGTCATGGTTTTATTCCAAGGAGCCTTCATCCTCGATATTCTTTTTGGTTACTTCTTTTTAAAAGAGCGCACGAACCTTAAAACGAAAATAGTCTCTTGTTTACTCGCTACCCTTGGTATTTTGACTTTGGCTTCATAACGTACACTTATTTACAGAACTCCAAGTGTGACTCCCCAAAACACAAACTTCACCAAAAAACCTAATCTTAAAATTTGATGATTTTAAAACATCCCCGAGCGATACATGTTAGTCAATTAACCATTGTTGTTACAGCGTTTATAGCATATAAATCTCGCTGTAGAAAAAGGCCTAATTGAGAGGGGCTTTCTACTACAAACCTAATCGATTAATAGAGTTTTGTTAGAAAGCCTACTTAATGTTAGGCGTGGCTAACTATTGTTGCACTCTGCTCTCATTTTACACTCCCCCGTCAACCTCCCTTGGGAATCACATTAAATAATCTAAATTGATGCGTGAGCAGAAATTAAGCTAGCGCAGAATCCCTATCGTGATACTGATTTAACTCATTTGGTGTTAGGATAATAAAATGAAAAAGACCACGCCAACCCCACATGATGCCCTCTTTAAGCAGTTTCTCACTCATCCAGAAACCGCTAAGGACTTATTGGATATTCACCTGCCTGCTGAGCTGCGTGAAATCTGTGATTTGACGACCCTAAAACTCGAATCAGGCAGCTTTATTGAAGAAAGTTTACGGCCTTACTATTCGGATGTCCTTTATTCTCTTACAACGTCTCAGGGGGAAGGTTACGTCTACGCGTTAATCGAGCACCAGAGTCGATCAGATAAACACATGGCATTCAGACTAATGCGTTACGCTATCGCCGCCATGCAGCAACATATTGAAGCTGGCCATGAGCGTTTACCTCTGGTGATCCCGTTGCAGTTTTACCATGGTAAGGTCTCGCCCTACCCGTATGAGATGAATTGGTTAAAAGGGTTCGTTAACCCTCTTATAGCTAAAGCGCTCTATACTCAAGATTTTCCATTAGTCGATGTCACGGTCATCTCCGATGATGAGATAATGCAGCATCGCCGCATCGCATTGCTTGAGCTTGTCCAAAAGCACGCAAGGCATCGGGATATCATGGATTTCTTTGAGCCTCTGGTCACATTGCTCTTAACCGATTACACTACAGATAAGCAAGTACAGTCATTGATGAGCTACTTACTCCAAGTGGGTGAAACGAACAACCTAGAGGCGTTAATTACGTCACTAGCCTCATCAGTACCGAAACACGAGGACACACTTATGACTATTGCAGAACAATTGCGCCAACAAGGCGAGCAACGTGGCCGCCAAGAAGGACGTCAAGAAGGACGCCAAGAAGGACGCCAAGAAGGACGCCAAGAAGCCCTCAAGGAGATGGCGCGCAAGATGATGCTTAATGGTCTAGATCAGGAAGCCATTATGGATGTCACAGGATTGAATAAAGACGAACTAGCACAACTTTCTCATTAGCCGAGAAAGTATAAAGCCTTGCTAGTTTAAGGGCGAGGCTCCTGCTTTACGAAGACAACCCTCACGAATAGCGCTATCACTTCGCTTTCTGCTATAAAATTGCTCGATTCCGGCCCAACTTGATGTGAGACATGCCTAGCTCTCGTTACGCTCAACTCTCATTCTTTTGACGACACGAACGACCGTTCGTGGTGACACTCCCACAAACTTAGCTGTTTCATTGATGCTCATCTCCTTAAGAACTCGAAGTTTGTAGATTTGTTCGTGCAACTCTAAATCGGGCCTTCTTCCTCGATACTTGCCCATTGTCTTAGCTTTATCTATGCCTTCCTTTTGGCGTCGACGTCGATCTTCGTAATCTTTACGAGAAATCGCCGCGAGCATATCCATCATCATGTTATTGATCGCTTTAATCATCGAATTCGTGAACTCATCGGATATTTCAGGAGCCATGGCGATGTGACTAGTTGGTAAATCCAAGCTAATGACTTTCAATTCCTTCTCGTACAGCATTTCTTTCAATTTAGACCAACTAGATTCATTTAGACGAGAGAGTCGATCAATCTGCTCAATCATGATCAAATCCCCTTTTTTAGCATCACTTAATAATTGCAGTAATTTAGGTCTTTGCAACGAAGCGCCAGATTCTTGCTCAACATACCAAGCAGCAATACGAAGTCCTTTTTGTTCAACAAATTCTGATAAGGTCTTTTTTGCTCTTTCTGCATCTTGTTCGATAGTTGATGCTCTTAAGTATCCAAATATGTACATAATTTTGATTAAGTGACTTTTAGGTTATGATCTAAATAGGTATGTCATTTATATTATGACATTTAATGGTTAGGTGCAATTTTCAACTAGTGACAATAAGGTATACCCAAACAACATACCCTCCTTCTCAAATTTAAAGTTTAATCATTGCTACAAGGAATAATAAAAATATGAAATGAGAAATCAAAGACTCAGCCAAATCCAAAAAGAGATATTAAGTTGTTTGGCAAAGGGATTCGTGAAGGGAGTCAAAGAAGGTAAGTCTACGGTGGTCAACCATGCTATTAACCAACTTCTTAGGAGAGAGGTCCCTCCAAACAACTTCCGCGTATCTTGTGAAATTATTGAGGAGCGAGGGCTAATCAGGCGCAAGAAAGTAAATTTAGATTGGTATATTAACATTACGCCCGAAGTATTTGATAAAGCACTTTAAGGGCTAGGGTTTATAAATAGAGGTGCATATAGAGTCATTTACACCACAATTTCCGCCTCCGCTGAAATATGAAGAAGCGCATCTTGCTGTATTACAATGAAATCAGGGGGCGATTACGAGCCGAGGAATGCATGTCGACCGATTTCCTAACAAGCCGCTTTACCAAAGTAGTCAATAGCCTACGGAGCAAGATATCAAGCACACAATCAACAAAGAGTTAGGGTTCAGTCGGACAACTGTGTAATCAATTATTAGTAAGCTTAATTACAAGCCTGTGCTTTAGATTTAAGCCAAAATACTAAAATCACCAAGTACACAATCATGTTGATCAGTAATGCTGCCTGTTAAAGTCGTTTCGCAGTATGAAAATTTAATATTCATATCATCCACGTTTCCGCTCACTAACACGTGGCGCCTTAAAACATCACCATTAAGTTGGTGAATAATCCCACCCCAAGAGAGATTATCTTTAAATAAATTAAATGTGATCTTCATACTATTCCTATTTATTATTTATCGTTTTTTTCTTTTGTTGTTGAAACCAAAAAAGTTTACGGCCTGTTGTTCGAGACATGGTTGATCCTTATTTATTTTCGTTAGATATAACGAAGCTAGCAGTCTTTTAGAGATACTACTATTGAGATATATTAATAATTTTATTTATAAAAACGAAGTAAATAAGAAACGTAACGACAAATACAAAAAGTATTGGGAGAATATTGGATATTTTCGTGGGGAGTTATAAATAAGTACTCTAAGATGGGGGAAGTGACGCAAGCGGTATCTCCGCTCGCGCCTACTTAAAATCTTATGCAGCTACAACGTTTGCAGCTTGAAGACCTTTTTGGCCTTGCTCTACTTCGAAAGACACTTGTTGGCCTTCTTTAAGAGTCTTGAAACCTTCAGATGCGATAGCACGGAAGTGAACGAATACGTCAGCACCGCCGTTGTCTTGAGTTAGAAAACCAAAACCTTTCTCTTCGTTAAACCATTTTACTACGCCATTTGTTTTGTTAGACATATTGTGTCCCTTATATAAGATAAAAATTAATCGCAAAATGCGATGCGCTGAGAGCTGGAATTATTTAATGTATCTATGAAGCTAAGGGAAACACTGAGGAAAACAACAATAACGAGGAATTCTGAGGGTTTTACTTTTACAACTTGATGTTTCATTTAATAACTCTGAACAACAGAGCGATAACATTATTATCCATTATCTCGTTTTTGTAAAGGTTTAATTTGAAGTTAACATATATCTTCCTGCTGCCCTGCAAAATACGATTTTTTACAAATTCACCTACACTTTTATCCCGAGACCTTATAAACAGTCGTCCGACTACACCCTAACTCTTTACTGAGCGCAGTTTATTCATGCCTTGGTTTGCAATCTCTTGAATGAGTTGGTGAGCGTCTTAGAGGTGCCTCCCTTCTGAGCGCGCGCTCTGCCCACATCACTGTTAATATCCAAATCGCCCAAGTAATGAAAGACCAAACCGGCTTTCTTTCTCGCTAGCTGCTCAGCAATTTGCAAAGCATCAATGGTATTACGATCAAAATACGGTCGACTTTAGTAACGTGAATAACATCCCCTTCCCTCGCAAAGTCCAGCAACAGGTTAAGCAGTTCTCTCTCTGGGGATTCCCCCCCTCGCTTGCTCTTGGTGAATTTTTCATAACCTATAGCTTTAACCTGTTCAAGTTGAACGTCGAGCGTTTGGTCTTGAATACTGACACGGACATAGCCAATTTTCATGAAATGAACCCTAAAGTGAACATTAAGATAGTTTTAATTAAGTGTACATATACATTTAAAAGACTAACTGGACAGTTCTGAGAGGGGTAACAAGTCGTATCCACTAAATTACACCTTTATGGACACGCCATTGGATTAACCGTATAACTAAAATCATACAAATCAGTTAAAGCGTTAGATTCGTTTATAATGAACGAAAAGGAGAATATTATGCAATCACTTACTGCTAATACAGCTAAAACTAAATTTGGCGATTTACTAATGAAGGCTCAACGTGAACCCGTACAAATCAATAAGAACGGTTCACCGGTTGCGGTGATGATGTCTTGTGAAGAATATGAGCAACTTGAAGCCCTGAAATTGATGGTGGTGAAATCGCGCTTCGAACAAGCAGAGGCCGATTTTCTATCAGATAACCTAGTCGACGGTGACGATTTCATGAATGCACTTGACCAAGGTAAATTTGATTAATGACGCAATATAAGCTTTCTTATGCAGCGCAGTCTGATCTCATTGATATTCGTCGCTATACATTAGAGCGATGGGGGCAAACACAATGGACCACTTACTTTTCAGAACTAAAGTAATCAATGGAATTACTGGCTAGCAATAAGTTGATCGGCATAGAAGTTTCAGAGTTGGGCCAAGACTACTTCCGCTTTCCTTCGAAGCACCATGTGATTTACTACATTCGAAAACAAGAGCTCCTCATTATTGCAGCCGTTTTTGGTAAGCACATGTCTCCCGCCAAACACTTTTCATAACTCTCTTAACCCTTAGCTTCATATAGTCACGCAGCGTACTCGGCGCTTCACCCTCTCGGCTTGGCCCTTCAGTCTTCCGAGAATCATTCCGTTTTTCTTTCTGGCGGCGAGCGCTTCCTTCGTTCTCAGCGAGATCAACTCACGCTCGATTTCTGCCGCAATTCCTAGCACCTTAGCGGTGATATGAGATTGCCTCGAGCCATATAACTGTAAGTTTTCCTTTGCAATATAGACATTAATTTTCTTTTTCATGCACACTTCGAGTACCTCTAGTACTTGTAACGTTGAACGTGCAATTCGACTGACTTCAGCAAACACAATGCAATCTCCGCTCGTCATCCCCTCTACTAACACACCTAACTTAGGTGGTCGCCATTTTATCTTGCCTATCAAGCCAAAGTGGGCAGCCAAGCACACCGATTTTAAGCATCATCCCCAACGACTCGCCCCTCGAGTTAGAGTTACTCCTACCAGCCCGTTCTGCTGGTTTTGTTCAACAAGGTGATACCGAGCCTAGGTTGCTCATTGCGAATGCGACAGCGATCGGGTTGCAACCTTCAATGTTAAAAGTGTCATATGCCAGTGAGATAAGCACTTCTAATACTAATGAAGGCCCAGACAAGAAGAGTGTTACATTATCGCTTGAGCGTGAATTCCCCCTCGATGATAAAGAACCAATAACCGGACGCTCTCACTCGCTGCTGCTTCAAGCTCAGTTGCAATGCCGGCATCCACCTGTAGTAATCCGCTACAATAATGAAATAAACAACCAAACTGGGAGAATATTATGTTTCCATTTGAACTAAAAGTTAGCCATAGGACGGGACTCGGCAAAAGGCCAGACAGAAGTTTTTTACTTTTACCCAAATTTGGCAACAACCCCTATCCCCACCAACTTACCTCTAGATTTTTTGTAAAAAAGCACATTAGTTAAAAATTACTGTCATTCTAACTATCATAACCAAGACGGATTCCTACCATAAATGACGAGTTTATTCAGGTTACCAGCCGCGGTATTGAAGCTATTGGTCACCCTGGCTAATGCAGGGGCTTGAGGTCTGAACACTCTCCCTGAAGTTGCGGGTAGGTTGCGGACGTAGTTACCTGGCCAAGCAACCACTCTAGTATTTAGATGATTGGCTAAAGCCTGCCCTTGAGAAAACATGCTTCCTCCGGTCGCCCCGAAACAGGTTTGCAAATTAAACCTCTGAACGCTTCGCGCGCCCTCTGGTAGATACTCCGCAAGCCGTCCAGCTGTTTTAAAACCATCTGGCGTCATGGTTAACCCAATCCCCCCATGGCTGTAGACATAATCGTCGGCGCTCCTGTAGATAGCTGCTGTTCTTTGATAACCTGGTGAGCGCTGCCTTGTTATGGTCGTGAGATCTTCAAGAGGGGACCAATGTCTTAACTCAACCATCTCCATCGCTTGGCGTCGTGTAGCCATCAATGCTCTTCTGCTACGAGCCACCCCGATCCCTCTTCCTGCCCCAAACGTTACAAGGCCTATTACCGCCCCAATTCCCGCATTTAAAGCGGCATCTTTGGCACTTGAGCCAGTCGCCAATTCAAGACCAAAGCTAACTGCACTTGACACAGAAGCATCAGCAATCGCGAGGCCCACTTGTACACTGGTTTTTGCTCCCGTTGCTGCCGCGCCAAATCCTCCTGAGATAAAGCCAAGTGCGGCCCCAATCCCAACTTGTTCCCATTCAAAATGCGTATCCGTCACTATCGCACGAATTCCTTCTGCAGTTGCGGAGATGCCCGCCCCTAGAATTGCCCCTACAATCGCCCCTATAATTAAACTGGATATCGCAAACTTTCCGCTGGGATCACGCAAATTCACAGGATCGCCAAAACAATAGCTATAGGAGTTACTCCCTCCCTCTCCAAAAGGACTCAACACATCTGCAGAATGGAAGCGAGTCAAACCTGAACTATAAATCCGAAAACCATTGCCTAAATGATATAGCCCTGAACCAATGTCGCTAATCTCACGTTCGCCATTAAAACCTAACCGACTCTGAGAAAATTTAACAGGCACAATTAACCCTGAAGATTCAAATTTTGATTTAAAGGCTTCGCCAGCTAAGAGAAATCTTGGAGTAAAGTAAATAAACGGGGATAAAGCAGCCAATGAGGTGGAATACTTGATAAAAGTTCTTTTTGATAGATCTATATATCTTTGATTAACACCGGATGAACCATAATTCTTATTCATGATAAACATTTCCTCTATAAATCACGCCTTCACCTCAACCTTGTCCATAGGGGGTGTACATTTTGTATTCTGTCGAAATAGTATCATCGCCATGGTGTGAGGTTAGAGTAGCGATAGCACTATGTTGGGCGTTTCCTAGTAAGTATTGATGTTCAGCAAGATGCACCGAGGTATCATAATTTGAAGGGCTGATATTAAACTTGAGGTACGAAGAAATAGTACGGTCCGTCCATAAACCACCCACGTTATGGTAACAAGTGTGCCATCCATCGTATAATTCGTTGACTATCTGGTCACCTTGATAATAAAGCTCCATCTTGGGTTCGTCTTGCCCAATTTGCGCCACTACACGCCCTTGAGCGTCGTATTCGAATTGATAAGACTTGTTGTTAATAGGCAGAGAAGTTGAATTCAATTGACCAAGAGCGTCATAATGATAAAGCGCCCCCCGCTCATCTTTAGTTATGTTTCCTGATGTGTCATAAGTTAAGTTAGCCGATTCAGAGTAGCTAATGTGGGTATTAGAGATTGACGTAAGACGCACCACGTCATCAGTATCATAAGTATATGTACAAATATTGTCGGTACCGTCTGAAAAAAACGTGATAAGTTTGGTTATATTGCCGTACAAGTCATAACTATATTGCTGTCGAATGATTTTGTTGCCAAATGTATCTTTGGGGTGTTCAAAGCCATCACACTGATAATCAACTAGTCGATGGAAATCATCGTATGACATTTTTTCAACCGTTGTTTTGTTGTCTCTTTCGAGTGTCTTTAGGCTGATTTGAAGTTCATCGTTATAAACTTGTTGCAAAGAAAACTGTAATTGAGAGTTTAGATGAACACTTCTTTTCGTTTCTAGTCCGACATCGTTTAATTCTAGTTTAATTTGAAGGTGATCATTTCCCCTATAAGTATCACATCCGACCAAGCGACTATAGTGATCATAATTTAAAGTGCTGAATGTATGGACACTCTCATTATTCGAATCTTGCTTAATATATTCGATATAAAACATTCTTCCGTAGCGGTCATAGCTGTATCTAACGACGTTACCAAAATAATCGTGCTTAAAATCCAGCCTGCCTGAAAGGTGATATTGTTCAAAGCTAAAAAGTCTAACAGACGTATTGGGGAAAAACGCCATCTCCTCTCTCGTCATCCCATCTTTAAAGTACACATAAGCACTGATGAGATTTTTATTCTCTGCACGTACTAGATGACCAGATTTTGCGTCGTAGTGATAGGTGACATTCAACGCTTCGTTGCCTGAAACATTATAGGCCGTGGCTTTCTTCAAATACTTATTGTACGTTATCTCGAGTTCATTACCATCCGCCATAACAACCCTCGTGGGAATTGGAGAAGCCCCGCTAAAAGACTGTTTTTCAGTTCCAGAACTCGACACTTCAGATACCATGCGAGATAGCCCGTCATACACCCTAATCCCAATGGTTTTATTATTAACACTGGTTTCAACAGGCAAAAGATCATGGCTGTAACGGACGTATTTTTTTGATATTTCAAGCGTTTCACCATCGTAGATTTGACGTGTTGAAACAACTCGGTCTGCGGTATCATAGGTGTATTCAACAGTATGACTTTTCTGGTCTGTGCTCGACACCAAGTTGCCTAAGGCATCATAAGTATTCTGGAAAAACGCTAACCGTTTCCCATGACTGTTGAGCAGCTCCTTTGTTAATAAGTTACCCATTAAATCAAAAGAACGAATTTCTGAAAGCAAACCTTGTATCGAATAGTTTATAGTCATCTTGACGGGGTTTTGCTTGATGACTTCTATCCTTCCCTCTGGGTGGGTGATTTTACTAAGGTTGCCTCTGGCATCGTATTCGTAGTTAGTTACCATTGAAGAACTGGTCGAAAAGTTATCAAATTCTTGCTGCTCAATCAATTGACCCAGGCTGTTATAGCTGAGTTCACTCAACACGATGAGTTGACCATTAAGATCACTTCGTTTTGTCTTAATGACCTTGCCTGCATTGTTGTAGTCTTCGACGCTTTGGATACCGGTAGGCTCTATGCTCTTCAATTGATTGAGCCCATCACCAACACGATAGACATACTTCACTACCGCTTCATAATCCGTCCCTTCCGCCTTTATCTCTCGAGTCCGCCTACCAAGAAGATCGTATCGACAACTTGAGATAACTCCTTCACTATCGACCCACTGAACGGCTTCACCACTCTTTAAATCATGCTTGACTTGGGTGGTAACGACTAAATTATCATGTGTTGTTAGTGCGCTTGTAATTTCAACATCTTGGTCGGTATAACGGTACGACAAGTCCTTTCGTGAAACAAAATCATTGATAAAAGTAGAGGTTTTTTGTAATTGACCATGAGTAAGCTCTTCAACATTGTTAAAGTAAACATAATCTACACGACTCAGAGAGCTCTCTTCATGTTTAAGGACGACAAAGTTGCCTCCTCCGATGCGGGGTAAGGATTGGTAGGTGAAGACACTTTTCCTCTCTTGTTCATGACTAGTAATAGAGGAAGCTGGCTGGAAAGTTTCTTCCTGCAGGAAGGCAACAAACCCATTAGGCTCTGGAGGGCATGCTTGACCCTCTCCTGAAGAGGTGTAATAGACTCGCTTCGTTTGATCACCATTTATCTCTCGAATTAAGGTTTGATTCCCATAATCATCGTACTGATACTTATGGACAAACGTTCTAGAATCAGAATCTTCATAGTGAGTTTCATGTTTTTCCTTCAGAAATGAGTAATTGGCTGGTTGATGCTCAATACTGGTATTTATCTCCGCGTAATAAACGTACTCTTCTTTTCTGTAAAGAACCTCATTGTGGCGATATTCTATAGATTTTTGTAAATGATATTTATTATAAGACCGTGTTATGGATTGCGTGCTATTTATTTTCTCGACACTACTATACTCATAGTCACTCCTAGATTTGAATAGAGTATCTTCTCCATTGACGAACGCGGCTTCACTAGCAAAACCGAGATAGTTTTTATCTGAATAAGTATAGTTTGTTACTCGGTCAGGTTGATTATTCCCAGCGACAAATCGATGCATAGTCACATAAGGGACTTTACTGACCGGCCCACCGCTCGGAAAGCTGTGCCCTTCATTTTGGTAAGTGAGGATTTCTTTCAGGCCACTGGGATGAGAAAAGACTGTCAGGAGATCATAGTTAATATTACTCAGGTATTCGTACTCAAAAGTGATATTCGACTCGTCATCAGGTAAATGAAGCGTTGTTAATCTTTTATAAATACCATTGCTTTCTTTATCAACAACCAGTGTTTGATAGGTTTCTCCACCTACAACCTGTGTGACCGTTGTTTTTAAGTCTTCAGACCAATAATCTATCCGTAATTCTCTTCCTGAGCCATCCGTTATTTTCCACAATTTGCTAGTTTGGTCACTCTCTCTATAGTGGAATGTTGTTTCCAAGCCTTGGATGGAGGTGATCTTTTTCAAGGCTCCCGTTTCATAGTCTATCGATTCTACAATCCCACTTTTATAGATAACATTAATTTCATTATTACTGAGAGAATAGAGTAACTTAATATCTTTAATTTTTCTGTATGGGAGTTTATATTCATTAGTCTGATGATTATAAATCGCTTTATAATTTTGGCCTGAGCTCAGGTAAATAATACTATCTTCTTTTTCAAAACGACTGAAAGAAAGAAGCCAGCCTCTCCCAAACCCTTCATCTCGAACACTTTCGGCACGATAGTTTAATACCAAGGAAATGGGAGAACCTACGGTTTTATGTGATAGAAAATCAGCGAGCCTTATTGAACATATATAAGCCCCAGTCCTAGGATCGACACCTGAATTATTAATAATTGAGAAGTTATGTGCATTCGATAAAAAAGACATTTTATTAATCACCGATTAATTATGTTCACTATGTATTCTTCTTAAATAGTACCCTTCCTCGAAATAATCATTGTAGCTAGTTCTTGAAAAACTAAAGTATCCTCTATTGCCAAATTTATCTTCGAAATACACTATTTTTCCATCAGGACTAATACTTTGGTTCCAGTCATAGGGAGGAAATGCTTTAGAGATGTTAGCAGAGTTGCTGCTGTAAATACCGCGCCCAAATGAGCTGACGAATATAATGGCCTCATCTGTATTGAGATCGCCATAGACAACCCGGTCTTTCCAGCCAGTGTCATAGGTAGTTGAAAATGGTATGTTGATATGGCCAGCATCTGTATCATATATCCAGTATAAGGCGGAAGAGGACTGGCTGTTGCTATAAGTCCCCAGCAACCTATGGTGGTCATTATTTAATCTCAGCCCCCCTTCTTGCCAAACTTTCTGGAGCGTAAAATTGTTAGGCTTATACTTCTTGAGATGAAGAATGGCCCCATCACTCCATCCGCTATTGCTTGTTTCGTAGGTAAAATCTGAACTGGTAAAGGTTCTTGGGGTCAACAATTCGACGATGGCAGAAGATTTGTTTGTGGTTCCATTACAAGTATTTTGGGTAAGAGATTCACCAGTGATATTATTGGTGGCCGTCGCTTGGACACACAGATGATAAACATCTGCACGGTTACCTGAAACAAACTTAGAAACACTCCTATAGCCTTCTCTTCGTCTGTTTCGGTTACTTCCATCCTCAAGCCTGATATCTAATACATACCCGCTGTGAGAATCTGAGACGGAGAGCGAGTCAATCGTTTCCGCCGTATAGAGTTTTTTGAGACTTACATTGTCAAACGTGTAATTAGATTTCAACTGATAATAAATTTCAATTTCGGCCTGCATTCTATTATTGGCGTATATTTTAGAATTTGGCGATAAATTCACATAGGTGCCTTCAAGATAAAGCCTCGAAAAAGGTTCCTCTCTAGGTCCAGTGGAAGAGCAAAAAGCGCTATTAATATTAAATAAAAAAGCGAGTAAACATAGTTTTTTAAATGAATTTGTTTTTAGAAATTTCATATATTATATCCCATATTTTATCACAATAATAAAATATATATTTAATCTTTATTTTTATAATAATTAATTTATAATTTATAATGAAAAATTTAGAAAAGCGCAGTAATAATGTATATACAGAAGAGAGTTTTAACGAATCCCGCCCTCTGGCCAACTTTGAGTTCAAATGGCAAAACTTCGCCCTAACCTCCTTCTTTGGTGTGTTCGCTGGTATGCCTCTACGACTTTGAGCTCTGCCAATCTAAGTTATACGTTGGCCGAACACGGCATCCTTGTTAATCGTTCTACGATTTACAGCTGATCGGGGTATTGAACACATTTCCCCGAAAAATTCATCCTCCATCTAATTAGTAGACGATTTGGGAATCTTGCATGCCAATAGCGGAACTGGTTACATCTCAACAGAAAAATGTCCTCAGCAGTACTCATGTTCTTTAGGTTTTAAGCTCGTTACTTGATGGATTAGAGGTTGATATCGAAAGGGAAGTCCCACAAGATCCGTTGAGAGCAGTGTTTTATTTTCTCATTATTTGCTCCCGGCCAGCTTCCATGACAGTAACCATCAACGATCTCATATGTCGTTTTTTTCTTTTTCCTATTTTGCTCAGAACCCCAGCAGAACACATCACTTGATTTGGCATTCACACATGCTCAGATTGTTACGGTGTTCACCTTAACTTCGCCGATCCCGCCTAGAACCTCTCCCTTTAACGCCCTCCTTAATTCGTGAAAGGGCGACCTTAGCCTACGTCAGACGTGATAAACCTTATAGCTCTTAGTCTTCTACAACGGCAAAAGGCAAATCATACGCTCCTTTTTGCATAACCTTTCGGCATAATTAAACCTAATTCTAGGTCGGAAAACCCCAAGCGGGCTAATTGAACTGGCCCCAAGTTTAGAGAGAGCTTTACCTGCCCTGATTCGAAAAGAAGAAATCTGAGGGTTGGGTGGTAACACTCACTCGATTACGACTTATGTCTTCCTCTGGCATAGAACTAGCAGATTCTCCCACTAAGTATTAGGCTCGTCCCTCTGCCGTGTATTGGACTCGCCCCGAAGGAGCCTCTGTCGCGTTTCTACTTCGCTTTCTACTTCGGATTAAAGAAGTTATTAAAGCCTTGGTGAAGATTAAGCACAGATTGCTGGAAGGCGATTGAATCATATTACTTCAACCATTGGTATTTACGCGATTTCTTGGCAACTGCAAGTAGTGGCTTGATGTCCTTTTTAG
>NZ_JBGONI010000054.1:0-17628 GCF_041439035.1 Vibrio sp. 1F263 | reverse complement strand
TTGTTTTATAACGAGGTTTAGGCATAGGGCTACGAGAGGGAGTGAATGTAGCTGAGCAGATCGTAGGTTCTGGATTTAGTTCCACTGAATTACGCAACAAAGACACGCACCTACCCAAAGTTAGATGTGCTGCAAGAACTGAATGCCATGCAAGCGTGACTGTACATCACCCCTGATAAGCGCAAACCCTTTGAGCACATTGGCCACTTTGTGGATGGATGGCTAAGAAGAAGCACCCAAGCCAAGGAGAAGCAGAGCTCATCATCATTTTTCCATCAAACAAGAGCGGCTAAGCAAGCAAAAGCAGTTAAGCAAACACAAGCGGCGAAACCTCAATAAAAGCGAAATCAATAAAAGCAGATGCGCTCTCAACGGCTTCAAACCAAGCGTAGCCAATCAAAAGCAATCAAGCCGAAAGCAAACCACAATAACCCAAGCTTCGTCTCGCTGTACCGTAACGGCAATATTTTCATTGACATAGAAAAACGCTACTGCGATGCAGCACAAGAAAACAGCTACCACATAGGAACCCAGCACCTGCAGAAGTACAATGTCACCGGTGGTTAAATGCGTGGCAACTGTCTGACTAATAAGGGGAAATTATACACTGGTTAATGTGCGTCTGTTTTGCTAAAATTCTCACTAATTAGAACCGTGTAAAACCCCTTAGAAAGTGGTTTTACCTTGCCTTTAGGAGCCAAACCTAAGGGCGGTAGCGTACCTAAATGCGAGTGGCTAGCAAGTTATATGGTAAACCTAAAGGTTGAAAGTGTTTTTGGCGACCTATTGGGGCGGTTTTTAAAAAGTCAGTAAAATCTAGGTTTTATAAGGGATTGTCCCAAAATAGACTGTCTCAAAATGAATAAAAAGTGTCTCAGTGGTGTAGGTAAACTGAGATTGACCAATACATAACTATGTTATGCAATAAACATCGGCCGGTGGAATAGACATGCTTCCCCTAGATACATTTAAGACCATCATCGAGTCAACCCCACTTATTTCAATAGACCTTATCGTACGTAATAGCGAAGATAAAGTCTTACTTGGAAAGCGCCTAAACCGTCCAGCTCAAGGGTCTTGGTTTGTACCTGGTGGACGGATTTTAAAAGATGAGTCCTTTGCCTCAGCGTTTAATCGTCTCATTAAAGATGAATTAGGTTTGGATTGCGCTGAATCAAAGTTCAAAGGCATATATCAGCATTTTTATGATGATAACTTTTCTGAAGGTGACTTTACAACGCATTATGTAGTCTTGGCTTATGAAATCAATATAGTTGAAGATCTATCAAGTTTACCGTTAGAACAGCACTCATCGTATCAATGGTTTTCAGAATATGAGCTAGAAAATAACTCGCAAATCCATAACCATACTAAATGGTATTTTCAAGACAGCAAACAAGCTGATTTTGACATCAGTTAAATAAATGCCACATTAAAATAAGGATTAGGAATTCAATATGATCACCCCTGTAATTATGGCTGGCGGTACCGGGTCTCGTTTATGGCCACTTTCTCGTGAACTTTATCCTAAACAATTTTTGAGTGTGACTGGTGATATGTCGATGTTGCAGCAAACGGTAGCTCGACTTTCTAATCTTGAACATTCAGCCCCCATTCTCATATGTAATGAAGATCATCGTTTTATTGCAGCAGAACAAATGCGTTTAGGTGGATTTGAACATGGTGGTATTATCTTAGAGCCAGTAGGTCGAAATACTGCGCCAGCAATAGCACTTGCTGCGCTACAAGCAATAAATACGGCAGATGTCGGTGACGAACCATTATTACTTGTATTAGCTGCTGACCATATTATAGAAAATGAATTAGCGTTTGTTAATTCAGTTGAAAAAGCCTTATCATTTGCACTAAATGACAAATTAGTCACTTTGGGTATTGTACCTAATGCACCAGAAACTGGTTACGGGTATATCAAAGCTGGCAAACAAGATAGCGATGCGTTTTCAGTAAGCGAGTTTGTTGAAAAACCTGATTTAGTAACAGCTCAAAGCTATTTAGAGACAAATGAATATTACTGGAATAGTGGTATGTTTATCTTTAAAGCAAGTCGTTATCTTGAAGAGCTAGCTAAACTCGAACCTGAAATACTTGAGATATGTAAAAAAGCGATCGCAGCTCCTTCACAAGATGTTGAGTTTACACGTGTTGATCCCGCTATATTTGAAACTTGTCCAGATAAATCTATCGACTATGCTGTGATGGAAAAAACAGATTCGGCAATGGTCGTGCCTATGGATGCAGGTTGGAGTGATGTTGGTTCATTCTCTGCATTATGGGATGTATCAGAGAAGGATGAACACCAAAATGTAATTAAAGGCGACGTAATTACGGTTGAGTCAACTAATAATTACATTTTTGCAGAAAATAAGTTGGTGTCAACAGTTGGTGTAGATAATTTAGTTGTGATTGAAACCAAAGATGCAATATTAGTAGCAGATAAAGATAAAGTACAAGACGTTAAAGAGATAGTGAATAAATTAAAAGAAGCGGGTCGAACAGAGCAACAAATACATCGTGAGGTTTACCGACCTTGGGGTAAATATGATGCTATTGATTCTGGTGTCAGAGACCAAGTAAAACGTATTACAGTACAGCCAGGTGAAAAGCTGTCTATTCAAAAACATTATCATCGTTCAGAGCATTGGATTGTTGTATCAGGCACGGCAAGTGTACTTAATGGTGATAAAACTATTGTTGTTACAGAAAATGAATCAACTTATATTCCTTTAGGTACTATTCATGCACTAGAAAATCCTGGGAAAATTCCATTAGAAATGATTGAAGTTCAAACAGGTAGCTATCTTGGTGAAGATGATATTGTCCGTTTTGAAGACCGATACGGCAGAAGCTAAGGGAAAGTATGTCAATTAATTTAATCAGTTCAACCGTAATTAAAGAGAGTGGTGTTGCTTTTGGTACAAGTGGTGCCCGTGGTCTAGTTACTCAGTTTACAGGAAATGTATGCGGTGCATTTAGTGCGGCTTTTGTTACAGCAATAAAATCAAACTTCGAATTTAAACAAATTGCCATTGCAATTGATAACCGGCCAAGCAGTTATGTAATGGCACAAGCTTGTGCATCAGTTTTAACGCAGTTAGATATTGAAGTTATCTATTATGGTGTTGTGCCTACACCCGCATTGGCTTATGTATCTCGAGAAGATGCAATTCCTGCAATTATGGTTACTGGAAGCCACATTCCATTTGATAGAAATGGTCTCAAATTTTATCGTCCAGATGGTGAAATTAGTAAGCTTGATGAAGAAGCTATTTTAAACGCAGTAGTTGCGTTTACAGATATTTCAGAATTACCTGAGTTGACAGTAAGTAATAAAGCAGCTGAAGATTATATTGAGCGTTATACGTCTTTGTTTGATACCCCCTGGTTAAATGGTAAGCGTATTGGTATCTATGAACATTCAAGTGCAGGGCGTGATCTTTACTACAAAATATTTGAAGCGTTTGGTGCAGAAGTCATTAGCTTAGATCGTAGTGATCAATTTGTGCCCATTGATACAGAAGCGGTTTCAAAAGAAGATACGTTAAAAGCAATTAACTGGTCTAAAGAATACAACCTCGATCTGATATTCTCAACCGATGGCGATGGAGATCGCCCTTTAGTTTCGGATGAAAATGGCAACTGGTTACGAGGTGACATTTTAGGTCTATTAACGTCTGATGCATTAAGCATCGAAGCATTAGCAATACCTGTCAGTTGTAATACTTCTGCTGAATTATGTAAGCATTTCTCCCATGTTGAAAGAACCAAAATAGGCTCACCTTATGTCATTGCTGAGTTTGCTAATTTAGCTATGAAATACGGTTCTGTTGCAGGTTTTGAAGCAAATGGTGGTTATCTTCTTGGAAGTGACGTTGAACTAAATGACCAACCATTAAAGGCGCTACCAACAAGAGATGCGGTGCTTCCAGTGATTATGCTTTTGATGGCAGCACAAAACACGTTAATTTCAGCGTTAGTAAAAGAATTACCACAGCGTTTTACTCATAGTGATCGTATTCAAAATTTCGCAACAGAAAAAAGCCAAGCCTTAATTGCGAAAGGCAAAGTAGCGCCACAAGAACTTCTTAAGCTAATTGGTATAGAGAATGCGGAAGTTGATAAAATTGATACAACGGATGGATTGAGATTAACGCTAGATAATAAGAATATTATACATTTACGTCCTTCAGGGAATGCGCCTGAATTGCGTTGCTATGCAGAGGCTGATGTTTTTGAATCTGCATTCCAATATGTTGTAAACACACTAAATAAAATCCAATCCCTGTAATGCAGGTTTAATATAAATAAATTAAGAGACAATAAATAATGGGAAAAAATAAAGTTGCATTAATTACAGGTGTAACAGGCCAAGATGGTTCTTACCTAGCTGAGTTTTTATTAGAAAAAGGCTATGAAGTTCACGGTATTAAACGTCGTGCGTCTTCATTAAATACAGAGCGTGTAGATCATATTTATCAAGATAATCACGAAAAAAATCAAAAGTTCTTTCTTCATTACGGCGATCTGACTGATTCATCGAACCTAACGCGTATTATCAAAGATGTGCAGCCTGATGAAGTGTACAATCTAGGTGCACAGTCTCACGTTGCTGTTTCTTTTGAATGCCCTGAATATACTGCTGATGTTGATGCAATGGGGACACTTCGTTTACTTGAAGCGATTCGTTTCTTGGGGCTAGAAAAGACAACTAAATTCTATCAAGCGTCTACGTCTGAATTATACGGTGAAGTACAAGAGATTCCACAGAAAGAAACAACCCCATTCCACCCTCGCTCTCCTTATGCAGTAGCTAAAATGTATGCCTATTGGATTGTTGTAAACTATCGGGAATCTTACGGAATGTACGCATGTAATGGTATTTTATTCAACCATGAGTCTCCTCGTCGTGGTGAAACATTTGTTACACGTAAAATTACCCGTGCAATTGCTAATATCTCCCAAGGCTTAGAGCCTTGTTTATATCTAGGTAATATGGATGCATTACGTGATTGGGGACATGCAAAAGATTACGTTCGCATGCAGTGGATGATGTTACAACAAGATGTGGCTGATGACTTTGTTATTGCGACGGGTAAGCAGATTAGTGTTCGTGAATTTGTAAAATTATCAGCAAAAGAAGCCGGTATTGAACTTGAATTTTCTGGTGAAGGTATTAACGAAATAGCGACAGTCAAATCTATCACGGGAAATAATGCACAAGCTTTGAATGTGGGTGATGTTATTGTTAAGGTTGATCCTCGTTACTTCCGTCCAGCAGAAGTTGAAACCTTACTTGGTGATCCATCAAAAGCGAAAGAGAAACTGGGCTGGGTCCCTCAGATCACTGTAGAAGAAATGTGTGCTGAAATGGTAGAAAATGATCTGAATAAAGCAAAGCAGCACGCAATTCTAAAAAACCATGGCTACAACATCGCAATAACTGTTGAAAGCTAGTCTATTCACAAAGAAATAATAAGGTGTAATTCTTAAAAGAGAAGAAACATATAACTGATTATGATTGTTAAGTTTTCTAAAATATTTAAGTATTTTGACCTTCTCATTTTTCTCTTTGTGAGATAATTTTTTAAAGGCGTTATTGGTTAAGGTTTATATGAATAATAAACAAAGAGTATTTATAGCTGGTCACAACGGCATGGTTGGCTCTGCTATCGTTCGTCAACTAAATAATGATAAAAATATAGAAATAATCACTCGTTCACGTAAAGAGTTGGATTTAACTAATCAACAAGCGGTTCTAGCTTTTTTTCAAACAGAAAAAATAGATCAAGTATATTTAGCAGCAGCAAAAGTTGGTGGTATCGTAGCAAATAATACCTATCCGGCTAACTTCATTTATGAAAATATAATGATCCAATGTAATATTATACATAGTGCCCATTTAGCTGATATCCAACAATTACTCTTTTTAGGCTCTTCATGTATTTATCCTAAATTAGCCGAACAGCCGATGAAAGAGAGTGCTTTGTTAACAGGTACATTGGAAGAGACAAATGAACCTTATGCTGTCGCAAAAATTGCAGGTATTAAACTTTGCGAAAGTTATAATCGTCAATATGGGCGAGATTATAGATGTGTGATGCCAACAAATTTATATGGTCCTTTTGATAATTTTCATCCTGTAAATAGTCATGTTATTCCAGCCCTATTGCGTCGTTTTCATGAAGCAAAGTTAAATGGAGACAAAGAAGTGATTGCATGGGGAAGTGGCAATCCGATGCGTGAGTTTTTGTATGTTGATGATATGGCAAGCGCTTCTATCCATGTTATGGATCTTGATAAAAGAACATATGATGAAAATACAGAGCCGATGTTAAGTCATATTAATGTAGGTACTGGAATTGACTGTACTATTCGAGAGTTAGTGGAGACGGTTTCGCAAGTTGTTGGTTTTAAGGGGATAATTAATTTTGACGCTACGAAGCCTGATGGAGCTCCGAGAAAGTTGATGAATGTTGACCGACTTAAGTCATTAGGTTGGGAATATTCTATTGATTTAGAAAGTGGATTGGATCTTACTTATAAATGGTTCTTAGAAAAAAAATATTTAAATGAATATGACATATAGGACTCCCTAAATGTATATGAACTTTATAAACTGGTGGGTTTAAAAGGAACTGCATCTTAAAAATTCACTTAACATTGACTTTAGATAGAATTATCTGGTATTTGGCTGTGATTTGAGATTTTAGAAATACATGTTTTAGCCCTGAGGAGTTGGCGGAATAACACCGACACAACGGCTAGTGTTAGGCACTAAAAATACCGCTACTTTTAATATCAATTAAAAATGAGGGGATCATCTAACAACCTAAAAAAGGAGACTTAAAATTAAAAATCTAATAGATAGAGGAGCTGTTTTTAAAAAAAACATTATTAGGGGCTCACTGTTTAAAGTAATTGGAATCGCTTTAGGTTATATAAGTATTCCTGTTACTCTTGATTTTTTGGGTGTGAAAAATTTTGGTGTATGGATAAGCATTTTTTCAGTACTATCATGGATTTATACATTTGACTTAGGCATTGGAAACGGCTTAAAAATCAAACTATCTGAAGCTCTTGCTACTGGGGATAAAGGGCTAGCAAAAAAATACATATCGACATCATATACACTTATCTCTGGAATTAGTTTGTTATTTTTAATTATAGGAGTTTCTGGGACTTTTTTATTTGACTTCTCAAGTGGGTTAAACATATCTTTTTTATCAAATGATTACTTGCAAAAAGTAATAGTACTTTGCTTGGTTTTTACTTTAATTAATTTCGTGTTGGGATTGTATAAACAGATATTTTGTGCGTTACAAAAATCATTTATGAATGATTTTGTTAATGTGATATTTCAGGCTGTGGTTATACTATTACTAATTTCGTCACCGAAAGGTTCAGGAACACTTTTTTCCATAAGTACTATATTTGGGTCGGCAACATTAATTATAAGTGTTGGGTTTACATTTTATATATTTAAAAAGTATAAATCTATTCGTCCAGACTTTAAATCAATTGATTTAAGAAAAGTAAAAAATATTGGTGGGCTTGGGATGATGTTTTTTATCATTCAAGTTTCAATGATAATTATTTTGACGACGGATAATTTAATTATTACAAAGTTGTTTGGCCCAGAACACGTTACTATTTACAATATGCCACTAAAGATTTTTCAGGGCATAATTATTTTCTGGGCTGTAATTTCAACACCTATAACGCCATTATTTACTGATGCTTATATTAAAAAAGATTATTTATGGATAAATTCAGCAATTTTAAAGTTAAATAAAATATTTATTCTTGTTATTATCGTTGTTTTTTTTATTGTGTTGTTTGGAGATGAGATTTTATATTTATGGTTACGAAAAGATTTTGATTATCCTAAGTATATGTTCTTATTTTTTGGAGTGTTTGTTATATTAAGAGTCTATGGCGATTTGTATATGAGTTTTCTTAATGCAATAGGGAAGATAAAGATTCAGCTATACTTGTATTTATTCGGAGCACTTATCAATATCCCTCTTTCTATCTATTTTGGGAAAAATTTAGATCTGGGTTCTAGTGGGGTTATCTTAGCAACATGTGTTAGTTTGTTTCTTCTGGCAATTATAATGCCGATACAAGCTTATATTGAATTAAAAAAAATGAAAACTGGCTTCTGATTTATGGACGGTGATAAATCTTTATGAAAATGGAATGTGTTAACTCAAAACCTCTTATTTCTATAATAACGGTCGTATATAATGGAGATAGATATTTAGAACAGACAATTGAAAGCGTGAAAAATCAAACGTATGAGAATATTGAGTATATTGTTATTGATGGAGGGTCTACCGATAACACTATTGATATTATTAAGAATCATCAAAATGAAATAGATTATTGGGTAAGTGAAAAAGATGAAGGGTTATATGATGCATTTAATAAAGGTATTATGTTAAGCAAGGGAAGTTATGTTGGTATAATAAGCTCGGACGACTGGTTGCACGATAACGCTATCGAAAAAATGGTTGGCTCTATAAGAAAAAACAAAGCCGATGTTTATTATGCAAACTTAGACTTGATTAAAGATGATCTCTCTGTAATAAACGTTACCGCCCCTGAGAGTGTTAGCGGAATTAAGAAAAAAATGACAGTTTTTCATCCTGCGACATTGATTAAAAAAAGTACATATAAAGAATTTGGTTTGTATGACAAGTCATTCAAAATAGCGGCTGATTATGATCTTCTTTTGAGGTACTACGTAAATGGTGTGAAGTTTCAGAGAGTAGATTTCACAATGGCCAGCTTCAGAGAAGGAGGAGTGAGCTCTTACTTTAGTTGGAACAATCTAATGGAAAACATTCGAGCTAGGAAAAACAATAATTGTAGAGGGGTTAATTTTAAGGAAGTAGTAATATATGTATATTTTAGGGTTAAGAGATTATTTAAATGAATTTGTATGTGCTCACTATTTTTAACATAAGCATGATTTTTTTATTGTTATCTGGTTTATGTTTGAATGCATACAATATAAAGCTTAACAAAACTTGGATTACAATTCATTCTTTATCAGTTGCTGCGTTTCTAGCTAGTTTTAAAAATATCACATATGGTGATTCAATATCTTATTATAATCATTATATGTATGATTATGATGTGGTTTCATTTGAGCCACTTTATTCTTTTATTGTAGATTGTTTTCGATTTTTTTATCCTACTACACCTATATACCTATTCTTTTTTATTGCGTTCAGCACCGTGTTTATTTTGGATCTTGCAATAAAAAGAATTGTTGGTTTTAAAAAAGGTATATTTATATCAATTCTTTTTGGCATGACATTCTCTTTTTACTATCTTTTGTTTGAAACTATAAGAGATGGACTGGGTTTTTCATTGCTCATACTCTCGATTTCTTTTTTAGTTGAAGATAAAAAAGGAAGTGAAAGTAAGTTCTATATAATATTATTATGTGCAATACTTTGTCATTATAGCTATATAATGTTTGCTCTATTACCCATTATGATAAGAATGAAGCCAGTAAAGTTGATGCCTATATTTTTAATATTAGCAGCAATGTCAAGTATTGTGCTATTCCCTCTAGCAAAACTACTGATAAGTGATGGTATAATACTTCAAAAATTACTTTATTATGAAATTTATACAAATGCTTCCAATACCTTGCTATTAAGAAGTTTTTTATTTATCATGATTCTACCTTTAGTGTTGAAGTATAGCCCTTGTAAAAATTATGCTTACGTTTATTGTTATTATTGTATGCTTTTGCTTACTTTTTTACCGTTCGACGAAGTATTAAGAAGGTTGTTATTTAAGGGGCCTGTTTTAATATTAATTCCTATCTGTATGTTTTTATTTAGAGATAAAAATAAAGGTTATTTAATTTGTTTCTTTGTGATGGCTTTTTTATATTTTAATTTGTTTTTAATTTACTACCGAGCTATGTATGGACTGCTGGATTACACTCCAGTATGGTAGAGTTCTTCCTAAATTAGATAATTATACCATCACCCACTATATGATAAGTTAATTTCATCTAAATACTTAGAACTATGGCCAAGCCTCGCTACAAGAAACAATTGGAAGTAATATAACGAAGTTTTAATCAATAACGAACTAGACTATCGATATAACCTTACCAGTAAAAGCTTCTATCGGGCTCAGATAATCCAGTATTTTCTGGCTTGGCCGAATATGAACCAAAAGTAAACACATGAGTAAAGCAGTTGTTAATCTTACGTACTTGGATTATTTAAATAAGTCAATCTAGGTATTTTCTTTTTCTTGAAATCATCAATGTCTGATTAAAATCAGTCACTATAATCACTGGTATGGAAAATACTAGGTTAATTTAGCAATTAACTGGGTATTCACTCATGTGCAGGTCCTACTCGCAGTAATGGTGTGTCTGGATTTTTTGTCAAATAAATCTTATTAAAATTTTTTAAGGTAGGCTTAATAGTGAAAATATTAATTACAGGTGGCGCAGGATTTATTGGTTCAGCCGTAATTCGCCATATTATTAGCAACACACAAGACCTAGTCATTAATGTAGACAAATTAACCTATGCAGGAAATCTAGAATCACTTCCTGAGGTTGATTCTCATGAGCGCTATGCTTTTGAGCAAGTAGATATCTGTAACCGCGGTGAGCTAGATCGCATATTTACTGAACATAAACCTGATGCTGTTATGCACCTTGCTGCTGAATCACACGTCGACCGTTCTATTGATGGCCCTGCGGTGTTCATCGAAAGCAATATTGTAGGTACGTATAATTTGCTCGAAGCAGCTCGTGCTTATTGGAATACATTGTCGGACGATAAAAAACAGGAGTTTCGTTTTCACCATATTTCAACCGATGAGGTGTATGGTGATTTAGAAGGTACCGATGATTTGTTTACTGAGAAGACATCTTACGCGCCATCGAGTCCATATTCAGCGTCAAAAGCATCTTCTGACCACTTAGTTCGCGCTTGGTTACATACCTATGGTTTACCAGCTATAGTAACTAATTGTTCAAATAACTATGGTCCTTACCATTTTCCTGAAAAACTCATTCCATTGATGATTTTAAATGCTTTAGACGGTAAATCATTGCCTGTTTATGGAAATGGCATGCAAATTCGCGATTGGCTGTTTGTTGAAGATCATGCACGAGCTTTATATAAAGTTGTGACTGAAGGTGTAGTAGGTGAAACTTACAATATAGGTGGCTATAACGAGAAAACGAATATTGAAGTAGTTAATAGCATTTGCTTATTACTTGAAGAATTAGTACCGGATAAGCCAGAAGGCATTAATCAATACTGTGATTTAATTACTTATGTTACAGACCGTCCTGGTCATGATGTTCGTTATGCGATTGATGCATCCAAGATTGGGCGTGAATTAGGTTGGAAGCCAGAAGAAACGTTTGAATCTGGTATTCGCAAAACGGTTGAATGGTATTTAGATAATAAATCATGGTGGTTACGCGTATTAGATGGTTCTTATACAGGTGAGCGTTTGGGCATTTCTTCTGAACCGGTTGTAATTGAAAAGGTAGCTAAGTAATGAAAGGGATTGTTCTCGCTGGTGGTTCAGGTACACGTTTGTACCCATTAACTCGTGGTGTTTCTAAACAACTGTTGCCTATTTACGATAAACCAATGGTGTTTTATCCTATTTCTACTTTAATGCTTGCTGGTATTAAAGATATTTTAATTATTACTACGCCTGAAGATAATTTGAGTTTTAAGCGTTTGTTAGGTGACGGCTCAGATTTTGGTATTAATATTCAATATGCAATTCAGCCAACGCCTGATGGCTTAGCGCAAGCCTTTATTATCGGTGAAGAGTTCATAGGTGATGACAGTGTGTGTTTAGTGCTAGGTGATAATATTTTCTACGGTCAGTCTTTTAGTCGAACGCTATGTAATGCTGCTGAACGTGAGTATGGAGCAACAGTTTTTGGTTATCATGTGAAAGATCCAGAGCGTTTTGGTGTTGTCGAATTTGATGAAGCCTACAAAGTATTAAGTATTGAAGAAAAACCAGTAAGCCCTAAATCAAATTGGGCAGTAACTGGATTATATTTTTATGATAATCGTGTAATAAATTTTGCAAAAAAAGTAAAACCTTCCCATCGAGGGGAGTTGGAGATTACATCTATAAATGAGATGTATTTAAATGATGATTCATTGAATGTTGAGTTGCTAGGTCGTGGCTTTGCATGGCTTGATACGGGGACACATGAGAGTCTTCATGAAGCGTCTTCATTTGTACAAACCATTGAGAATGTACAAGGATTAAAAGTTGCCTGCCTTGAAGAAATTGCATGGTCGCAGGGATGGTTAAGTGATGGGAAACTTTATAATATTGCAAAATCAATGCTTAAAAATGACTACGGTAAATATTTAGCATCATTGCTTGATAATAAAACATTACGAAATTCATTGCAGGTGAATAAATAATGGAAGTAATTACAACTAAGTTAGCTAATTGTATAATCATTAAGCCGAAAATATTTGGTGATGAAAGAGGCTTTTTCTTAGAGACGTTCCATAGCCAACGTTATCAAGAAGTAGCAGGTATTAAAGAGCAATTTGTGCAAGATAATCGTTCAAGATCATCAAAAGGTGTTCTCCGTGGGTTACATTTTCAAAAAACTAAGCCCCAAGGGAAATTAGTTACAGTAACTTCGGGTGAAGTGTTTGATGTCGCTGTTGATCTACGTCCAAAATCAGACACGTTTGGTCAATATGAATCGGTGTTATTAACTGGAGAAAATAAAATTCAGTTTTATATACCACCAGGTTTTGCTCATGGATTCGTTGTACTAAGTGATATAGCAGATTTTCAATATAAATGCACTGACTACTATGATCCTAGTGATGAAAGCGGCTTATTGTGGAGTGATCCTGGTATTGATATTCAATGGCCTGTAATTAATCCTCTTTTATCTGAGAAAGACAAGATTCAACCATTATTGAGCGAAATCGAAGATAGAATAAAACAAGGATGGCAATAGAAATGAGTAAATTTACTGTTTTTGGTGGGCGTGGATTTATTGGTTCGGAATTTGTAAAAGAACTTAAAACTCAAAGTAATGAAGTTTTTATACCTGAAAGGGGAAATACAAGTATTTATGATGTTGATTTAGGTACGGTAATTTATTGCGCAGGATATGGTGATTGTGAGAAAGATCCTTTCAATGTTTTAACTGCAAATCTTGTTTTACTTAGCTCATTATTACAGAACGCAAAATTTGATAATCTAGTTTATATATCATCTACAAGAGTATATATGAATCAGGAATTATCTTGTGAAGATAATGATCTTAAAATAACTCAGGATGATGAAAGGAAATTATTTAACCTAACTAAGCTTGCTGCAGAAGAGTTATGTTTAAAAAGTGGTCGTGATTGTTTAATTATCCGTCCTAGTAATGTTTATGGTTTGGCTTTAAATAGCACACTGTTTTTACCATCAATAATAAGAAATGCCATTAATAAGTCACAAGTTGATATGTATATATCTCCATCTTATGCAAAAGATTATGTATCAGTATCAGATGTAGTCGAAAGTACATTGGCACTGCTAAAGGTTAAACCTATACCTAGAGTTGTAAATGTTGCATATGGTCAGAATGTTACAGCACAAGAAATTTCAGAGGTGCTAACTATAAATATAAATACCAAAATAAATTGGTTAAAATCGAATCTGAATTCATGTGAAATATTTCCAGAAACTGATATATCTCAATTAAAAGAGCTAATTGATTACAAACCAAGGTATGTCCTTGATGATTTAAAATTGTTAATTGATGAATTTAAAAATAAGTTATAATTGACTGAAGTATCAGGTTGAAACTCATGCATCGACCCTAGTTTTTGATTGTCAATATATGTAGGCATGCATTGTTCGTGTTGATTTTATAAATAGTAATGATAATGAAAAAAATAATTTTGTACATTAGTAGTATGAAGCCCGCTGGAGGTATTGAGCGAGTAGTCTCTACTTTAGCTAATGAGTTATGTAACAATTATGAAGTGACTTTACTTGTTAAAGATACAGGGGAATCCTTTTATCAATTAGATAGAAGGATTGAAGTATTAAGTTTAAATTGCGCTCTAGACTTAAATATGAAATCAAGAATTTCGAGAGCTTTGAGCTTGTTAGGGAATTTGTTCGTCTCGGTATACAAGTTAAGGAAGCTGTTTGAGAGATGCGATTTTGACTATATTTATGTCACAACTCCAGTGTCTTTTTGGGAGTGCTTACTAACAGGTAGATGCAACAAAAAAATTATTGCATCTGAGCATGGGGCAAGAGTTAACTATAATATCATCTATATGGCCCTTAAGGTTGGGTATAAATTTGCTCATTCATATATGATTCCAACAAAAACTGATTTTTCTTATTATATAAATAGAGGGTATCCAGCGGTTTATATACCTCATCTTCGGCCTGCATTACCTTACTCTATGAGTCATAATGATGTAAAAAAGATAGTTAATGTCGGAAGATATACGGCAGATAAACAGCAGTTAGCTTTAATTAGAATGTGGTCCGAGTTAATAAAGGAAAAAGATGACGTAAGCGATTGGGAGTTGCTTCTTGTTGGTTCCGGGGAGTTGGAAGGTGAGATTATTGCTCTCGTTGAAGAACTGGATTTATCTAACTCCGTTAAGTTAGTTCCTCCAAGGAAAGATATTGACACAATTTATTTGGATGCTTCTATTTTTGTACTGACATCAAGTAGTGAAGGTTTTGGAATGGTTGTCCTAGAGGCTTTGTCTTTTGGATTACCTGTAGTGAGTTTTGATTGTCCTTCTGGTCCGCGGGATATAATTGACGATGATCTTGATGGGATACTCGTTGACTTGAATGATTTTGAAGGTTTCAAAGTTAAACTATATTCTATAATGCGTGACAAATCATTGAGAGAAAAAATGTCTCTCCACGGATTTTCCAAAGCAAGCGTTTGGAATCAAAGTAACATTCTATCAAAGTTTAAGGGTTTATTCTAAATGATCTCTATCATCTTACCAGCGTATAACGCTTCGGAAACAATTTTAGCCACATTAGTATCCGTGAAAAATCAAGATATATCTGATGCTAAAGTAGAGTTGATAATTATAAATGACGGATCGTCTGATGATACAGAAAAATTAATAACACAGTTTATTTGTGAAAATAAACATATGGATATAACTTATATATATAAAGAAAACGGTGGGGTTTCAAGTTCTCGGAATTTAGGTATAAGAAAATCTAAATATGATTGGGTTGCTTTCATAGATTCAGATGATGTTTGGGCTGATAATAAATTATCTGAGCAGATATACATCATCAATAATTCAGGATTTAACATAGACTTTATCGGTTGTGCTAGGAATGATGAAATCCTAAGTCTTTACGGTAAGAAAATTACTAAATTGCATAAGGCTTGTTATAAAGAATTGTTGATTAAGATGTTTCCGCAAACTTCTACTGCAATGGTCAAAAAATCTGTGTTAGATAGAGTTGGTGGTTATGATGAAACTATGACTCACTCTGAAGATGGGGATTTATGGATCAGAATTTGTTTTGAATCTGATTTTTATTATATGCCAGAGTCGTTAGTCGTAACAGGTGATGAAAAGCATAATTTTGGTGAATCTGGCCTATCTGCTAATTTATTGTCTATGGAAAAAGGCGTTCAGTATACTCTCTTAAAGTTGTTTAAAAGTAAAATGATTAGTGGGCATTTTTATGTTTTCTTGAGTTTTTTTTGTTATATAAAATATGTTAGAAGATTATTTATTTCTTCTTACAATCGTAGGGTAAAAGCTAAGTCTAAAGGTTTTTTTGATGGTATATTCTAAGTTTTTTTGGGCTTTTAGATTGTTTGTTTTATCTGTTTTTTATAAAAATATAAAATTTCCAGGTTATTTGGGGAAACCTATATTTTTACTTGGTATAAAAAGCTTTCGAATAGGTCAGAGGGTTAGGATATTTCCTAATTCAAGAATGGAAGTGCATGGTGAGAATGCTTATATAAATATTAATGATAATGTTACTATAGGTCAAGGTTTTCATGCTACATCCGGTGGTGAGTTGAATATAGGTTCCGATACAGTCATCACCGGGAATGTAGTTGTAACTAATATAGATCATGACTACAAGAACATAGAGTTGTCAGTTCTTGAACAACCTAACCTCATTAGTGCGACCTCTATTGGAGAAGGGTGCTTTATTGGGTTTGGAGCAATAATACAAGCAGGTACATCTCTCGGTAAACACTGCATTGTAGGTGCTAACTCAGTCGTTCGTGGCGACTTTCCTGATTATTGTGTGATAGTCGGCAGTCCGGCTAAAATTGTAAAACGATATAATGTCGAGAATAGTTTATGGGAACGGACGAATTCTAAAGGAGAGTTTTTAAATCCTTGATCTTAGTCTATTCCAAACTTAATACTTATTTATAATGATATTTTTCGAAAGTTTTTATTAATTATGAATATGTCACATGTGATATTTACCTTATGATAAAGAATAAAAAAGTTTTACTGATAGCTCCTTCTTTCTTCGGCTACGAGAGTGATATTGTTCAAGAAATGATTGCGTTAGGTGTCGAGGTCGACTATTTTGATGAAAGGCCTTTTAAGTCTTCCATCGCTAAGATAATAAATAGGCTAGATTTTAAGTTTATTATGCGACGCTATGTTAGAAATTACTTTGAAAGCATACTAAAGCAAAGTGTTGATAAAAAATATGATTTTTTACTTGTTATATCCCCAGAAACGCTAGGAACCAGTTTTGTTAGCGAACTCAAGGCTATTAATCCGAATATTATTTCTATTTTATACATGTGGGACTCGTTTGCTAATAAAGAAAATGCAAAGAAATTATTGCCATGTTTTGATAATGTTATCTCATTCGATCCAGGTGATAAAATAATCAACACCAACATTGAGTTTCTACCTCTATTTTTTAATAATGACTTCAATGCTTGTGATAACGAATTAAGTCACGAACAGGTTTACTCTGTAGCTTTTGTTGGTACAGTGCATAGTGATAGAGTTAAATTAGTTAAACAGATTGTTAAGCAGTTCGAAGAGCTAGGCGTTAAAACATTTAGTTTTTACTATTGCCCGAGTAAGTTGTTATTTATCCTAAAAAAGCTCTTTACTAAAGAATATGATTTTATATCTTATTCCGAGGTTTCTTTCAAGGCTATGTCAAAAAGTGAAGTAAAGACTGTTTTTTTACAGTCTAACGTCGTAATTGATATTCAGCATCCTGCACAGAAGGGGTTGACGATGCGCTCGTTAGAAACGTTGGGCTTAGAAAAGAAACTTATAACGACTAACTGCGATGTTAGAAGTTATGATTTTTTTGATGAAAGAAATATTTTGGTGATTGACAGGGTTAATCCTCAAATCCCAGATGATTTTATTAGTATGAAATATGCGCCTCTTAGTAGCGAATGCCGTTCCAAGTATTCACTACGTAGTTGGATTTATTCTGTTTTGAATATAAGCTGAAGCTTGTAGTGAATCTGTACCTAACTGGCCATTAGGCTAAAAGTGGTTTTGTTGCGTAATTCGGAGGAACTAAATCAAGAACCAACGATCTGAACAG
>NZ_JBGONI010000053.1:0-18417 GCF_041439035.1 Vibrio sp. 1F263 | reverse complement strand
AAATACGCGAAACGGGGTTGTTCTATCTTTAAATTTAATTACGCAACAAAGCCTAATCGAACGTAACAAACCTCAGAAGTAAATGTAAACCTAATAAGTGGCCGTAAACCTAAAGATCTATTTTTAGTAACATAAAACCATAAGCTGGCTAGAAGGACGCTGCCAGCTTCTAATGAATAAGGCACTGATACTCACCTACTCAGCTAACACCTTACGATAATAATTAGCGTCTTGATTTTGCCCTTTGAATAACGCGTAATTATCTACACGCTCTACTAAGCCAAAACCGGCCTTGGATAAAATCTTGTTGGAACCGACATTACCCCCTAACGCATAGGCATCCACATATTTAAGGGAAGATTGCTCCGCCAAATAGATAAGTAACTTCCTCACCGCGTTAGACGCAATGCCTTTAGAACTAAAGGAGTGACCCACTCGATAGCCTAGCTCTCCTCGTTCTCCGTGTTCGTCGATGTCACGTACATTAATCCTACCGCAGATAATCCCTTGTTCATCTTTTATCAACATAGGAATCATCTCATCACTTTCATATTCCGCTAAAAAACTAGCAATCTGCTTCTCTACACCTGAAAGTGAATAAAAACTTTCTTTCCGTGGTGGTACAGACATCTCGAACCAATCTCTATTGTCTACTTCAAATTCCAAGAGCGCACTAGCATCACTTGTTTGAAGTAAATGCAAAAATACATCCATAACAAATACTCCAACGGTTAATTTAAAAACCTCTCCTCACCAAAAACGATTATGACTTAAGGACTCTAGGGGCCGCAAGTTGACAAAAGGGCAAGAATTCCGTACTTCATCGACTAAAACAACCCAACCAACACGACTGACAACAGTACGCCGCCGATAAAACTCGGGCCGTGGAATGGCCTAGCTTTAGATTTAACGTACTCTTTCTGAAGTTCTTCTTGGTAAGTTTTAACGGCGAGTTCTTTTACGTAGTTATTTTGCATAATAAGCTCCTTCTTATTGGGTAAAAGAAGCTTAAGACTTGAAGTTAGGTTGAGGTAAAGAAAACTTTCACATTAATTGATTACTTCGGGATTGTTACTCTAAAATGACT
Source organism: Vibrio sp. 1F263 (assembly GCF_041439035.1). Lineage (NCBI taxonomy): Bacteria > Pseudomonadati > Pseudomonadota > Gammaproteobacteria > Vibrionales > Vibrionaceae > Vibrio > Vibrio sp. 1F263. Next base: position 17,330 of record NZ_JBGONI010000053.1, on the reverse strand, counting down.
CTGAACACATCATTGTTCACACCGCCAACATCCACTAACTCTCCCGGCTTCATAAGAAGTAAGGTGTTTAATTGGCGCTTTGAACGTGGTGCTCTATTTTCTCTGATCACTAAGATATCAACTAAGTAACCTGAGTTTTGCTTTGATAGTGAGCCCGAGAGAGTAACACTCTCTCTTCTATCGGCTAGAACCGAATTAAATGTTTTATCTTCTAACACACCCGCCGAGATCGACGTCTCACCATAAAAAAGCGTGATAGTTGTCGGATCAGGTGTTAGCTCTTGATTAGATGAACACCCGACTATCGCTAGGCACAACAATAAAATAACTCGAAATTGCATACACTTAATTTTCTTTCTCACATTCTAATTCTATTTTCGGTTCTTGGTACATCGCTTCTATGAACCCCAACTTAATTACCCAGAATCAAGTTTAAGCTTCTTCAATCTGGAACTGAATAGGTACCTTCAAAATACTCGATACGCTCTAAAATCATTCTTAGCTTACACTCTTCGATTTGAACCCCGGCCCAAACGGAAGGCGTATACGCTTGACCTATAAATTCACAATCTGCGTCTCTGTATTTCAACCAAGCTTGTTGAGCTCTTCGGAAAGGTCCTTCTAGATCGATGTGAAACTCGATTTTTTGCAATTCGGTTTCTTCCTCGACTATTCGCATAATGGCTTCTTGATATGTTTTATTGAGATCGATATTTGCTACTTTCATTTTCTCTTCGACACACAGATAACCCGCAGTAACCCCTCCACCTTCAACGTTACAAGGGTCTTCATCATCAACAGCGAAACAAGATGTAGTAACTAACGCCAGTACAATTAATGACTTTTTCAAAAGCATCTCCAATACAGTTCAAATCTGCGATATCTACTCGACAAGCAGTAATTCGAATCACCAGTATTGATCATTTCTTCGGGCTCAGGCTAGCTAAACGTTTGACTAACTATTTCTAACGGTATGAGAGTGTTCGGCACAAGCCGACAATTTCAAGAAGGAGCAGATCAGATCATCACCGACAATCTGACCGCTTAGTTTGAAGTGGGTTTAATTATGTTTAAGCAATAACATCTTGTGGTGGTGTACCTTCGCAGTTGGAAACGACTGCATCAATTTGAATTAGAGCATTCATAGGAATCTCTGAAACCCCAACCACCGTTCTTGCCGGTAATTCAGCATTAAAGAATGTTGTGTAGACCTCGTTCACTGTATCAATGTCTGAAACATTTTTAAGCTGAATATTAATTTTCACAGTATCGTCCATACTATGATCAACACTTTCAATGATCGCCTTAATATTTTGTAAACATTGTTCCGCTTGCTCTTTTACACCACCAGCAACCATTTCATTTGTTTTCGGGTCTAAAGGTAATTGGCCTGAAATATGATTGTAGTGAGAGAAAGCAACAGTGTGCGAATAAGCCATGAAAGGGGCATCGACAGTATTATTAGCTTCAATAACCAACAAGCGAGTGTCTTCTGGTAATTGCGGCGGTGTACCGTCGCCATGTGAAACGGATGTATCAATTTGAATTAAAGCGCCCATTGGTAGTTCAGCGGCGTTAACAACGGTACGAGCAGGAACGTAGCTTGGGAAGAATTTAGCACATACTTCATTTACCACTTCCGCATCTGCGATATTTTTCACGTAGATAGTCGTTTTAACCACATCATTCATGACATGACCGATACTCTCTAGAACCGCTTTAATGTTTGATAGACATTGTGCCGTTTGCTCTGTGATACCACCTGAAACCAACTCACCTGTATTTACATCGATAGGCAATTGAGCCGAAAGGTTGTTGTAGTGAGAAAAAGCCGCAGTCTGCGTCGATACAGTACTTTGAGGCGCGTTATCTGTATTTCTTGATACCTTAACTAGCGCGCAAGGTGCTTGTGGTTTAGTGCCTTCGCCGTTTGAAATAAGCGCATCCATTTGAACTAAAGCGTCACTGTTCGGTAGCGCAGCTACGCCCACGACTGTGCGTGTAGGGAGGCTGTTTTGGAAGAAGCTTTTGTAAACTTCATCAATAGCATCGATATCAGAAACATTCTTAACGAAAACATTAATCTTCACAACATCATCCATAACATGGTCGATGCTTTCAACAATGGCCTTAATATTATTTAAGCATTGTGCTGCTTGGTCTTTAATATCACCAATCACTACTTCACCTGTTTTAGGGTCAACAGGTAATTGAGCTGAAAAGTTATTATAATGAGAAAAAGCGACCGTTTGTGTAGATACAGAATTAATTGGTGCATTTTCAGTATTTCTTGAAATTTTAATGATATCGCTACTCATCGGAATTATCCTTTTAATAATATAGTAATACGTATTTATATTGAACAATCGTATTGGAAAGAATGATTAAAGTAGCGCCATGTTAAGTGAATTATTTTAGGGTAAACGTGATATCCATCAGACTCTCAGTTGACTATAAATCAGCAAGTTACAGGATAATTAGTCATCAAGCGACTAATTATCCGTCACATTAGGCTTTATCAACTGCTAAATTCTCTTTAATTTTAAGTCTATTCAATAATCCTGAATACTCTCTCAGGTAATTGAAAGGATAATTACCAAAATTTAGATGATATTTGATAGGTTGTTCACACTAAAACTCCGTTACTAGCTAGGTTAGTAACTTTATCCCTTATACCCGTGCATAAACTCTTAGGCTATTTAATTAATTATTTTCGAGAGCTTATTTTATATAAGTACGTTAATAATATATTCGAGAATCAAATACCTACAATCTGACAATACCTATGATTAGATACATTTACTCATATAATTCAACAAATATGAGACTCAGGGGGATGACATGAGAAGTATGGTGTTCAGCCAAGACATGGGCTTTCAGGAATCACGATGGCATCAACGAAGAGCAATCGACACCATAGCTTTTGGCACCATAGCTCTCAACACCATAGCTCTCAACAGATAGTTTCGTTGAAAGAAGAGCTAAACCGCTCTTGGAGTGGTATTGAAGTGGCGCTTAAATTCGCGACTGAATTGGGATGGGCTCGAGTAGCCGACTCGGCGAGCAGCATCGCTGATGCGAAGGCCTTCTAGCTGAATCAGTTCTTTGGCTTTGTTGAGTCTTACCTTCTTCAAATATTGAAGAGGAGATTCAAAAGTGACATTACGGAATGCATTGTGGAAGGCAGACACGCTCATGTTGGCTTCGTCGGCAAGCGATTGAACAGTGATGGTTTGGTCGTACTCTTCATGCACTTTAGACAGCGCTTTAGCGACACGTGCGTAATGGCCGTCATGATGAGCTAAATCAAACAGCACACGCCCTTCTGAACCGGTTAGGGCGCGGTAGACAATTTCGCTGACCATGGCATCGCCCAATATATTGGCTTCAATGTCACAATGTAGAGTTTTGACCAATCGAGTAAAGCTCTCCAGCATTTGCTCTTCCATTGGCGTCGATTCTAAGCCGCTCGAATTCTGCTTGTGCTTGTTGCAGTAGCTCTCTAGAAAGCCTTGGTCTTCCAGCTTTTTGACTAAGCTGTGCAAGCGCTGAGAATCGATGCTTATCGACAAACCAAGCAATGGTTCGCCATTTACAGGTAAGGCTTCACACTCCAATGGCATTGGCACGCCTACCACAAGATAATCACCAGCAGCGTAAGTAACGGGTCTATCGCCAATATAGATGTTCTTTTTGCCCTGCCCGAGCATGATAATACCCGACTGGTAAGTGAATGGCTGACGTTGATTCCCGCCACTGCTTCTATACAACCACACACCGCCAATTTCAGTTTCTCTGATCCCTTCGAGATCATCCCAACCTTTGTGTTCTACATAAGACTGTAACAACTGCGCGAGTGTTTTCATAAGTGGCGACTTTCCATTCCAAGTGCTAAGAGTAAGTAAGCTAAAGCAGAGAAAGAATATCATTTTTGTAGAAATAGGCAATTTATTTGGAGGATCAGCTCTTCATCACCCTAGATTACTGTACTAATATGCAAATATAGAAATTGAGCAATCAAATAAAATAACAAATTGAGCTTTACACAAGGAATCTCTAATGCAATTCACTTATGTTAACCCTACAGTTATCCACTTCGGCCAAGGCCAAATCAACGCTATCAGCCAAGCGGTTGATACTTCGAAGAAAGTACTAGTCATCTACGGTGGCGGTTCAATCAAAAGCAACGGTGTTTACGACCAAGTTGTCGCTTCTCTAAAGGATCACGCTTGGATTGAGTTCGCTGGTGTTGAAGCTAACCCAACCAAAGAGACGCTAGATAAAGCCGTCGCTCTTGTTAAAGAAGAAAACGTAGAGTTCATTATCGCAGTTGGCGGTGGTTCAGTAATCGACGGTTCTAAGTACGTTGCTGCAGCGGCTAAATACGACGGCGACGGTTGGGATATCCTAGCGGGTAAACACCAAGTAACAGAAGCGACACCAATTGGTGCGGTACTGACACTTCCTGCGACAGGTTCTGAATCTAACATGGGTGCGGTAATCACTCGTAAAGAAACTCAAGAGAAACTGGCATTCATGAACCCTGCGGTACAGCCTAAGTTTGCGGTTATGGACCCAGATGTAATGAAGTCTCTACCTGAACGCCAACTGATCAACGGTCTAGTTGATGCGTGGGTTCACGTATGTGAGCAATACATCACAATGCCAACAGACGCGATGGTTCAAGACGGTTACGCAGAAACACTGCTTAAGAACCTACTTGTACTGGGTAAGCAATACGACGAGCGTGACAACGACGCATGGCGTGCAAACCTAATGTGGACTGCAAACCAAGCGCTTAACGGCCTGATTGGTACTGGCGTTCCTCAAGATTGGGCAACACATATGATTGGCCACGAATTCACAGCACTATGGCACGTAGACCACGCACGTTCTCTTGCGATTGTTCAACCTTCACTACTTCGTAATCAAATCGAAGCGAAGCGTGGCAAGCTAGAGCAAATGGGTCGCAACGTATTTGGCCTAGAAGCGGGTGCTGATTTAGCCGAGCGCACTATTGCTGCAATCGAAGCCTTCTACCACAGCCTAGACGTTGCAACTATGTTCGACGGTTACGAAGCAACTAAAGCGGCAGCAATCGACAACGTTGTTGCTCAACTTGAATCACACGGTTACCTAGAGCTTGGCGAGAACAAAGCAATCACGCCTCAGAAAACGCGTGAGATTTTAGAGTCTGCAATTCAATAGCAGTCAAAATTAAAGCAAGGAAAACAAGGTTCTAAAGAAAATCACCATAATCTAAAAATTTATTCCGTGAAACTGAACCAAATTCTTTGCCTTTGCGTATATCCTCAAGCAGCGTCCAAATCAGGCGCTGCTTTTTAATTTGCCCTACAAGATGCTATTAAATTCTCATAAGTCCTTAATTTAATGTGCAATCATATTTCTATATTGTTAAGGTAAACCTGTCTCTTTATTAGGTATGAACAACGATTTGAACAATCTCAAGGAAATGGTTAAGTTTAAGTCACTTAACAAGTGGTATGGTGATTTTCATGCCCTAAAGGATATCGATTTAAAGATTGAACAAGGAGAGATACTGGTGATTTGCGGGCCATCAGGTTCGGGTAAATCAACTTTAATCCGTTGTATCAATCAGCTAGAACCTTTCGAAAGTGGCGAGCTTTGCGTGTTAGAACAAGTACTTCCGAGTAAATTCAACACACCTGGCCAAGTCGGAATGGTGTTTCAGCATTTTCATTTATTCCCCCATCTTACCGTGCTTGAAAACCTGACTCTGTCTCCAATACGTACGCTGAAAAAAAGCAAACGAGAAGCCGAGAAGCTTGCAATGCACTATCTCGAGCGCGTACACATCGCTGAACAAGCCAACAAATACCCAGTACAACTTTCTGGCGGTCAGCAACAACGTGTAGCTATCGCCCGTTCGCTGTGCATGAAGCCTGAATTACTGCTTTTTGATGAACCGACTTCAGCGCTTGATCCGGAGATGATCAACGAAGTGCTCGACGTGATGGTTGAACTGGCGAGCGAAGGTATCACCATGGTGTGTGTGACCCACGAAATGGGCTTTGCGAAACAAGTGGCCGACCGCGTTATCTTCATGGATGAAGGACAAATTGTGGAATCGAATACGCCACAAGCGCTCTTTGAAAACCCTCAACATGAACGTACTCAAGCGTTCCTAAATCAGATCCTGACTTATTGATGTTGATTCGAATTATTAAACCCGCCCTATCTGCTTTGGTACAGATTGTTGTACTGGTGGCTGCTGTTGTTTGGATTCTCGACTCTGGCGCACAAACCATGGGATACAGCTGGCAATGGGAGCGTGTGCCGGACTATATTGCTTTCTATGAAGATGGTGAATGGTGGCCTGCAGAATTAGTTGAAGGGCTACTGGTTACCATCAATATCTCTCTGATTTCTTTGGTTGCTACGCTGATCATTGGTTTAACGACGGCGCTATTGAGGAACTCAAATTCTGTGGTTGGACGCACCTTAGCCACCAGCTATGTTGAGTTGATTCGTAACACGCCGTTATTAGTACAAATTTATTTGCTCTATTTTGTATTTGGCCCCGTGTTAGGGCTGGATCGCTTTAGCACTGCCGTTTTAGCCTTGGCACTTTTCCAAGGCGCTTACACCGCCGAGATATTTCGTGCCGGTTTAAATGGTATTGCGAGAGGACAATTTGAAGCAGCTCAATCCTTGGGCTTATCAAAGACCTATACTTACTGGGATGTGATTCTTCCTCAGGTGGTGCAACGTACCTTGCCACCTTTGACTAATGAAGTGATCTCTCTTATTAAAAACTCTTCAATTGTGAGTGTCATGGCTATTTTTGACCTGACGACTGAAGCCAGAAACATTGTTTCTGAAACCGCGATGCCATTCGAGATTTGGTTCTCTGTGGCGATCATTTATCTTGCTCTTACACTTTCACTTTCTGCCGTTGCTGCTTGGCTTGAGCATAAGCTCGGGGCTAACTGGCGAACACAATAAGGATTTATCAGCATGAAGCTATTTAAAACCGCGATTACAGCCCTACTTGCGCTTGCCGTAAGTTTGCCTGCACTTGCTTCTGAAACGCCTAACCTCGATAAAATCAACGAACGTGGCTCACTGCGCGTTGGGATGTCGACATTTGTTCCTTGGGCGATGCGTAACAAACAAGGCGATCTCGTTGGCTTTGAAATCGACGTGGCGAAACGCCTTGCCGAAGATTCTGGTTGGAAAGTCGAATTTGTACCTACGGCATGGGACGGTATTATCCCTTCTCTATTATCGAAAAAATTTGATGTAATCATCGGCGGTATGTCTATCACTGAAGCGCGAGCTAAAAGCGTATTGTTCACTGAACCTTACTCGCACTCTGGCGTTCAACTGGCGGCTAACAAAGAGCTAGCGGAAGGTTTTACTCAGATCTCTGATTTTGATTCTCGCCGCGTAAAAATTGCAGCACGTCGTGGAGCATTCACGGTTCAAGTCGCTCGTGAAACCTTCCCTAAAGCGAAAGTTCTACAGTTCGATGACGATGCTCAAGCATTCCAAGAAGTGTTAAACGGCAACGCGCACGCGGTTATCGCGTCTAGCCCGAAACCAGAACACGAAACGATCAAAAATGCAGACACGCTATTTATTCCATTTGAAGAGCGTCTATCAAAAGGTAACGAAGCATTTGCAGTTCGCCTAGGTGAAACTGACAAGGCAGAATTCTTCAACGAATGGATCAAAGCACGTACTGAAGACGGTTGGTTGAAAGAGCGTTACGAGTACTGGTTCTCTACTCTAGATTGGCAGGACCAGATTGCTCAAGGTCAGTAATCTGAACTTTTGCTAGTGAATCGAGGCAGTGCGTTGTCTGCACTGCCTCGATTCGGCAACTTGATTCGCTTTAATGATGATCTAAAACTCAACAAAACAGCCTACTAATTATTATTGTTTAAACAGGAATGACGTGAGTAGTACTAGCGCATTAACAACACCTAAGCCCAACGTTTATATGAAGCCTTGGTATCAACGCCTTAACCTTTTGGATGGCGTGTTACTCGCTGTCATTTGTGTGTTTGCAGGCTGGCTTTATTATCGTTCTGCTGTTGGTATCAACTACCAGTGGCGCTGGGAAGATGCGTTTACCCTAATTTTCATTCCACCTTCTCAAGGCAGTATTCCCTACTTCTTCCAAGGCTTGATCGCTACACTGCGCTTGAGTGTCTGGAGTATGGTGTTAGCACTCTCTTTTGGCACATTGTTAGGTGTAGCAAGACACTCAAAGATCGCTTTCTTCAAAACACCGGCACTGATTTTTATCCAGTTGGTTCGAAATATTCCGCCACTGGTGTTTGTCTTCATATTCTATTTCTTCGTTTCTAACCAACTGATTCCATTACTTGGTTTAGAAAGTATCTTACGTGAACACAATGGCGAGATTAACGCTGTTCAAGGTTTCCTGTTCGGCCCAGCTAACCTTTGGGAAAACTTAGCGTCTGGTGTTATCTGTATTGGTTTGCTCTCTTCGGCTTACATTGCGGAAGTGATTCGAGCGGGTTTAGAAGGTATTCCTAAAGGCCAATGGGAAGCGGCCGATTCGCTTGGCTTGTCTGCATTGTCTAAGTATCGATTTGTGGTTGGCCCACAAGTATTAACTGCCATCACCCCACCATTGGCAGGCCAAGCAATCTCCTTGGTTAAAGACACGTCGATTGTGTCTCTGATTTCGCTCCAAGAGATGACGTTTGTTGGTACTGAGATGGCAAACTCATCGGGGTTGATCTTCGAGATCTGGCTGATTGTAGGCTTCGTATATTTTGCTTTATGCTTTGCGCTTTCGCGTCTGTTCAAAGTGATTGAACAACGTTCTAGTGCTTACCTTAACCATCAGTAACGTCATTAATTAATAGTACCGACTCGCCCGACCATTCCTTTCCCTTATCAAGTTCACCTGATTGGTTTAAGCTATTGACCAATCGGGATTTATCCCTTCATATTTCTTCTTAGAAACACAGCGAAATACTCGTCTAATCACTATACTTGAAGTATCGAACTACGTTGATTCTTCTCAAGGACATCACTCAACATGGACAATCATAAAGAAAGAGCTTTTTACGCCGTTGTCGGCGCATTGGTTGGAGACGCCGCTTCCATGGGGTTGCACTGGCTGTATGACCAAGAGAGGATCTTACACGTGGCTGGTTTCGAGCCAGAATTTCGCTCACCGAATCGGTTCGATTATCAAGACAAAGGCTACTTTGCGCACCAAGGTAAAACCGCAGGCGAGCAATCGCAATATGGTGCTCAGTTATTAGCGATGGTCGATAGTTTAGTCGACAACCAAAAATACGATGAAGCGAGCTATATTCAACATTTCCGCAAATGGTTTGATTTCGGTGGTAGTTGGCAAGGCTACATTGATAAAGCGACGCGCATGAGCTTGCTGAACATCCATCAATTAGAACTAGAGGGCGCCCCGATTACTGCCTGTGGCGCAGACGATACGCAGCTCCCCGCAGTTTCAAAGATCATTCCATTAGTAGCCTGTACTTATACCTCTCACACCTTACCAGCGATGGTAGAGAGCGCGGTACGAGTGACCAACAACAACGACAAAGCCGTGGAATGGGCGCAAGCCATCACCCTGTTGATTCAAGCAGCGATTCAAGGCAACTCACCATTACAGTCCGTAGAAATGGTGCGACAAACTTGCAGCAGATTTATACATGATCAAATCGATGAAGCATTGGCTGAACCTGAGCTTTCAATAACAGATGCCGCGAAGAAGTTTGGATTGCATTGTGAACTGAGTGCCGCATTTCCCTTGCTAATTCGCATCATTGCGGGTGCTCAGAGCTATAAACAAGGTATTCGAGACAATATCTTATGTGGCGGTGACAGCTGCGGGCGTGCGATTGTGATTGGCGCGGTATTAGCGGCGTGTTTCTACGAAGAAGACGGAGCGATTCCAACAGAATGGCTGAGCCAAGTAGAACTCAATTGTGGTGTGCTGTCTTTGCCTATTGAGTGATTCCCACAATAACAAATAAGGCGATAGCGCCTCTCGACTCCTTGCTTGAGAGGCGCTTTTCTTTTCACTAATCACCTAAAGTAATCAATAAAAGTAATCACTAAAAGTAATCACTAAAAATAATGACTTAAATGAATGCTTTAAACGACCGACTTAAAATAAGCTTCAGTTTTGGTCGATAAACTGTCCGGGTCCCTACAACCGTGAGTTAATCGCTCTAACCAAATCTAAGAATTGGAGCCTTCTCTAGAATTGATACGCAGCTGAAAGCTTGTAGTTACGGCCTGGTTCATAGTCATCCAAGGTAAAGCCTCTTGCCGTGCCTGAACGAGAAGCGTGTGAGGTGTATTGCTCATCAAACACGTTATCGATACCAAAGGTGACAGACAATCCATCAAGATTCGAAGGCACCCACTGAGCAAACAGGTTATGAACGTCATAGCCTTCTTTGATCGGCTGACCATCAAATACGTTGTCTTCATCTTTAACAAACATCGAATTCCAACCAAAGATAGTCTCAAGCGCTTCAGACTGATAATCGAGTGTCAGCGTAATGCTGTCACCCATATCAATACTTCGACCATTGCCACCTGCGACTGCACCGCCTGTGTCTTTATTTTTAGTCTCTGAAAGCGCATAGGACAGCTTACTGTTAAACATCTCGTAGCCATAAGATAAGCTCGCCTCGAAGCCCTTTATCTCAACGTCACCTAGGTTATAAATCAAATAACTCTTACTTGCACGTTGATACTTTTCGGCAATATAGTCATCAATATTAGTTTGGAATACTGTCAGGTTGGCACCAATAAAGTGATTATCCAAGCGTTTATCGAAACGGACACCACCTTGCGTGTTCTGCCCTGTCTCAACCTTCAGATCGTTAGCCAAATAAGCGACATCTTGGTAAGCAATAAAGCTCTCCATCAACTCCGGGCCTTTGAACAACGAACGTGTACTCGCGAACAGCGTCCAATCTTGAGTAACATCCCATTGAGTGGCCAACGACCAAGTTACATCGTCAAAATCTTCGCTACCAACTTCTGCTTTACGTTGGTAATCATCAAAACGAAGCCCTGCCGTGACCGAGAATGCTTGAGTAAAGTAGAACTGATCTTCAACAAAAAGGGCTGTAGAGATTGCTGACTCGTCCATAAACTTGCTGCTGCCGTAATAGCTGCTCGATGACTTGTCCATATAGTCAAAGCCATAAGTCGCGATGTTATCAAACGACATCAGGCGATAATCGGATTGGAACTTTGCGTTGAGACCAAAGTTTTGGTTTTTAGCCGTGTTTTTGGATAAGCGATTAGAAGGCCAACGTGGTGCCATAACACTTTCATCTCGCTGAATCTCAGTTTCCGTGTTGTATAGAGTCACGTTACCTTGATGACTTTCACCACGCAGCTCATAGCTGGCCGTGATGGTGTCACGGTTGTAATCGGTGGGAATGAGGATGTTTTTAGACAAACCCACGTTCGTACCACCCGACATATCAGGGCGTGGACTGTAATCACCGTTATCACGGTACATATCATAAGAGAGTTCAAAACGGTGTAAGTCACTTGGCTCAAAACCAATCTTACCTAGAATATTGTATACATCCCCTTCTGAGCCAAAGGTTTCAGTACCATCACCATCTTCAAAATTGTCACGGCTCATGTAATGACTGTAAAGCATGGCATCGACGTTATCTGACAACAAACCATACACAGTAAGTGAACCTTGCTGGCTTGCATTCGTGGCATACCCGCCATAAACACGAGCGCCAAAAGTCTCGTCGTAGCGAAGTAGATCTTTGGCATCTTTGGTTTCAAACAGCACTGAACCGCCTAACCCATTTTGCGTCACCGAGTTGTTACCTACTTGGATATCCGCTGATTTCAATATGTCAGGGTTAAGAGTCAAATTACCAATATGATGGAACATGTTGGCGTGCTGAGAAGCGCCATCCAATCGAATGTCTAAGTCAGTTTCGCTTAGGCCGCGAATCGTAATTCGCTGGTTGATCGAGTGCGTTCCCCCAACATCAACACCGGGGATTTCGCGCAGCAAATCTGACATATGGTCAGCTTGCTTCAGTGACATGTCATCTGCAATGATCGATTCAGTGTTGCTTGAGACTTTCGTTCCCCAAACCACAACTTCATCGAAGTGCGATGTACTTTCTTCGGCAATAACAGAGCTACTAAACGTGCTGGCAATTGCGATATAGAGGGCTGAAAGCTTAATTGTTGATCTGACTGGGCTTTCCATAGATTCAATCCTAGATGTAAATGATAATAATTATCAATCATGATAGAGTTGTAACCTATAAATGCACAGATGATTTGCTTATGCAAAAACGCACAGCTGTTATGAGGAACGGTCAAATGAGTGAAGTAACGTCTAAACGGGCTAAAATTGGCAAAGTCACTCTGACTAAAAAGTTGGAGCAAACAGAAAAGCAGATTATTGTCACACAAGGTCAAACTACACAGACATCACTGGCTGAGGGGAAATTTCTTTCTTATCAATATAATGAACTAATATTTATCCACGGTGGCCGCTGTATTGAGCTCGTCGATACTAAGATCATCTCTACCGCTCACGCTTCAGTTCTGATCACCATTCTTTTGGAAGGTAAGCTGTCATTTGGTTACGATGATCTCGAATTTGATCTCGATGCCACTCATCAACCTCAAGGTGTGGTGGTCAACCTCACTAAACCCGCCAATTTCCGTCGAGTGATGACAGCAAGCAATAAACTCAATAAGATTAATATCTTAGTCAAACCAAAATGGTTCGAATCTCGAGTAACCGAAGAGTGTAAATGCCGAAATTTCATCAATACACATAATGCCAACTTCCAATTAGAAGTGACGGAAGAAATCTGGAAGCTTACACAAGACTTGACAACTTGCTCTTCACCCAATAACTTCCATCAGAAGTTGCATATAGAATCCTTAACTCAACAGATCCTTGAGAATTCGATGCATCAACTACCACAAACTTGCTGTCTGGCTCACCAAACTAAACCAAAAATAATAAAACCAGCGACACGTGTAACTAACATTGAACATCAAAGTTATGACGAACGAATTGAGGCTGTAATCTGCTTTATTGAAATTCATCTCGACCAAGAGCTGAGCCTAAAAATGCTTGCTGAGCATTTTTCGATGAGTGTATCTAATATTCAAAGGCGTTTTAAGCAGTCATACAACATGACAATCAACGGTTACATCCGTTTGAGACGATTAGAGATCGCACGCCAGCATTTAGAACGAGGGTTGGTTTCAATCACCGAGGCCGCCTATGAAGCGGGTTATCAGCACCCTTCTAATTTCACCAATGCTTTTAAGAAAACCTTCGGTGTGCCGCCACAAGACATAGCGATTAAGACTTAGTTACATTGATATAAAACTATTTGTTCTATAACTTTAAAAGGCTATATCTAACATCTGCTATGTTGGCCAGGTGACCGCCACATATAAACAAACTGGTCATTCTGCGAAGTAATTTCAAATCCAAACCTCAGATACAAATCTCCAACTCGATTGCCTTGTAAATAGCATAGTTCGACGGGTTTATTGAGGCTGTCAGCCTTAGTTAAGCAATCAGCCTTAGTTAAGAAGTCTTTCAGTACTTGGCTACCAATTCCCTTTCCATGATACTCAGGCAGCAAGAAGAATCGGCAAAAATAGAAGTGGTCGCCTTTGTCTTGCAGCAACACACTGCCAATCGCTTTGCTTTGATATTCAATGATTTCAGGTCGTTCTTCTGCCCACTCTTCGGCGTGTATATCTCGTTGAATTTGCTCATCCCAGCCAAAAACAGCTTTGATTGGCTCAAATTCAGCCGCCTTTTTCAGCTCGAACAGAAATTCATAATCTGATGACTGAGCAGGTCTTGTCGAATACTTCAAAATATCTCCAACAATAATTGGCTATGGCTTCATTTTCGTTTAAACCGGGACATAGTAACCCCGATCAAACGCAAAAATGCCACGCTTAAATGTTCACTTTGGCTCTAGTTGGTAACGTAAAACTTCGTGTTTATCTTGCTCTGAGTAAAAGGTATTTAAGAACTGCCCACCACACTTCTCAATCACTTTTTGCGACGCAACATTGCCGTACTCGCAGGTAATAATAGCGTTTTCGGTCAGTACGTGGCGTTGAACCCAAGACAACATATGACTTGCGATACCCTGCCCTCTCGCTTGTGGCAAAGTCTCGTAGCCTATATGGCCGATAACGTCATGAATGTATTCACTGGTGCCATGACGAACTCTTATGACACCAAGGATTTGACCAGAGTCGATACAAAAATACGTAGAAGCAGGAGTCCAACCTTCTGGCAGTTCCTCACCTTTTGAATAAGCGACTCGCCTTTTTAAATACGTATCACTACTGTCAGAAATACCTGTATAAATTTCTAACCCATCCTCAGAGCAAGCATTCACATAGTGATAAAAGGCACTTGAGTACGAAATATCAGCTTTGACCATGTCCATATAGTTTCGATTCCTAGTTACTGCTCTTTCGGGTTTAGCGATCAAGTCTAAGCTAAGTGCATGGTGTATTCTTGATGCCCTGTATGTTCATCAACTTGTTCGCTCACAATAGAGAAACCTTGAGACAAGTAGAACTCAATGGTCGCTTGATTCTCTTTATACACATTCAAAGACAGATTCGGGCATTCAAGCTTCGCGTGTTGGATAAGTTGCTTACCAACCCCACAACCTTGATGCTGCGGGCTCACAAAGATCGCAGCTAAAATCCCTTCATAAAGCGAATAAAAGCCACGAACCTCACCGTCTATTTGATACACGTAAGTTATTGATGCAGGGATGTATATGTCGCGCATATTACCCACTTGCGACTCCCAGAACTCAGGAGCCACAAAATCATGCGCCTTGATCGAAGCGGTTAACCAAATATCTAAAACGGTTTCAATATCGGCTGGACGGTATTGTCTGATCATCTTAATTCTCTGGATTTATTGCGGTTTAATAAGCGAGTCAGTATGCCGAGAAGCGACTTAAACTTATTGAAGATTTACGACAATTGTTTGAAACAATGGTTACTGCTTCTTAACGTACTTCGCTGTAACCAGCATTTCACCGCCACCATCCAGCTTGCAATCTAGCTGGTGATCTTTGCCTTCATTGATGCGTCGAATCACAGCTTTAGTACCAATTTTCAATACGCTAGAACTGCCTTTGATTTTTAGATCTTTAATGAAGGTAACTTTATCACCACTTTCCAATACAACGCCATTTACGTCCTTAACACGCGCGGCTTCTCTTTCCAAACGCTCTTCTTCTGGGTTCCACTCATAGGCACACTCAGGGCAGATTAGGTTGTTTTGGTCTGGGTAGACATATTCAGATTGGCATTGCGGACAAGGAGGTAAAGACATACGTTAATACTTCATTTAAATAAAATTTGCATCCATTTTAATGACTCTTGTTAGGCTTAGCGAGCACAAATCGAACCAATTTTCAGTAGCGTAATTTAACTTAGAAAAGAGCAGTGCCTAAAACGAACAAACACAACCGTTAAGCTGTGTTTGTTTAAGGGCTTGGGAGGCGGAACGGATTAACGTTCGACTTTTGGTGAGTAAATCGAGTAAGCGGTGATTTGCCCTGCCACAATTGCAGAGAACATGAACAACGCCGACAAACCAATACTCGGAATAGGTAAAATCGATTGTTCAAACACCGACTGGCTGGCACTCACTAATACTCGACTACCCGGGACCAAGATGATGATCCCCTGCACGATATAAATAGAGCCCGTGAGCTCCATCTTCTTGGCAATCCAAGTCCCGTACAAAGTAATAAGAACCGTCGTAACCCAAGTACCGACAACCCAACCACTGTCAAAACCTAGATAGAACGGCCCCCACATACCCAGAACTGCCACTGGCAAGCCAAGTAAGATGTCTTTAGGACGCGCATTGAACATCACACCAATCGACACCGAGATCAACACCAAACCAGATATGTGCATCCATGTCGGAACCGCATTCGTATAGTCAATGGAGACCGCTTGTCCCCATATCGCTTCACCAATGTTGAGCCCCATAATAATCCCGACAAACAGCTTTATCAGGGTTAATGCGCTCTGCCCTAACAAACTGGTACCAGAGACGAGATCATTAAACGCCAAACATTCTAGTGCGTTGGCTATGGATAACCCGGGGACAAACAAGACAATCGAAGCGATACATAACGCCCACACCGGGATCGGCAACCCTGTGCTTGCCAAAAATGCCACGAAGATACCCGTTAATAGTGCCGAGATGAATTCAACCGCAATAGCGCGACGTGAATGAAGAACTTGCTGACATACCCAAACCATCAAACCCAGTAATGCAGAAAAGCCAACCGCTTCTAACGTACTGCCAATTAGCATCAGATACGCTGGCGGAATACCCATATTGGCCAGTGCCGTCACAAGTTTAGAGTAACCGACAGGCTCTGGCACAGGCTCACTGCTCGGTTGGTTAATACGAATGATGGTATTGGCCAACAAACTCAAGTTAATCGAAGCAGGCTTTAGACGCTTAAGAATAACGGCGTTGTTATCGTCTGGAAATTGATAATTAATCGCGGTTGGCGTTGCTTGGATCATCACATCAACACCATGCTTTTTTGCATAGAATTGGGTGTATTTCTCTAGCTTGTAAGGAGCACAACCACTGCGATGAAGAGTGTCACCAATTTCAACAATTTTGTTAATTCGGAACTGAGAAGGCATGGGAATTTTAGGGGAGACAAAATGTGCGGCAAATGTACCAAACGATAGACGTAATGACGAGAGTTTTGCATGAATTATCAACTAAATTCGTTACTTTTTCCTTCGAACGCTTAGAGGAGACTATAACTCCACCCGCTTCGGATTCGCTTGATGAATACTTTGGCAGACTGGCAAGTTAAAACAATGCATCCAGATTGTTATTATTGGGCATCAAAATACGAATGGAAATCAGTTTATGTTAACGGTCAAATTGCCTGTATTTATGTTGATTTTATGATGAGAAAACACCACTAAAATAGGTTTATAAATCCAACTGAATGGGTCTTAGAAAGAGTGGAGGGGTCTTTGTTGTTTCTCGCCCTACGTTTAACGAGAGTTTAGTCACATTTTATTCACTCTAAAAGCGCCGAACATGATGGAAAAACTAGCGGAGTGGTGGTTATGCGAGCACTTAGAATAAAAATGAAAGAAAAAGGTTTCGTTTTCAGTTAGATGTGGCATTATCAAACTCGTTAAGACGATGTGCGTACATCGTATAATGGCTATTACCTCAGCCTTCCAAGCTGATGATGCGGGTTCGATTC
>NZ_JBGONI010000052.1:0-19046 GCF_041439035.1 Vibrio sp. 1F263 | reverse complement strand
ACCGATGACCTCAACCTTGGCAAGGTTGCGCTCTACCAACTGAGCTAGTATCGCAAACTGAAAACGTCTTTCGCCGTTCAGGGCTGCGAATTATAAGAGCATTTTTTTGTGATGCAAGTCCTTAATGCAAAAATCAGCAAGTTTTTACTCAACTGCTGTAAAAGCACACATATTTGCAAAAAAAATAGCTCTTATGTCCCTGAAAAGTTAGATAAACGTGAACATTTGATCTGATTAGATGTTAATAATTGTTTTTCGATAGTACTGCAGCTCAGCAATAGACTCTCGAATATCGTCTAATGCAAGGTGGCTTCCCGACTTAGAAAAACCATCTAACACTTCAGGCTTCCAACGGCGAGTCAGCTCTTTCAGGGTGCTAACATCAACATAGCGGTAGTGGAAGTACTCTTCCAGCTCTGGCATGTGCTTGTATAAGAATCGGCGATCTTGACCAATGCTGTTGCCACAAATTGGTGACTTACCTTTTGGTACCCATTTTTCCAGAAATTCAATCGTTTGTTGAATGGCATCTTGTTCTGAAACTGTACTGTCTTGAATTCGTTTCACTAGGCCACTGCCGGTGTGAGTCGTTGTGCACCACTCGTCCATCTTGTCCAATTCACTCTGAGGTTGGTGAATAGCCAAAACAGGTCCTTCAGCCAGGATATTAAGCTCACTATCAGTAACGATAGTAGCAATTTCAATGATTTTATGAGTTTCAGGATCAAGTCCTGTCATCTCGAGATCAACCCAAATAAGGTTCTGATCGCTAAAGGACATAAGGCGTCGCCTATTTGTTTATGTATAAAAGAGGTACTATACCCAAATAACTATACTCAAACTAGCTTTAGAGCCATCGAAATCATATGGCAGTAGCAACATCCTGTTTGAGTTCCCAATCATCAAGTTAGATGTGTTAAGTGAAAAATTGTGGCTAAAAAAAAGAAGTTAACCAAAGGTCAGGTACGTCGCGTACGTAGCAACCAGAACAAGCGACTCAAGAAAGAAGATTCTATCCAATGGGACGAGAACATGCTTGGCGGAACAAAAAGCGGACTCGTGATTACGCGCTTTGGTCAACATGCCGATATCGAAGATCTTGAAACCAACGAAGTTCACCGTTGTAACTTACGCCGTAGTATTGAGACTTTAGTTTCTGGTGACCGAGTAACTTGGCGCGCAGGGCTTGAGTCAATGGCTGGCATCTCAGGTGTTGTCGAAGCCGTTGAGCCAAGAACATCAATGCTAACTCGCCCTGACTACTATGACGGCCTCAAACCGGTTGCCGCAAACGTAGACCAAATGGTTATCGTTTCAGCTGTACTACCTGAGCTATCACTTAATATCATCGACCGCTACTTGATCGCCTCTGAAACGGTGAATATCGCTCCTTTAGTTGTACTCAATAAAGTCGACTTGCTGACAGAACAACAAATTAGCGAATACCGCGAGACACTGAAGATATACGAGAAAATCGGCTATAAAGTCATGTTCGTGAGTAAAGAGTCGGGTTACGGCATCAAAGAGTTGGAAGCTGAACTGAAAGATCGTATCAACATTTTCGTTGGTCAATCTGGCGTAGGTAAATCCAGCGTAGTGAATGCACTGATGCCAACATTGGACATTGAAGAAGGCGCAGTTTCTGAAAACTCAGGACTGGGTCAACACACCACCACAGCAGCGCGTTTGTATCACTTCCCTTCTGGTGGTGATCTTATCGATTCCCCAGGGGTACGTGAATTCGGCCTATGGCATTTAGAACCCGATGAAGTCACAGATGCTTTCATTGAATTCAAGCCATACCTAGGTGGCTGTAAGTTCCGCGACTGTAAACACAATGACGACCCAGGATGTCTTCTGCGTGAAGCCGTTGAAGACGGAAAAATTAGCCGCTTACGTTTTGCTAGCTACCATCGCATTATTGAAACAATGGCTGACAACAAAGATAACCGTCAGTACTCGAGAAGTAAGAAAGCGGATCTATAATCGCATTATTGTGAACAAACATGTGCATTTTCTGACGATGACTGTGATTACTGACAATTGCCGCGATTTTAAGTAACATCTCGCGCCCTAAACCGTCATTAACTCGCTTTCTTTGAAGATAAATAACATTGAAAAGTAGTTAGCATCAAAAACGATTAGTCTCAAAAAACAATTAGCATCGGAAAATTAATACAATGGATAAGATTAAAGTCGGATTGCAGTACTGGATCCCACAACATGGCCTGACTCGTTTAGTTGGTAAACTGGCGTCTGCTAAAGCGGGCGGTTTAACGACAGCGATCATCAACTGGTTCATCAAGCAATACAAAGTGAACATGGATGAAGCGCTGCATAGCGATCCAAAACACTTTAAGACATTCAATGAATTCTTCGTGCGTGAATTGAAAGAAGGCATGCGCCCTATCGCAGAAGGCGAGTCTGTGATTGTTCACCCCGCTGATGCTCGCGTAAGCCAATTTGGCCCAATTACTGATGGTCAACTGATTCAAGCTAAAAACCATAACTACTCAGCACGTGAGTTGCTTGGTGGTGATGCAGACCTAGCCGATGAGTTTAAAGACGGTGAATTCGCAACGCTTTACTTGTCGCCAAGTGATTATCACCGCGTGCACATGCCATGCGATGGCACACTGCGTCAGATGATCTACGTTCCCGGAGACCTTTTCTCAGTAAACCCGCTAACGGCAGAGAACGTTCCAAACCTATTCGCACGTAACGAGCGTGTGGTTTGTATCTTTGATACTGAATTTGGCCCAATGGCACAAGTGCTGGTTGGTGCAACTATCGTAGGTAGCATCGAGCAAGTATGGGCTGGTACCATCACGCCACCTCGCGGTAACTCAGTTTACAAGTGGGATTACCCGGCACAAGGTGATAAATCTATCATCTTGAAGAAAGGCGAAGAGATGGGTCGCTTCAAGCTTGGTTCAACGGTTATCAACCTGTTTGCTAAAGATGCAATCAAGTTTGACGAAACTATGCAGAATGGTGAGAAAACCATTCTAGGCACTCCTTTCGCGCACATTGCGGGTAAAGACGTTGAGACTGAAGCTGTTGATTCAGCAGAGAACACTGACCAAGCTTAACGATCTGAGTTAACTCATTTAGTTTTAAAGGCGCGTTACTTTTTCTATATCAGAGAAGAACGCGCCTTTTTCTTAACTCTACCAATTCGTTTCCTACTCAAGCTCTAACAACCCAAGCTTTCAAACCTCAATCCTCAACCCCTGCCCTGCCCTGCCCTGCCACCTGCGGCTTCTCACTCTTGCCTCTAATTGCCCAGATAAAATATTGACCAAAAGCAAAACAACTGTCGAAACCTTAAACAACTTTTCGATTTTACAACCCGTCTCCAAGTACCAACAATCCAGATAACTTACTCTATTTGAAGATATTTTATTCATGGGGTCTTTGTACATGCCTAAACTCAATATTGGCGTTCTGGTCAAGCTGTTGATTTGTTTTGCGATTCCCTTAGGCGTGTTATTCATGCCAATAGATTCCATACCTATCGA
The DNA here is from genome assembly GCF_041439035.1 of Vibrio sp. 1F263. Taxonomy (NCBI): domain Bacteria; kingdom Pseudomonadati; phylum Pseudomonadota; class Gammaproteobacteria; order Vibrionales; family Vibrionaceae; genus Vibrio; species Vibrio sp. 1F263. The sequence goes on along the minus strand of NZ_JBGONI010000052.1, from coordinate 15,525 downwards.
TGACCTCACGCTGATTCAACACCGCTTGTTGGCGATATTCTTACTAGCAGCTCTACTGTGGGTGCTTGAACCCGTTCCAGTATTCGCCACGTCAATTCTGATCATTGCGCTTGAACTGGTGATGATTTCCGACAAGGGTTTACATCTATTTAGAAACCCACCAGCAGGACACGATCTCGGTGAATTAATCAAATATACCGACATCTTCGGTGCATTTTCGTCACCAATCATCATCCTTTTCATGGGTGGCTTTGCTCTTGCGATATCCGCATCCAAATACGAACTCGACAACAATTTAGCTCGTGTGCTGCTCAAACCATTTGGCACAGAACCGCGCTTTATTATGCTGGGTTTAATGCTTATCACCGCCGTGTTCTCAATGTTCATGTCAAATACCGCAACAACGGTAATGATGCTCGCATTGCTAGGTCCTATCGTAGCCTCTGCACCAAAAGGCGACATGGGGATTAAAGCGCTTGTGTTGTGTATTCCAATAGCCGCCAATACCGGTGGTATCGCGACCCCCATAGGTACACCACCCAATGCGATCGCTCTGCAATACCTAACTGGCGAGAACAGTATCGACTTCCTTAGCTGGATGATGATGGGCTTACCCTTTGTGATCATCCAACTCACCATCGCTTGGTTTCTCCTACAAAAACTCTTCCCTTCTAAAGAAAGAAATATGGTCCTCAAGCTTGATGGACAATTTAAAAAGAGCTGGCGAGCGATCGTGGTTTACATCACCTTCGCTGCGACAATCTTATTGTGGATGACCACCAAACTGCATGGCATGAACACTTATGTGGTCTCTATCATTCCACTGGCTGTTTTTACTCTCACTGGCATCATGGGCAAAGAAGAACTCAAGCTGATTAACTGGGATGTGTTGTGGCTGGTTGCGGGTGGTATAGCGATTGGGATTGGCTTGGATAAAACAGGCTTAGCCGCTGCACTCGCACACGCGATTGATTATGAATCGCTCTCGCCGACTGCAGTGGTACTAACGCTGTCTATCGTGTGTTGGCTAATGGCTAATTTCATGTCGAACACAGCTACCGCAAACTTGCTGATGCCGATAGCAGCTGCGATTGGCGCTTCTATGGAAAGCCTAGTAGCAATTGGAGGCTTACAAGGCTTGCTGGTTGTGGTCGCCTTCTCGGCATCGCTCGGGATGATTCTTCCAGTATCGACGCCACCAAACTCGCTGGCTTACTCAACTGGGCTTATCGAAAGCAAAGATATGGCGAAGATGGGTATCATCTTAGGGATTGTCGGCTTACTGATGGTCTACCTCGCGCTGTTTATTATCACTTAGCACGTCAATGCCTCCCTTCCGTCCAGCTAGTAATCGTGACCTCGCTAGCTGGCGGGCTACCAGGTTTTAACCAAAACGATAAATCCTGATAACAATTAACACCTTAGCAGCAACCAATTGTGATTCCACTTCACTGTTTATTAAAAATAATCATATATATTTAAATTATGATTTTCAACACGTTTCGAACTTTAAATATAACGACACTAGACACCTAGCAGAGACACATCCGTTCGCAATCCAACGCGTCGCTGTCATTAGCCTTTTATCCAAGAAGGAGGGATAAACCTTGAGACATACTATTAAGTTCAAAATTCAGATCGCTATCGCGGTTATTATTGCCGTCGTAAGTGGCGCTCAAGCTTGGATATCTGTTAATCAGCTTACTCAAGAAACTGAAGTTGCGATCAACCAACAGGTGAAAAACGTGAGTGTTGGTACGACGAACTACATTGCCGATTGGTTATCAATCCGCAGTGATATGATGCTTGCCAATGAATCGACCATTTCAAGCAATAGCAACTCTGATCGCGAGTTATTGATCACCAAGCAAGCCGGACAATTCTTGTCTGTTTATGCAGGATTCAGCGATGGCACGATCGCCTATGGCGACAAAGGTGAAGATTGGCCAGCAGGCTACGACCCGCGCACTCGCCCTTGGTATAAAGATGCCAACGCAACATCAGACCTCATCATTACCGAACCTTATCAGGACTTTGACGGCAGCATTGTCATCAGCTTTGCCAAAGCATTCAGTGGCGATAGACAAGGTGTTCTCGCGGCCGATCTAACCGTAACCAGCATTATCGATACCGTGCTCAATGTAAAACTCGATAATGACGGTTTTGCTTTTTTAGTCGACGGTAATAACAACATCGTCGCCTACAGTGATGAAGAGTTGAGTCAGAAACCACTGACGAATTTGAACCCTGAGCTAACGGTCGACAAAGTATCACAACTGCTCCAAAACCAAATGATCACGACGTTAACTTGGCCTGGTCAAGGCGATAAAATGGTCTACATCGCTAACGTTCCGAATACCGATTGGTCATTGGGTATTGTGATCGATAAAGAAATGGCATTTTCTGCGGTATCCGATGCCATTCAATTTATCACGCTTACCTCTTTGATTTTATACATCGTCATTTCGATTGCGAGCACAATGGTGATTAATCGCTTGCTGCACCCACTGCAAACATTGTCTGAAGCACTGACTCAGCTTGCTCAAGGCAGAGGCGACCTGACTCAGCGTATTGATATCAAGCGCATGGATGAAATTGGCAAACTTGCCGAGCTCGTGAACCAGTTCTTGAGCCAGATGCAAAGCATGCTTAAGGGCGTAATCGAGCACAGTCACGACTTAAACAACCATGCGGAAAAAGCCAATCAACTGGCTACGCAATCTTCGATTCGAGTCGAGAATCAACAAAACGACATCAACCAAATTGCGACTGCGATTCATGAAATGTCCGCCACCGCAGCTGAAGTGGCCAGCCATGCCGAATTAACCGCCTCCGCTTCTCAGGCATCCGCTACCGCTTGTAACGAAGGCCAAGAGGTTATCCAACAAAACCGCGATGCGATTACAGGCCTTGCAACTCAGGTTGAAGATGCAGCCAATGTTATTCGTGAATTAGAGAGTAATGCTCAAAGCATCAACCAGATCCTATCCACCATTCAAGGCATTGCCGAACAGACCAACCTGTTGGCATTGAATGCCGCGATTGAAGCCGCTCGTGCGGGTGAACAAGGTCGTGGATTTGCCGTTGTCGCCGATGAAGTCCGAGTGCTCAGCCAAAGAACGCATGGCTCGACCGAAGAAATCCGCGTGATGATTGATACGCTGCAGAAAAATACCGAACATGCCGTTGAAAGCATGACCACCAGCACTCAACTGGCAGAGAACAGCGTTGGCTTCGCAGAACAAGCTCATGGCAGCCTGACTAAGATCACTCAGGCAATCACTGAAATCAACGATATGGCGCTGCAAATAGCGAGTGCTGCGGAAGAGCAACGCGCGGTCAGCGAAGACATCAGCCGTAATACGCAAGGAATCAAGGATGCCTCTGATGACCTTGCACAGCAAGCTGAAAGCAGTCGCAATAGCTCAAATGAAATGAGTAGCGCTGCCGAGTCGATGCGCCAAGACGTGGAGCGCTTTAAGGTATAGCGCGACTCAAGCAAAGTAAGTGAACCACACCACCGAGCGACAGCTGACATAAACTAATAACTGAAACAAAGTAGTTCTTTCATAAGAATCACTTTGTTCTCAGTTCGGTTTGATGCATATTGATGAGCTAATTTATCCCAGACACAAGGATGTTATTCAGATGGGATTTGAATGGTTAGCTCTAGCTGCCGCTTTTCTTTGGGCCATTGCGAGCCTAATGTCAGTAAAGCCTGCCCAACACTTAGGTTCTTTCGCCTATAGCCGTTGGAGAATGGGTTGTACCGCGATCATCTTATCGAGCATGGCTTGGTTTACCGGAGGTTGGTCAACTGTCGAAGCCAATCTAATCACGCCGATGATGCTATCTGGCCTGATTGGTATATTCATTGGTGATACCGCCCTATTTGCCTGTTTGAACCGAATGGGACCGCGCCAAGCGGGTTTACTGTTCTCTTGTCACGCCGTGTTCTCGGCGATTCTTGGTTACTTCCTGTTTAGTGAAAGCATGACTTCTGTTGAGCTGATGGGCTCGGCTTTGGTGTTTAGTGGTGTATTAACTGCGATATTCTTTGGTCGTCGAGGACAAGCCAACAACCAGCTTGAAACCATCAAGGGCACCGTGTGGATTGGTGTCGCACTGGGAATCACCGCAGCGATCTGCCAAGCATTGGGTGGCATCATTGCCAAACCCGTGATGCAAACCAGTATCGACCCTGTTGCCGCTTCTGCCATTCGAATGATCACCGCTTTTGTTGCTCACTCCGCATTTCGTTTAACAGGCGCCAAACTTTCACGCGCACTTAACCCAATGAATAAGCAGATATTCGCGATTACCGCGGTTAATGGTTTTCTAGCGATGGCAGTAGGAATGACGTTGATTTTGTATGCGTTGCAGGAAGGCAATGTCGGTATGGTCGCTCTGTTATCTTCAACTACACCCATCATGTTGTTACCGATACTTTGGCTTTACACCAAGCAGAGACCAAATGCCTACGCTTGGATCGGTGCCATTGTTGCCGTAGTGGGTACTGGGATTCTGGTCAGCTAGCCAAACCGTCAGTAAGACTAGCTGAATAGAGAGCTAAGAACGTGGGAAAGGAAAAGCCGTCACATCATCGATATGGTCATAACCTAACGCCAGCATGATCAGACGGTCGATACCCAAAGCAACACCCGCACAGTCTGGTAAGCCTGCTTTTAATGCCTCAATCAAGTGATGATCAATCGGTTGAGGTGATAAGCCCATCTCAATACGTTTGGCATTATCATCTTCAAAGCGCTTAAGTTGTTCTTGCGGTTTATCTAACTCGTGGAAGCCGTTTGCTAACTCAATTCCTTTGAAATACACCTCAAAGCGATCGGCGACTCGTGAATCGTTTGGATTGATCTTAGCTAACGCTGCTTGCGATGCTGGGAAGTCATACACAAACGCAGGCACCTGCTGGCCTATTTTCGCCTCGACCCCAATACTGAAAAGAAGCTGCAATAACGTATCGCGATCTTGCTCGGGGTCAGCTATGTCGCTGAGCCCTAGTTTCGCAGCTGCTTGCTTTAGCGTATCCATCGAATCTTCCAGCGGACAAACACCTAACACATCAATAAAGGCTTGTTGGTAAGTCATTCGCTCTGCTATGCCTGATTTAAGTACCTGCTGTAACAGCAGATCCATCTCATCCATCAGGTCATGATGATCAAAACCAACGCGATACCACTCCAACATAGTGAACTCAGGGTTGTGATAACGGCCATTTTCTTCATTGCGAAAAGATTTACAAATTTGGTAAATACAACCGCTTCCGGCAGCCAACAAGCGTTTCATATGAAACTCTGGGCTAGTCATAAAGAATAGTGGCTGGCCGTGCGCATAACCAGGCCCTACGAATTCAGTTTTGAAGGTATGTAAATGCACATCCGTCACCGTGGCGTGGCTCATCGCAGGCGTATCCACTTCCATCACGTTTCGCTCAACAAAGAACTGACGAATTTGATTAAGGATATCAGCACGTTGCTTTAACTGCTTAATGGTTGCGGCCGGTTGCCATGTAGAGTGCATTATTGAGTTCCATATTACTGAATTCTAGACGACGAAAATTACCACCTTTCATCGCTTTTGTAAGCTTCTATCTTTCTATTCTTGAAAGCGAAATGTTGTTTTAATGAAGCCAGAAAATTACGTTCTACAATACAATTATCAATACAGATTTTACATCCACATTGATAACAAAAATCATACTCAACAAGCCGTTAACACAAGCCCTGTGGGCTAATCGTTATCAACAATTGATTGCCGTGATTGCAGTCACATAACCTATAAATTCTATGCCTCCATATGCACTACCGACCTAAAAACCCAAATGCATCAACTTTTCGAATACCTTCCTCTCTTACACTGAACCTACCACTTAAGGCTTAGGGGTAATAAACGGTTGATGCCGTTTACGTACTATTAATTAGTAAGTAACGCCAATTAGTAAGTACTACCAATAAGCTTTTTATAATAACAAGCGGAATACTCCGCATCACACTGGAGAATAACTGTGAAGACAATTACCACAGATATCGCAGTCATCGGCGCAGGCGGCGCTGGTCTTCGTACAGCAATTGCAGCAGCTGAAGCTAATCCTGAATTGGAAGTTGCACTGATTTCTAAAGTTTACCCAATGCGTTCGCACACGGTGGCAGCAGAAGGCGGTTCAGCAGCGGTAATTAAAGACGAAGATAGCCTAGATAACCACTTCAACGATACTGTTGGCGGTGGCGACTGGCTATGTGAACAGGATGTTGTTGAATACTTTGTTGAAAACTCGACTCGCGAAATGATCCAAATGGAACAATGGGGCTGCCCATGGAGTCGTAAAGAAAACGGTGAAGTAAACGTACGCCGATTCGGCGGTATGAAGGTAGAAAGAACGTGGTTCGCAGCGGATAAAACCGGCTTCCACATGCTTCATACTCTGTTCCAGACTTCGATGAAGTACGACACAATCAAACGATTTGATGAGTACTTTGTGGTGGATTTGCTCGTTGAAGATGGCGAAGTACAAGGCCTAATCGCGATTCACATGTCTGAAGGTGAGCTTGTTACCATCAAAGCAAAATCTGTTGTTCTAGCAACCGGTGGCGCAGGTCGTGTTTACCACTGTAATACCAACGGCGGCATCGTAACTGGCGACGGTATGGCAATGGCTTATCGCCACGGTGTACCACTGCGTGACATGGAGTTCGTTCAATACCACCCAACAGGCCTCCCGGGCACTGGCATCTTGATGACCGAAGGTTGTCGTGGTGAAGGCGGTATCATCGTCAACAAGAACGGCTATCGTTACCTGCAAGATTACGGCATGGGCCCTGAAACTCCAGTGGGCGAGCCGAAAAACAAATACATGGAACTGGGTCCTCGTGACAAAGTTTCTCAAGCATTCTGGCACGAGCAGCAGAAAGGCAACACCATCAAGCACCCGCTTGGTGATGTCGTACACCTTGACCTTCGCCACCTTGGTGAAGAGTACCTGCAAGAGCGTCTTCCGTTTATCTGTGAGCTTGCAAAAGCGTACGTAAACGTTGACCCAGCAAAAGAGCCAATCCCAATTCGTCCAACCGTTCACTACACCATGGGTGGTATTGAAACCAACGGTACGTGTGAAACTCGCATTAAAGGGCTATTCGCTGTTGGTGAGTGTGCTTCAGTTGGCCTACATGGCGCAAACCGCCTAGGGTCTAACTCTCTTGCTGAATTCGTAGTTTTCGGCCGCGTAGCCGGTGAACAAGCCGTGAAACGCGCAGCTGAATTCAAAGGCTGGAACGAAGAGTCTATTGCTAAGCAAGTGAAAGCGGTTGAAGATCGCATCGCTGGCATCTTGGCTCAAGAAGGCGATGAGAACTGGGCTGATATCCGTACTGAAATGGGTCACACCATGGAAGCGGGTTGTGGTATCTACCGTCAAGAAGACTTGATGCAAGAAACCATCGACAAAATCACTGAACTGAAAGCTCGCTACAAGAAGATCAGCATTAAAGACAAAGGCAAAGTGTTCAACACTGACCTACTTTACGCTATCGAAGTGGGTTACGGCCTTGAAGTTGCCGAAGCGATGGTTCACTCAGCGATCCTTCGTAAAGAGTCTCGCGGTGCACACCAACGTCTAGACGACAACTGCACAGAACGTGATGACGTGAACTTCCTGAAACATTCTCTATCTTTCTACAACGAAGATGCAGCACCAACTATCGACTACAGCGGCGTTAAGATTACTAAATCTCAACCTAAAGCTCGTCTATACGGTGAAGCAGCCGAGAAAGCCGCTGCTGCTGAAAAAGCGGCAGAAGAGAATGCGAAGAAGAGCGAAGAGGAGCAAGCATAATGTCAGCGAATCGAATCCAAAAAATTGAAATCCTGCGTTATGACCCTGAGCACGATGCAGAACCTCACTTTCAAACCTTTGAAGTTCCATTTGATGAAACCATGTCGGTACTTGATGCGATTGGTTACATCAAAGATAACCTAGATAAAGACCTGTCTTACCGTTGGTCTTGTCGTATGGCGATTTGTGGTTCTTGCGGCATCATGGTTGATGGCGTGCCAAAACTGGCATGTAAGAGCTTCTTACGTGACTACCCGAATGGCTTCAAGATCGAGCCTTTGGCTAACTTTCCAATCGAGAAAGATTTGATTGTCGACATGACACCGTTCATCGAACGCCTTGAAGCAATCAAACCTTACATCATTGGTAACGACCGTAAACCAGAAGACGGCACTAACATCCAAACTCCAGAGCAAATGGCGAAGTACAAACAGTTCGCTGGCTGCATCAACTGTGGTTTGTGTTACGCAGCGTGTCCTCAATTTGGTCTAAACCCTGAGTTCATTGGCCCTGCGGCACTTGCTCTTGCTCACCGCTACAACCTAGATAGCCGTGACAATGGTAAAGCTGAGCGCATGAAGCTTATCAATGGCGACAACGGTGCTTGGGGCTGTACGTTTGTAGGTTACTGTTCTGACGTTTGTCCGAAGAAAGTAGATCCAGCAGCAGCTGTAAACCAAGGCAAAGTTGAGTCTTCAATGGACTTCGTTATCTCGATGTTCAAGCCTGATGGATCGCAAGTAAAAACAGCAGAGGAGGCATAATATGAGCAACCGTAAGCCTTATGTTCGTGAGATGAAGAGAACGTGGTGGAGCAACCATCCGTTCTACCGCTTCTACATGCTACGTGAAGCGACTGTACTGCCTTTGATTCTATTCACTCTGTTCCTAACCTTCGGTTTGGGTTCGCTAGTGAAAGGGCCTGAAGCGTGGGAAGGTTGGTTGAGCTTTATGGCTAACCCTGTCGTTGTTGGTATCAACATCGTGGCACTGCTAGGCAGCTTACTGCACGCTCAGACCTTCTTCAGCATGATGCCTCAAGTAATGCCAATCCGCCTTAAAGGCAAATTGGTAGATAAAAGAATCATCGTACTGACCCAGTGGGCAGCGGTGGCATTTATTTCTTTAATCGTTCTGATGGTGGTGTAAGGAGCTTCGTTATGAACACAAATTACAATGTTAACCACAATCCGAAACGCTCTGATGAACCAATCTGGTGGGGCCTATTCGGCGCTGGCGGTACTTGGTTCGCGATGATTACACCAATCACCATTCTAGTGCTGGGTATCTTGGTGCCAATGGGCATAATCGATGCGGATGCAATGAGCTACGAGCGTGTCTCTGAGTTTGCCACCAGCATTATCGGTGCGCTATTCATCATCGGTACGCTAGCACTGCCAATGTGGCACGCAATGCACCGTCTTCACCACGGCATGCACGACCTTAAGTTCCACGTCGGTGTTGCTGGTAAAGTGGGTTGCTACTTCGTTGCAGGCCTAATCAGCGCACTATCTGTTATCTTCATCTTTATGATCTAACAGTTAAGGATTCGAGTAATCGAGTAATCGAGTATCGAAGTGCTTAAGAGCGAAAAGACTAAAAGCAGAACAGGATTATCTTGTTCTGCTTTTTTGTTGTGTGTCGGATAACACACATCTAGCTCACTCGCTCTTGCTCTTCCTGCTTTTCGTATCCCGTATCTCGCTTACTCGAATCTGCTTTTCCTGATCGCCAGATACAAAAAAGGCCGCTCATAAGCGACCTTTCTTATTTCACTGAGCCACCTTAAACAAGATGGACACAATCAAATTATTTTACACGACCAACGTATTCGCCAGTACGAGTATCAACTTTAACCACTTCACCGATAGCGATGAATAGAGGAACACGAACTACCGCGCCTGTTGCTAGAGTTGCAGGTTTACCACCCGTACCCTGTGTATCGCCTTTAAGGCCAGGATCAGTTTCAGTTACTTCGATCTCAACAAAGTTTGGCGGAGTAACAGTGATAGGGTTATCATTCCACAACGTTAGAGTACAAACGTCATTTTCAACTAACCATTTTGCTGAATCAGCGACTGCTTTTACGTCTGCTGCGATTTGCTCAAATGTTTCGTTGTTCATGAAGTGGTAGAATTCGCCATCGTTGTATAGGTAGCCTAGTTCAACGTCAACAACATCTGCAAGCTCGAAGCTTTCGCCTGACTTGAATGTTTTCTCTAACACTTTGCCTGACAGCAGTTTACGAAGTTTTACACGGTTAAACGCTTGGCCTTTACCTGGCTTAACGTATTCATTGTCGATAATTGCGCAAGGCTCGTTATCTAACATGAATTTTAAACCGCCTTTGAATTCATTGGTGCTTACTGACGCCATGATTTTCTCTTCCACATCTTTGAGTTAATTTCAATGCCGCATATCATAACCCGAAAAGTCGAATCTGTTGAGCAAAACTGGCTCAAACAACTATCGAATGCGATCTCTGACCCGACAAAACTGCTTGAAGCATTGGAAATAGACCCAACACCGTGGCAAAAAGGATTCGCAGCACGTGAGCTGTTTTCACTTCGAGTTCCTCTTAGCTTTGTGGAGCGAATGGAAAAAGGCAACCCACACGACCCTTTGCTAAGACAAGTTTTACCGCTAAGTGAAGAGTTTGAGGTGCACCAAGGCTATTCTGCTGACCCCTTAGAAGAGCAAGAAAACGCGATTCCGGGACTACTACACAAATACAAAAGCCGCGCGCTAATGATCGTGAAAGGTGGCTGCGCGATTAACTGTCGTTACTGCTTCCGTCGTCATTTCCCATACCAAGACAACAAAGGCTCAAAATCTGTTTGGCAAACTAGCCTCGATTATGTGGCTCAACATCCCGAGATCAACGAGGTTATCTTATCGGGTGGCGATCCTCTTATGGCCAAAGACAGCGAACTAGAGTGGCTGATTAATGCCATCGAACAGATTCCGCATGTGACAACCGTTCGTATCCATAGCCGTTTACCGGTTGTAATCCCTGCACGCGTGACGGATGAACTATGCCAAACATTGGCTAATACTCGTCTAAACGTGGTGATGGTCAGCCATATTAATCATGCCAATGAAATCAACTTAGAACTCAAACAAGCCTTCCATAAATTGAAACTAAGTGGTGCAACTCTGCTCAATCAAGGTGTGATGCTAAAAGGCGTAAACGACAGCGCTAACTCATTGAAAAAATTGAGTTATAAGCTATTCGACGCCGGTGTTTTACCTTACTACATGCATGTACTTGATAAAGTTCAGGGCGCTGCTCATTTCTATATCTCCGATGAAGAAGCGAAACATCACTTTAAGGGATTAATATCTGAGGTTTCTGGCTATCTAGTACCTAAGTTAACCCGTGAAATTGGCGGACGCAGCAGCAAGACGCCACTCGATCTGCATATTGAATAGCGAGCGAGCTTCAAAAAGCGACTAAGCTTATCTGTAACGATAACACGTTGCTAAATGCACCTTCACGACAAAAATTTTTTGTTCGATCGTCCGGTCTATTATTAGCATACTCGGCTCTATTCTAAATTCTTAGGAGGGGTGATATGTCACAATTTATAGAACAAGCTCTCAACCTTGCCCCCTTTAGCTGGGCAGGACTCGCAGCATGCATGTTGTGTGGTTCTTTGATCGGAATCGAAAGGCAAACACGCGGTAAACCCGTCGGAATACGGACATCGATCCTTATCATTAGCGGTACTTACTTCTTCCTCACCATGGCGATTAGCCTATCCCCCAACACACTCGATCAAGCTCGTGTACTTGGTCAGATAATTACGGGGGTTGGATTCCTTGGTGCTGGGGTAATGATGACATTGGATGGAAAGATTCATGGCGTCACCTCAGCCGCGATTATCTGGGTACTCGCTGCATTAGGTATGATGATCGCACTTGGCCACCTTTCACAGTCGGTTATTATCACGCTAATGGCGCTAGTGATTCTGCTTGGTGTCGACAAAGTAGAAAACAGCTTCCAGAGCTTACGCCGTGGTGTTCATCAGAAGTGGATGAGAAAAGTCCGCGTGAAGAAGTAACCTCTCTCCTTGAATGAGATTTACTAGACACAATTCCTTAGAGACAAAAAAAGAAGCCTAGTCACACGACTAGGCCTTTGTGTATCCAACTAATTAATACACCTGAATACACACCTGGTTCTTACCTGCAGCCTTGGCCTTATAGAGCTGCTCATCCGACGAACGAATACTCTGGTTTTCCCACAAGTGCCCGACACTGTCGAACTTATACAGAGAGTAGAGCGTCGCGCCCCCAGAAACAGAAATATTCACCTTGTCACCTGTTGGGCATCGATAACTCTGTAGGCTAATGTCGTTTTGAATTCGTTCAAAGATCGATGAAAGCAGCTCTGAGGATTCACCCGTGATCGCGACAACAAACTCTTCACCACCAAACCGTGCCACGATATCTTGCTGCCTAACGCTGTTCAGCATCAACTGAGCAACATGGCAAATCACCTCATCCCCCACCTTATGACCATACTGGTCATTCACCACTTTGAAATCATCGATATCAAATACGCCAACACCAATAATTGGCTCCTCATTTTGGTTCAGCAACCGAGCTTCAAAACCACGCCGATTATATAAACCAGTCAATGGGTCGAGCATCGCTAAATTCTTCAATCGCTTGTGCTCTTGCTTGGTATAAAACCGCCACAACCATAGTGCTGAGATAAAGTACAAAGCCAACAAAATCAGTAATTGAACCCGCTCCAGTTCCAGCAAATGTAAGAAGTGCTCACTCTTTCCTTCTTCAATAGTCAGGTATAACTCAGTATTAATTCCATCGACGTACAAAGGTCGTGAATAGGTAAAGTCCAACAGCCCATATTTGTTTACTCCTCTTGCGCTCGTCACCTTGTATCCATGAACGGGATTCGAGACGAGATTAGAGACGTAACCATCAACACCGAGTACTCCTTTAAACTCACCATCAACATAGATACCTTTGGTTAAGGTCACTACCTTCTTCCCTGTTAGGTAGTCATCGTATTGGCCGGTATACACCACTTGATCTTGACCCTGAGCTAAGCCAAAACGAATCGTATTCACCCAATAAGGGCGACTATTGACGACTGAATCAAAGGTGTCACCTTTAATGTAACGGGCGAAATCGGAAGGCGACGATATAATAAATTTATCTTTGGAGATAAAGTAAATCGCAGAGATGGTATCAATGGTATTCGCAAAGTAAGCCATGGTGGGTGCGATAAACATGCGCCTACCTGCTTCTAAATGAAGCTCCGACTTTAGATCGCACATCTCACTTGGGCCAGAGAACATAAAATCAAATCGAGGGGCAGCTTGCTCTTCACTAATGAAGTAACACGTATCACCTTCGACCGTTCGCTCATGTGAGAATACATAGGTATCCCCATGCAGCGGATAAAGTGCGGTAATATTATATTCAAGCGCATTAATAATCTGTGTAAGCTCCGCTAAAGAGCGTGTCACGCCTTGGTTTTCAATTCCATACTGCTTTTCTGACTCTTCCGCTGAATCAACAAGTAACAAGCTAAAAACCACTAAAAAGCTGGCGGTCAGACTTAAGAAAGCCTTTTTAAAATCGACGGTATGGGGATTAATCAAAGCATATAAGTCATCGTTGAAAATTTAGCGCACATTGTACCCACAAGTGAAAACATCGCAACAAGAGTATAAAACAACATGCTTACAGTAACGTTTAAGAAGTGAGATAGCAGATGTAAAATAACGCCTAAACATAGAAGTAAAGGCGTTGATAGGTTCAATCATGGATAGCTTTAAGCCTTGGTAAGAACGTCGCTCACCAATATTGAAACCAGCGCGGCTACCGTCTTACTTAGCGAAATTCACAATTGGGAAGCACGGGAAAAAACCATTGTCAGCACAGTTGATCAAACCAATCTGTACACCTTCGATCTTGTTGGTTTTGTTGAAGATACCAACCTGAACCGTCGACACCTCTGAAAGGTTCGCAGCGCCTACATCCACCATAGTGTTCCCTTCAGAATAGTTTACGAAACTCACGTTCGCGCCTTTTACATCATTAGTAATGTTAACTGCACCTAGGTTAACACCTGTTGTTTTACCTGTGTTCCAGTTAAAGAAACCTAGTGAAGCACCTGTCATTTCTTGGTTTACTTTTGATGCACCAAAAATACCAAGGTTCACACCTGTTGTGGTTTGCGTCTCAGACATACCAACAACCGCAAGGTCGACACCTTTAAGGTCATTAACTTGTCCGTGAAGCAGAGCCAGACGTACACCGCCAACCGCATCTGAATCCGGAGCGTTGAAACCATTGATCGTTGAAAACATAACAGGCGAAGAAGCAAATGCTGTCGGTGCCATTACCGCTGCAGATACAGCAAGTACTGAAAGTAATTTTTTCATTGGGGAGTCTCCACTGACTTATTGTTGACTTGATTAATCTATATTTAATCAAGTATTTATTGTCCTTCACTCAACAGCTATCCATGTTAAATCAATGTCATAACTGTACCATTGAATATAAGACCCAAAATCATAAAGAGCAATATTGAGCAGAGGATATCATGAGAGGCAAGAGTAACCATCGGCAGTCAGGTTTCTATAACTAGACGATAAAGATTCCCTATCACGCTCGTGCCTCGCTGTCGGAGTGACGATTTCAAAGCATAAAAAAACGGAGACCGAAGTCTCCGTTTTCTAAAGCTTATGTATGACTTTCTCTGTTACGAGAAAGGGGGATGATTACATCATGCCGCCCAGGATTAGCTAAGCCTTTGTTTAAAGAGAAAATTAAAACAAGACACAACAACTGTACCCCTCATTACACCCTAGAGTCTCTATAGACAGGTGCTAAACAACTAAAGTAATTTAATTCTAAGCTTAGTTATGCACATAAGATCAACACTCTCTCTTAATCACAACTTTAAACTCATTTTTATCTCTATTATCAATAAATTCAATATTGGGCCAATTTTTTATCGCCCTTTGAACACCGCTGCCAATACCACGATATGGAAGCACATATCTCGCAAATGAAGCAATGATTGGATTTCGACTGTTAGAATTACCATTAACAATATTATCAATAGTGAGGTTATTTGGTAGATGCCCAGGACTAATGATTTCTATACGATCTAAAAACACAAATAATTTCACTGGAGCTTTGGTGAAGTAGTCCCTATGGATCAATGCATTAGCAATTAACTCTTCAAACACAATTTTAGGTATTTCAGGTTCCCCTACAGAATTAAAACCTTGCCCAGCTTGCACATGACGGATATTGGTAAGTATAAAACTCATACATTCTTGATAAGTAACACCTAATTTGCCATGAATATCTCTACTATCATTGTACTCTTCGTCTGTGATATCCGTACCAGGGAAAGCGACTGCTTTTACAATGAATGCTGGTAATTTGAATTGAGGCTGCCGTGCCAACAACAACGTACCACATAGATTTAAATTATCTTCTTGCATCAAGTTCATCGACCCTAGCAGCTCGCTATGACTTCTTGATTGAGAAGACAAATCTTCACCAACAACATTTTGGAAAAAGTCTGAAAAATAGTCCATATCGATATCATCAATAGATGTGTTTTGAACGGCTTTGTTGCGTAATTAAATTTAAAGATAGAACAACCCCGTTTCGCGTATTTC
>NZ_JBGONI010000051.1:0-20392 GCF_041439035.1 Vibrio sp. 1F263 | reverse complement strand
ATAGCTAAATCACTGAACCGACGTGGCCTCCCGCGCTTATTCTGTTTGCTTTGCGTCCAGCCACTTATCGCTTCTTCATCAATCCAAAAGGTCAAAGAACCGCGGTTAATGAGTTATTGATTGTATTTTGCTTCCAGTTGGTTGTTTTATAACGAGGTTTAGGCATAGGGCTACAAGAGGGAGTGAATGTAGCTGATCAGATCGTAGGTTTAGTTCCAATGAATTACGCAACAAAGCCGTCGTACTGATCAGTGTTGTACTAGGATTGTATTTACTCTATCCAACTTATGACGACGATTTACAGACTATTCGACCAGAAACCCCAGGCGCGTACAGTCCCGAAAAAGAGTTATCATCGACTCAATATGGCGCTGAACTCATTGAAATCCTTAATGTGTCTCGCGGTGATCCAAAACTTGCCTCCCAAAAGCTTGAAACCTTAAAAGCAACGAGCCCTAAGCAACATAAAGCTATCTATCGTGGTTATGAACTAATGATTTTATCGAATCTCGCACAGCATGATCTAGATAAACAGGCTGTGTCTGAATACACACGACAGATCAAGGCATTAGCACAGCGTGAAGATATGGGGTGGTTAAAGGCGCAATCTTTAGTTGAACTAGCGATTGAGCAGATGAGTCAAGGTGAATTGGTAGAGGCTGAATCTCAAGTTAAAGCAGCAATAAGTATCGCTGAATCAATCCAGTATGAAGAATTGTTGATAAAAGCCTACAACACTGTGGGGTCGATCAAAAACATCCAAAATGATTTTTCCGAAGCTCAGTATTTTTTTCATAAGGGCTTAAATCTTGGCAAGAAATACCCACGGCATATCTATAACAGTAAGTTGATGTCGAATATGGCATTGCTTTATATCTATCTGGAAGATTGGCCGAAAGCACTCAAACTTATCGAACAGGCCAAAAAACTCTATATCAAAAGCGGATTACGCGATGGTTCAACCATCGGTGTGTTATATGTTAATGAATCATTTGCTTATCTACGCAGTGGCGACTTAGTAAAAGGTCGAGAGGCTTATAAAAGTGCCACCAAATTTAATGATGATAGCGTAAGTGAAAGATACAAAATCCTTCTTCTAAAAGCTCAGAGTGAAGTACTGCTAGCAGAAAAGAACTTTGAGTTAGCAAGGAAAGTAACAAACCAATGTATTGGTTACCCGGGTGTTGCAAAGTACACACTCCAACTGGGTCAGTGTTACTTAAACAGAGCTTTAGCAAATATCGGTTTGAACCAAGATAACTTTGTTTTCTTTGATCTAAAACGTTCGTCTACGATGTTTGATATTGTTGGCAGCCGTAGTTGGAAGGTGCTTGGTTTCAAAGCGCTTGCAGAATACTATGAATCTAAAGGCAACAGTGAAATTGGACTTCGGTATTTCAAGCTTTATTGCAAGGGCAACAAAGCGCTGTTATTTGAAAAGCGTCAGAGTGATATCTTTTTATTAGAACAAGACTTTGCTACGGCTTCATTAGCGAAAGAGAATGAACTGCTTAATGCAGAAAAAGAGCTCGCAGAGATGACGCTAGATAAACAGAGCTTAAAAGACCGCATTGTTGTCGTACTCGGTGTTATGGTCATCATAAGCTTTGCTGTACTTCTGGTAAGGTTATGCACTATGCATAAGACCAACAAAGAGTTGGTTAAGCAATCGACGAGATGTGAGTTGACAGGTTTATTCAATAGACGCTACCTGGAACAATTGTTAACTCAGCCAATGCCATACCGTTTGTCTCCGTTCGGGTATACGCTTGCTATTTTGGACTTAGACCAATTTAAACGAGTCAATGATACATACGGACATGATATTGGGGACCAAGTTTTGGTAGAGGTTGCTAAGCGTATAGAGCGAGCGCTATCAACAAACGATGTGTTGGCTCGATGGGGTGGGGAAGAATTCGTTTTACTGCTTGCTGGCACTCAAGACCCAGACGAACAGTTGGAAATGATAAGGCAAACAATCGCTGATCAAACGATAGAAACGTATTCCGGTCCGTTAGCGTTAACTACATCAATTGGTGCGACCATTCATTTAACGTATCAAGAATTAAATAGCAGTACCTACAAACAGCATTTGAAATCAGCAGATGACGCTTTATATCAAGCAAAACAATCAGGGCGCAACCAGGTGGTCATTGCTTAGCGAAAAATACAGCTTAGTGCGAAAATACAGCTTAAATGAACCTGTAATTTAAATACTTGGCAGCCTCATCTGAATCATTCCCCTTAGGCAGAAGCGTTTAAATTTAATCGAGTAAAAGAACCTAAAGCAACCATTCAAATAAGCAAATAAGAAACTAAGCGAATAAGAGTGTTATCAACTCCTATTCGCTTAGTTTTTATATTATCTATTAAGAGTATTACTTAGCGATACTTTCTAACATTTCAACTAGCTCACTCTCTGTTGCTGGTTCTCGAGCGAGTTCAATGACTGCTGAAGCGCCACCTTTTAGCATATAAGCTTGAGTTCCACAGTGGTCATAATGGAACCACTTACCATCGACACACACATCGGTATAACATCTTGGGTCTTGTTTGAGTTCCACAGCAATTTCCTTATTAACATTTGCCTAACGTTTTTCATGCTAATTGGTCACAACTTGGTGCGATTTGATCTGAATCAATTTAATATGTAATTGATGATTTGATTATTAAATAGGAGATGTGCGTCTTGAACTGTCGAAGCCGATAAAGAGACAGCCTCTGGCGATTAAAGCGTTCAAAGGTCATGATTCCAATTCGCAGCTCTGCTTCTTTTGCTTGCCACGTGACGCTTTTCTACATACGCTAACCACTCTCTTAATCCCTATACAAATGTGATTGTGTTGGAAAATGACTAATATCTTTATCGTTGTAATTGTTCTGGTTGTGTTCTTTTACTTTATTCAAAACTATCTAGTAAAAAATGATGACACCAAAGATCATGCTTATCAAAAGAAAGGCTCGTTAATGTCGGCGCAACAAGCGACCTTCTATAACGCACTCAAATCCGCAGTGGGTAACCATGGGGAAGTATTTGCTAAAGTGAGCATGTCTAACATTGTTGTCCCCGCTAAGGCGAACAATAAAAAGAACTGGTTTATTGCGAACAACAAAATCTCACGCAGTTATTTTGACTTTGTAGTGTGCGACCCGCGAACGTTAGAGCCACGTGTAATCATCGAATTGGATAATGGAAAAGAGCTGAATAAAGGAAAGGTTGATCGCGAGAAGCTATTGATGCACGTTTGTAAATCGGCTGGCCTTCCACTTATTGGCGCTTCAATTAAGCACAGTTATCAAGTGAGCCGTTTGAAGAGGTTACTGGCAGCACACATCGATTTGATTGAGCCATCTAAAGAAGTTCGATTCTGTAAGAAATGTAGCAGCCCTATGATCATCAAACTCGCAAGCCATGGCGATTATAAAGGCCGACGTTTCTTTACTTGTAGTCGTCAACCTAACTGTACTTATACAGAGAACTACAACGTCGTGTTCGACATGGACGAAGATTCTAACTAATACCTTGCGCCAAAGTGCTCAGTAAAGGGAGAAAAGACACGAAGCATGATGATGTAGGTAATCATCGAAGTTGAACTTAAATGTGATCTACTTCAAGCCATTGATCTGCTTTGTGTTTAAATTTTATTCTGATTGTTGTTTTTAAAAGCAAACAAACAGTTTTGTGCAAATTTATCCTTGCACGCATCCAAATCACTCGCTATTATCCATCTCGTTCTGAAGCGTTAGCCACTTAATAAAGCGGTTAGATAAGTTTCACAGCATTGCCCGCTTAGCTCAGTTGGTTAGAGTACTTGCATGACATGCAAGGTGTCACTGGTTCGAGTCCAGTAGCGGGCACCACATTATACGAAAGAGCCCACCTAGTGTGGGCTTTTTTGTGCCTGTAATTCCTTGTTTTATCAGACTCTTAACCATTTCTTGGTCCCAAGAGATCCCGTGATGTGTTGTAAAATCCACCGTTTAAAGTAATCTCTGAAGTAGTCTTTTAAGATCTAAGTAATTTCGAGGTTACTTCAGGGGGTTACGATGGCGAAAAAGGTACAGCCTTTAACGGCTACTCAAATCAAACAAGCAAAGCCTAAAGAGAAAGAATATAATTTAGGTGACGGTGATGGATTATCATTGAAGATTAAGCCCATAGGAACAAAACTATGGCGTTTTTCATATTATCACCCCATTTCACGAAAGCGCTTGAACCTAGCCTTAGGTAAGTACCCTGATATCTCCCTAGCCAAAGCAAGAACTAAAGCTATTGAGGCAAGAGAGCTTCTTGCAGACGGTATTGATCCAAAAGAGCATCGTGATAATACGCTTAGAACAAAGCAGCTCGAGCTATCAAACACATTGCAAGCAGTATTTGATGACTGGATTGAAGTTAAGAAAACAAGCGTCAAAGAGCAAACGGCTAAGAAATTGAAGCAACGTATTGAGAAGTACCTCTTACCTGATCTTGGTAAGTTTCCTCTTGGTGATATTACGGCACCACAAGCGATCAAAACAATTAAACCTATTGCAAACCAAGGTAAATTAGAAACAGTAGGGCGCTTGTGTCGCAACCTCAATGAGATAATGACCTTTGCAGTAAATACTGGTGTGATTGAGCACAACAAGCTTGCAGGCATTGGTAAAGCCTTTGAAACAGCTAAGGTGACCAATCAAGCTTCGTTAACTCCTGATGAACTTCCTGAGCTCCTCAAAACAATCAACTACGCGTCAATTAAACCTATCACTCGCTGCTTGCTAGAATGGCAACTTCATACCATGACAAGACCAACTGAAACGGCCGGGGCACGTTGGGATGAAATTGATAAAGAAAAGATGCTTTGGGTTATTCCTGCTGAAAGAATGAAAAAGGGGAGAGTACATACTGTCCCTTTAACAAAACAAACTCTAGATCTATTAGAAACTATTGATTTCATCACAGGTGATAGTGAATACCTTTTCCCTGCAGACAAAAGTAACAAAAATCACATCAACAAAGAGACAGCAAATAAAGCATTAGTAAGAATGGGCATGAAGGGCAGGCAAACTTCTCACGGTTTACGCGCATTAGCTAGTACCACTCTAAATGAACAGAATTTTGACCCAGACATTATTGAAGCTGCACTTTCTCATGTAGATAGAGATAAGGTAAGAAGCGCATACAACCGTACTGATTACCTTGAGCGTCGTAAAGTTCTCATGGCGTGGTGGAGTGATCATATTGAAGGGGCTGCAACGGGAAGCTTGTCGATGAGTGGTAAAAAGAGCCTTAAGGTTGTGGGTTAGTTGTATGGGAGTGCAAAAGCAACGTATAACTTACATACTTTAACTGTACTAGCTCATACTCGTTCTGACAGCTTTGCTGACAAGTCACGATAAAGTCGTACACACATTCCGTTGGCATCGTGACTCAAAACTGGACAAAATATTCTTACATTCATCACTTAAATTAGAAAAATTCGAATAACTTTTGGTATCGGAAAATTGCTTAGTGAAGTGTCCAGTTCTACTGGAGGGAGCAGAGCACCTTAGAGCCGTTTCTCTTTCTTAAGACTGCGTTAAATCAATCTATCAGAAACTCAATATGCAATTTTGTCACTATTCATTAATGCTGAATAAACAAAGTTCACCTCTAAAGGGGATAGCCAGCCCCGAGATGAACTTTAATCTACAGCTAATTGACGTTGCTGTTGGGTGTATACTTCAGCTCGATTAGCTGATCACAACGCCAATACTTAGAAGAATCATGACCATGGTACAAAGTACGCCAAGCAATGGACCAATGAATTTTAGCCAAGATGAGTAAGCGACTCGCCCAATGGCTAGACCGCCCATCACAACGCCCGATGTCGGTGTCACAAGGTTTGGTAAACCAGAGGCAGATTGGTAGGCAGTGACAACCAGTTCACGGCCAACACCAGCAAAATCCGCGAGTGGGGCAAGAACTGGCATTGAGAGTACCGCAAGCCCTGAAGAAGAGGGAACGACCAAACACATCACGGCTTCGACCCAGTAGATAGCATTGATGAATGCGATTTCGTTTAACCCACCTAATAAGCCTTCCGCGTAATGCAAAATGGTGTGGGTTATGTTGCCGTTATCCATGACGACCACAAGGCCACGAGCAATAGCGATGATCAGGGCCACTCCCAGAAGATCGCGCGCTCCGTTTACAAAACTGTCGGTAATTTCAACTTCTGACATCCGGCCAACGAAGCCAACAAGAATGCTTGAGCCAAGAAATAGAGCGGAGAGTTCAGCCATCCACCATCCTGCTGCGGATACGCCCCACATCATAACGGCGAAAGTTAAACCGAAGATAGCCAGTACCGCTTTACGTGTGTTGTTTAGTTCTGGTGTTTCTTGCTTTTTACTGTGCAGGAAATATTCTAAGTTTGACTCTTTCTGGTGAGCGACGATTGAAAGCTCAGGGTTATTTTTCACTTTCTCTGCATAGCGCATGACATAGATAACACAAACGATCCAACCAAGAACAAGGATCACGGCACGCAGAGCAAAGCCCTCCATAAAATTGATTTCAGCTGCGTTAGAGGCAATGACAGTTGCAAAAGGGTTAATAGTAGAGCCTAAACAGCCAATACCAGCACCAACCATGATAATAGCAACGCCAACGATACTGTCGTAGCCTGCTGCGATCATTACAGGTATCAGCAGAGCGTAAAAAGGAATAGTTTCTTCCGCCATGCCGTAAACGGTACCACCCAGCGCAAACAACCCCATTAGTATAGGGATCATCCATTTCTCGCGACCTGATAGGCGTTTCATGGTTCCGGCGATGCCAGCATCAATCGCGCCGGTTTGGGTTACTACAGCCAAAAATCCACCGATAACCAATACAAATAGGGCGACGTCCACTGCACGCGCCACGTAGCTACCTGGGTCATAGAAGCCTTGAATTGGTGCCATTAAAATATCGACGATACCTTGAGGGTTTGAATCAACGGTTTGATACGTACCAACCATTGGCACCATACGGCCTAGTGTTTCATTGGTTTCCATCTGGTACTGACCGGCCGGGATAACCCAAGTTAAAATGGCCATTAGTACGGTCAGTATCATCAAAATTGTGTAGGCAGAAGGGAATTTAAATTTTGTCATTACGATGTCCTTTTATTTCTTATGGGGCCGAAGCCCCATTGGTCGGATTTAGCCCAAAAGCTGTTCCTTCACGTTAGCTAACGAATTCCATGATTTGTTGAGCGGACATATCGCCAAGTCCCATTTTTTTTAATGTTCTTCCAGATTCGAAATAATTAGTCTCGTTATACGCATTGTCGATGTGCAGACAAGATGTCACCATAGGTGTGTCAATACCGACCAGTTTACCGAGCTCGTAACAAGGGACGAGAAGGTAAGCGGCATCTTCCGTGATGTATCGGTTGCTGGCTGAGTTGGGTGCGCTGTTCAGTTTGCCGTGGGTTTCTGAAGTGCGGTTAACCTCATAAACACTTTCACATTTCATACCGTAAAGGGCATTCATTGCTTGAAGCTCAGGCAACAGTTGTAATCCTAGCGCTTTGCCTATGGATTGACGTTCTGACTCCATTACTGCTGCCGCTTTTGCTGTTGAAACTGAGCAGCAATCTTTGTAGTAATTGAATTGGCCATCGAAGTTTTCTAGTAAGCCAATATTGAGTGTTGTTAGTAATGGATGTCCGCCAAAGTTGATGTTTTCTAATCCGGCTTCAATGACATTACTAAGCCTTGTTAGAGGTAATGGCATCACAGTTTGTAAGGCTGCAATAGCCTCTTCCGTTCGATTTGCAGGATAAGCGGCGACAGGAAGGTGCTCTTTCATGCCTAAAATAGCGATCTCTGCAGGCCCAACAATTCGAGTTGCCCAGGGAATCGAGATTGCGTCAACAAAAGTGATATCTAAATGGGCAAACCCTTGTTCATTTTTAATTCGATTTAGCGCTAATGAGCCATAATTCCCTGGCATAAGCATGATAATTTGGCCATCACGTAAATGAGGCAGCATTTGAGTAAAGAGTGGCTCTTGCGCAAATGATGGAACCGGTAAGACGAGTAAGTTGGCATATGAGACTGTCTCTGCCAGATCGCGGCTGATTTTGTCACACACCTGAAAGCCACTGTAAGTCAGTTCAACGTCATTAAAGCTTTCAAGTGCACAGATCCCTCCTCGTTGTTCTATGTCTGCCAGAGGATGGTCAAAACCTGGCGAGCCATAGAGGCAGACATCAGCACCTTGTAGGGTAAAGTGATAGGCAGCTGTTAATCCAGCATTACCGGAGCCAATCACAGAGACGCGCGTTTTCATAATTTCTTCCTTATTGATTTTTGTTTTTCTGGTTGAGAGCTTAAGGAAGAAGGCATATTCGTCGCCAATGATTAAGCTGGAGACTAGTATGCAAAAAAGGAATGATGAGCGACTAGTGTTATCTCAAGGCATTGACTTTATTAGTATAAATTGATTTCACCAAAGTAGTCTGGCATCTCTGTAACTGTGAACTTACTCAGAATCATATTCATTGAGGTTTCGCATTGGCCCGATTTTGAGCTGAATATTCATCGCGTCAGCTTGTAACATGAATTGCTCAATGAACTGTTCCGCATTTCGGTGAATGGGCTTTAACGAAGGGTAGAGAATATCAAATTCAAACGGCAGGCCGAATACTAGTGGTTTCATTACGACCTTTGGGTGCTCGCTTTCCATGTAAGCGGTAAATGGATCAGTGATCGCGATCCCGACGCCTTCTCGAACTAAGGTTGCAGCGGTGCTTGCCAGTGAGACTTCGATTTGCTCAATCGTTGATAGGTCATAGCGACGTAACAATGCATCGACTCTTCTCTGAGTAATATCCTTTTCGTGGCGGATGAGCACTTGACCCGCGATATCGTAGATGTCTATGACCGAGCGTTTGGCCAGTGGCGAATCGGAGGGGATAAGACAGACGCATTCGCATTCTACTTTTTGTGCTTTTACACCCGCGAGGTGATCATCAATAAACGCAAAGCCAATATCTGTTGTTTGACTTTGAACCCGCTGAATCACCTCTTCGGAACGATATGTTTTAAATCCGACTTTGACTTTAGGCGCTTGCTTTAAAAAGACCGCCAAGATTCTGGGCAAAAAGGCGTTTGAGAGAAGAGGCATCGCAGCAATATTCAGTGTCCCGAAATGGCGCGAGCGAATTGAATGCGCAGCGTGATCGAGACTTGATACAGCATCAAAGACTTTGGAGACTTCAATATAGAAGGCTTCTCCCTCATTACTAAGCTCCAAGCGATTTCGTTTACGAGTAAAAAGTTGAAAGCCAATTCTTTGTTCTAAACTGGCTAATAGTCGACTGACAGCGGATTGACTAAGCGATAAGCGCTCTGCCGCGGCAGTGACGGTTTGACATTCAACAATGGCTTTAAAAGCATTGAGTTGGGTTAGCTTCATTACATACAGCTCTGGATACAGGAATCGATGAAATTACCAGAAGCTCTAGTGGAATACCTTGAGCTGCAATGAGTAATCAACAATTTCTTGGCAAGTTTAAAGCTCAACTAAAAGTCGTTTTAAACAGTGATGTATGAAGATGACGTGGAGTACAAACGTTTAATGGGAGAGTTTTAGATAAGCCCTTATATATTTCAAAATGTAATTTATGGTTCTGTTAACGGTCTAGTTATTGAACTAGACCGTTAACACATGGGCCTCCCGGTGGATAATCGCTACAAATTTTAAATTTTGGTTTTGCGTGCTGCAGTCACAAGTAGCTCGACCTTGAGTTCATGGCTAGCGAGTTTCGCTTCACCACAAGCTCGCGCAGGTGCGAACCCTTCATCAAACCATTCATCCCATACTGCATTCATTTCATTGAAATCACTCATGTCAGCTAGCCATACTGTGACCTGTAAAACATGCTGACAATCACTTCCTGCTTCTATAAGAAGGCTTTCTACTCTCGTAAGCGCTTCTCTTGTTTGCTCCGCAACGCTTGTACCACGGACTCCGACTTGACCACATAAATATACTGTGTCGTTGTGGGTTACAATTTTGCTCATACGTTGATTAGTATACAGTCTCTGTATCTTGCTCATACTTAGTATTTCCTTTGTTATACTTTTTAATAAATGAACTCTTTGCTGGGGTGAGACTTGCTAGCTCTCCAAGTTTCAATGGTTTAATAGGATTGCGTAGTCGGTAGTAGCCTACTTTTTCCATTGAAATTCCGACTTTGTCACTAATAATATGGGCCACCGTTGAGCCACAATGGCGTCCTTGACACGGGCCCATGCCACAACGAGTGAACGTTTTTATTTGATTAATCCCGCAGGTTCCCTGATCTACGTGATCGCGGATTTGTTTTGCTGTTACTTCTTCACACCGACAAACGATCGTTTGGTCGCTGGGGGTGAGTGCTTGCTTAGGTGGGGTGTACAGCGCATCAAGAAACGGTCGTACCGATAGCTCTTTGTTTATTATCGCTTTTATGGGGTTATCGTTATTTTTATTTATGAGATTACCGTTAAGCTCAAGATCTTGCAGAGTATTTTGTGCGACGAGCTCCCCTTGTAATTCTGCAACGAGTGCTCCTCCAATGCCCCCGCTGTCGCCAGCAACAAAGACACCGTAACGTGAACTCATGTTGTTACTGTCTAATTTAGGCTTCCAGCAAACTTGTAATGAATCCCAAACATGTTCCAACCCCATAGCGCGAGTGAGTTGGACGTTAGGAATCACTCCAATATGTGCTAAGACAGTTTCACCTTTAAGTTCGACGGCTCTTCCTGAGCTTTGAAAGGTTAAACCTTCTAAACGTCGGCTACCCAGTGCTTCAATGTGAGTAGAAGATGTATAACGCTTGATCCCAAGCTT
Source organism: Vibrio sp. 1F263 (assembly GCF_041439035.1). Lineage (NCBI taxonomy): Bacteria > Pseudomonadati > Pseudomonadota > Gammaproteobacteria > Vibrionales > Vibrionaceae > Vibrio > Vibrio sp. 1F263. The sequence goes on along the minus strand of NZ_JBGONI010000051.1, from coordinate 9,537 downwards.
ATGAATCTTGGAAAGGAGCGTTAAGCCTTTGGCTATGTAATTGCGTCCTTGCCATGCATTCAACCAATATCCGGCTGCTTTAAAGTAACTAGCGCTTTGCTGAGTATCGACAATGGCCTTCGGTGTAGCGCCGGCATCGCTCATCTGTACGGCGAGTAGGTAGAGAAGGGGACCTGTTCCAACCAAGATTGCATCTTTAGGGACAATGCCTGATGTTTTCATCATGATTTGGCAAGCCCCTGCAGTCATCACCCCTGGTAGTGTCCAACCTGAGAATGGGAATGGTCTCTCAATTGCCCCCGTTGCTATGATGATTTTCTTCGCGGTCGCTTTTTGAGCTTTCCCATCGCGACTCCAATAAACCGCGTTGTCTGAATCAATTCGCCATAGCGTAGCGCCAGAGAAATAAGAGATGTTAGCTTGGTTAAAAGTTTTAACGAGTTCGGCACCTCTTAAATAATCTGGCCCGAAGATATGTCCGTGTGGGTGACCTGATTCTTGTATGGCTCTATAAATTTGGCCTCCTGGACGAGCTTGTTCGTCGATAACCATGACATTTGCTCCCGCCATAGAGCATTGAACTGCTGCTGCCATTCCTGCAGGCCCAGATCCGATCACACACACATCAAAATTCATGTTTGATTGTTCCAGCATGAAACCTCCTATTACATTGTTTGTCGGCGAATTTTCATGCCGTCTTTAATCAAATTCATGCAAGCTTGAACGTTAGGTTCTCCATCAACTTCAACGCGGCACTCAAAGCAACTACCCATCATACAAAACGGTGCTCTTGGTGAGCCGGATTGAGGCGTTGTACGAGTATGATCTACCGTTGCTGCTAGCAATGCTGCAGCTATGGTATCTCCGTCATACGCCATGTAATATTGACCTTCCCATTCAAACTGAATTGATGCTTTCTCTTTATCCGAGGCAAGTCGTTGGAATCTAGAATCTGTCTTCACTGAATACCTCCAGATCTGGTGCGTTAGTAGATTGCTCAAGCCAATGCGGTAACAAATAACTATGGACTGCGGCTAGTGTAATACCGCTGTGGCAACTCACTAGGTAAGCTCCTGGATGTGTTTTTGATTGTTGATATATTGGTAGGCCATCAGGTGAAACGATCCGAGTCGCACCCCAACTTCGAATTAGCCTGGTGTGCTCTAAAAATGGATAAACAGCAATCGCTCGCTCAGCTATAGCAGCTGTAGTTTCGATGGTGTCATTGTTGTCAAATCCAGCATTCTCCTTAGAGTCTCCTATCTGGATACCACCTTCATCTACCTGGCGAATAATACCGGAGGGGCGCTTCACCTTTTTGGGGAGCTTTTCAGTGATTAAAACTTGCCCTTTTTGAGGAGAGACTAATGCTTTGAAGTTGAGTTTTGGGCCTAATTGAGCTGCTCCTAAACCTGCAGACAAAACAACTTTGTCGCTAGAATAAATCCTCCCATCTTCTAACGTGACTTGAAACGTTCCCGACTTATCTTGGTTAATATCAGACACATTCGTTCCAGTAATTAAATTAGCACCGAGCTTTCGGATCGCGGCAGTATACGCATTGAGTAACTTCAATGGATTGACATGACCATCTTCTGCTCCGTAAATTGCACCGACGACGTCAGGGCCAATTTCGGGCTCCTCCTGTATTAGGCGTTTGCGATCCCAAATTTCATATGGATGGTCGCTATTCAATTGCTTACGTAGGTGCTCATACTGCTTAGCTTTAGCCATTAATTCTTCTTCACAGAAGTGGAAATCGTATCCCCCTTCTTGCACTAGGTTAAGCTTATGTCCGGTAACGTTTTCTAATTCTTCTGCGAGCTCTTTCCATAACTTTACAGATCGGCGAGTCCATGCTGCATAGTGAGGTGCGTCGAGCCCTTTACTCGACAACCAAACCAAGCCAAAATTGCCACGAGATGCACGATGATCGAGGTCGCCGCCATCCAGTACTGTTACCTGATGACCCGCTTTAAGAAGGCCATAAGCTAGTGCGCAACCCACAATTCCGCCACCGACAACAATATATTCCGGTTTCATAACATTCTCTTATGCTTTCGTTGAGGGGGCAGGGGTGCCCCCTTTGGTTGGTGTTTCTTAATTAAGCGCTTTGTCTAAGATTGGCTGGCTCCAATCAGAACCGATATCGTCAATAATTTGAGGCCATACTGTAGCGCGTACTTTGTTAGCTGTTTTGCTCAACTGACTTGGAGTCATTTCTATGATTGTTGCACCAGCTTCTACCAGTTTTTGTTCATTGGCTTTCTGGTCTAGTTGTGCAGCGCCCCAACGACGGTTTTCAAATTGAGCTGCGGCTGTTTTGAGAGCTGCTCTCTCTGCTTCATCGAGATCTTCTAAGCGCTCAGAATTGATCATCAGGTACCAGATTTCGAAGTGGGTATTGAGAGGAATATAGGTTTTTGTTACATCACGGAATGAAGCATAATAGCCTTCAGCTCCAGAACCAATAACACCATCAACTACACCAGTTTGTACTGCCGTAAAAGCTTCTGAAAAAGGTAGGGGTGAACCAATATAGCCGACGTTATCTGCTAATAACTGGAAACTCTTGATCGGTGGTACACGAAGCTTAATACCTTTGGTTATATCGGGATCACCAGCACCAACTGCATTACGGTTTAACGAAATTCCTCCAAAGTAAACAGGGTAGGCTGCGAGCAATGTTATATCTTGTTTAGCAAATAGCTCTTCCATTGCTTCACGTACTGGTGCATTCGAACCGTAGATACTTTGAGCTTCTTGCCAATCGTTTGCTAAGAAAGGTAATAAACCAATTTGCATTCTACGGTCGGTAGATGTGGAGGCTGGTTGCAATGCCATATCAATTGCACCAATTGAAATTCGTTCCTGTACTAACGTGTAATCACCTAAAGCGTTAGCAGCATAGACTCTTAGTTTAAGGTCGCCATCTGTCGAGGCTTTTAGATCGTTGCTTAACTGCTTGATGTCATTATCAACTACGGTACCTTGTGGGCGTACATGACTGATTTTTAGCGTTGTAGCATGTGCAGGGAAAGTACTTAGGGCGGCGGCCATAAGTGATGCCAACATAGTGACATTTTTTATTGTTTTTAATGGTTTTAACTTACTTGTTTTTAACATTGTTAATTTCCTTTTAATAACCAAACATAGTAGGGAGGTACAGAGATAATTCTGACCAAAAAGACGTAAGAATTACGACAGGTAGATACCCAAATAAAATGAGTAGCATTGCAGGCCCAACAACTTCAGAGAATTTTACGTTACCGATGCGAGCACCAAGGTATAGGATTGACGCATATGGTGGGGTTACTCCGCCCATCGCGGTATTGACTCCCATGATTGCAGCAAATTGAATTGGGCTGATGCCAATTGCCGTCATTAGTGGCAAAAGCAAAGGCGCTATAAGAATGATTGCAGTCAAATCGTTCACGACCATACCAACGACAAACAACAACAGATTAATAAAAATTAGTAATAAAAATTTGTCATCAGTAATATTGAAGATAGCTTCAACTAATTGTTGGGGGATTCCTTCTACAACAAACATTTGGCTAAGAATTAGACTGAATAAAATCATAAACATGATAGATCCAACCGCTGTTGCAGATTCTTTGCCGGATTCTAATAATGTCTTCCAACTCAATCCTTTATAGATCATAAAGCCGACTGGAACAGCATAGATAACAGCAACTGCCGCAGCTTCTGTTGGAGTCATAATGCCGCCATAAATACCACCAAGGATAATTACTGGCATCAATAAAGCAGGCACTGCGTTAAATGTTTGGCTAGAAGCTTTCTTAAACATCTCTGGTAAGCTCAGCTTGTCATCTAAAACAAGTGGGAACTTACGAGCCATAAACATATTGATTGCGGCAAAGTTGAACGTAACCAACAATCCAGGACCAAGTGTCGCGAGGAAACAAGCCAGAATTGATGTGTCAGTAACCCAACCATAAACAATCATTGTCACGCTTGGCGGAATGAGTAGACCTAATATTGACGAGTTAGCAATGAGTGCTGTCGCATAGGCTCGCGGGTAGCCTCGTTTTTCCATCTCGGGGATAAGTAGTGGCCCGATAGCTGCAATACCGGTTAATCCGCTTCCAGAAATTGCCCCGATAATCGCGCAACTAACGGAAGCTACGATACCTAGCCCACCACGTATATGACCGACAAATACGTTCACAAAACCTAACAAACTAGCAGCGATCCCGCTCCTACTCATAATGGTCCCAGCTAAAACAAATAAAGGAATGGCCAACAATACGGGGTTCATCAACTGCCCGGCTCCCCACATCATATTGCCTTTCATCGACATGTCACCGGCAATACTCATTACCATCAACGCGCCGCCGAAACAAAATGGAAGGGGTACGCCGATAGTTAGTAGTATGACCAAAACTGCGACGGCTAATAGAGCAACTTCAATCATTGTTTCACCTTATTTACGAAAGACGATGGAGTTCTAAGCTGGTTAACCAACTTTATGATATGTATGGCAATAAAAAGAGTGATCAGAAGAAGTCCGATGAATACGGAGCATTCATGATAAAAAGTAGGGATATAGAGGGTAGGGCTTTCTTTCCATACGCGCCAAGCGTACTTGACATAGTCCCACGCCCAATAAGTAAGCCAGCTTGAAATAATAAAACTTATTACTTCTCCGACTAGTGCCAAAATTGTGTGCCCGCGTTCACTTTTTATGAAAATTTCTAAGACATTTGCTCGTATCTGAGAGTTTTCTCTTGAAGCATTAACGGCCCCAAGCATATATAGCCAGATTGTAGGAATGACCATTGATTCTTCGAGTCCCATAATTGGGATCTCAAAAATATATCGTGTCACAACCTGAATAAATTGCATTAGAGCTACAGATGCAATTAAGGCCGTGAGCAAGTATCGAAATTTTTGCTCCACTGTATGTTTCCTTATTGTTGTATTTGTAATTATTTGGTTATTTTATTGGTGACAATCAATAAAAACAAATTTAAAATTACTCTAAAGTCATAAATTTAACTTATAGGGTGTCATGAGCAATCTTTCGATAAAACAATTAGAAACGTTCCGTGCCGTAATGCGTTCGGGATCGGTGACTGTGGCTGCAAAAACCTTATGCCGAACTCAACCAGCAGTGAGCTCTATGATCGTAGGTCTTGAGAAGGAGCTAGGTTTGACACTTTTTGAACGACAAAAGGGGCGTTTAATCCCCAACCCTGAAGCATATTTTTTGTTAGAAGAAACTGATGCGATTTTAGAACGTTTAACCCGTTCAACTCAGTTAATGGCAGAAGTGAAAAACCTGACTAGAGGGAAGTTACGTATTGCTTGTATGCCTGCTGCAGCATTATTTTTTATGCCGCATGTTATAGCTGAATATGTAAAGGACAGACCTGAAGTTGAAGTATCCATGATGATGCGAAGTTCTACTATTGTTCAAGACTGGATTGCATCTCAGCAGTACGATATAGGTTATTCAGAGCTGCCTAAGGACAGAGATTCATTTCATGTAGAACCTATCCAGCTTGAGGGAGTATGTGCACTACACAAGGATCATCCTTTAGCGAGTAAACCGCTCATTACTCCACAAGACTTAGATAATGTCCCCCTAGCAGCGCTGTTTACTCGTCATTCAGCAAGTGAGCACACAAGGCTGTTATTTGAAGAATACAACGCCACTTATCGACCTAGGTTTGAGCTTCAAAACTACATCTCTGGTTTTGAGTTTGTCGAACAACAGTTATGTGCTTGTATCTGTGACCCTATCAGTGCCGCTAGTTATAAACTATATAAAGGAAATCAAGGGAACGTTGTATTTCGTCCATTTGCTCCTGCTATAGCTTATGATCACGCAATACTCACACCTGCTCACAAACCAATGTCAAAGCTTGCTGAAGTCTTTGCTTTAAATATCCGACAAGCAGTAGATGAATTTGTGTCCGATATAAATGATTTCTAAAGGGCGTATATGTTGCGTCTTAATAGCCCTAAACTCCAACATCGTGGTTAGCTTGATGGTAAGTTACAGTTCAATCATCAACTTTCCTGTGGTGTTGATCATTATGAGTATTGAGACCTTCTCCTACGGGGTATTGTATTTCTATGAACCGGAAAACATTTAGTAGCTGCTATTTCTGCTATTAATAGCGACTTATAGCGACAAGTGGAGTAGTTAGATGAGGCTATCGAACAAAAAGTTTTACATGTTGGGTGATGTAGACTCTGATAGAGCTATCGCTGATAAACTAAATAAATGCCATGATTTGGGCATTTCTGTTTTCGTGAAGGTACCTGATGGCTGCAATGTATGGGCTATTGATCCAAAACTTGAGCAACTTACCGAAGCCGATGTAGTTCTGAGTGAAAGCGCTTTACTTAAGAAATTACAGCTAAATAGGTATTTTTTTTGGGGCCAAGAATTCGATCCATTCGAGGCTCCACGCATAAATACATCTGAGTTGTATTCATCGACCAAACTTTGTGATGTTGAACTTCTGGAACTAAATCCTGATGATCTAAAGAAGCTTGCGGCTTCTCACGAAGTTTCGGTTAATACGTTTAAAGGAGTATTTCTGTTTGATGGCGAAGACGATGTGAACCTATGCAGGTCAGTACCTGTATCGAAGTACGTTTTTGAAGTTGATGAGTCTCATAAGGTGGCCCTTAAAAATAAACTTTCCGTTGTTAAGTTTACTGGCGTAAAGCTGAAGTATGCGGTATGTAAGCAAGCAGCTACTATAGAGCCTAAGTTCAACGTCCCTTTGGACCACATAAAGATCCAGAATGTTGTCGCTCAGGAAGGCTATATCTTGGAAGCCGATGTTTCGAAATTGCTTTTCAATCAAGTTGATTACGAAAAGAGCATTTACCATCTAGAGCCGGAATATCACGTCTCATCATCTTTTTTGGAGTTGTCAAAAGTTGGGTTTAAAATTTACGTTAAAAAAGATCCTACTTTATCTGGCGGTGTTTCCAGCTTTATAGGAAGGCAGTGTCATAGCTTCCATACTAAGCCACTTCGTGAAGCTGGAGCTTTTTTGATAAGCCCAAAGCCGACTGGACGTGCCAAAAACAAAGGTTGTCAGTTTCCGTACTTGAAAGAAATATTTGATACTTATTGGCAAGGTGCGTTGGGTTTAACGGGGAAAGAAATAAAGCAGCGTATCGAACACGTTACGAGTGCAATAGAAGAGCTTGAAATCAATTCGACATATGCACAAGCAGCTGAAAAAATTATACGTCCAGACCAATACAAAACAAAATGAAAGGAGTTTAACCCCTTTAAATATAAGGGGTGTAGTCGTTTTTTTCCTCTAAATGACGCCTATCTCCTATGACTTATTCTCGACGTTGCTGTTTACTTCTCCCATCGAACCATTTGGGAGAAATCAGATGCAACAAGAACAATTAGCACATCACACAAACCGAATCTTACGCTTAAGAGATCTAATATCGCTAACAGGTCTTTCCCGTACCACTATCTACGAAAAACAAAACCCTAACTCATCAAGATTTGATCCAACATTCCCACCTAAAATTAAGCTAGGAGCTAGAGCTGTTGGGTGGCAAATGGAAGGAATCATTATTTGGATCAATCTGATGAAGCATCAATCTACAGTTAATGCTGAATTTTCGCCCCAAGATAATGGTTAACTCGAAGGATTGTATATGAGACAGCAACGCCAAATTTACTTTCCAGTAAATTGTGAAATTCCCCCGAATGTCGCTAAATCAGACTTAATAGCTAAGGCGTTTAACGAAGCAGCAGATATTACTCAAGCACCATCACCTATGGTGTATTTGACCACGATCAGTGCTGTATCTGTAGCATTGCAGGGCTTGATAAATGTAGAGCTGCCTACGGGTAAAATTGCTCCAGTCTCTTTGATGTCACTGAGCATTGCCGAGTCTGGGGAACGAAAATCGTCTGTAGAAAATTTACTTACGAAAGGGATTAAGTTATTCCATAGAGAAAATATGGAGCATTACCAAAGCCGACTAAAAGAGTACGCGATTAGATCAAGACTTCATGACAAGAAAAAGGCTCAGATAGAGAAATCTATCGATTTAGATGAGGCATATGATGAACTAGTGAATGCTTTGATAGCTCACGACTCTAGTAAGCCGAAAAAACCCGTACTTGATTCTCTGATCTTCGAAGACAGTACCATAGAGGCTTTGCTCAGTGATTTAAGCGAACATATTCCCAATGCTTATCTTGGTTCTAGTGAAGGAGGAGTGTTGCTGAATAGTCGAATCATGTCTCAGACAGCAAATCTTAACTCTATTTGGAGTGGCGATGAAATAACGGTAAGCAGAAAATCAGTTGGCTCCTTCACGGTAGGTGGTGCCCGACTGACAATGAATATCATGACACAATGGAGTGCTTTAGATCGGTTCATGAATAAAACGAAAGGAGACGTTCGCGGAAATGGTTTTTTGTCTCGATTTCTTGTCTGCGCACCGGAATCTAATTGTGGTTTTAGGCAATCCTACGGTATTGATTATTCTGAGGGTAACTTGAATCGGTTTAACGAAAGGCTCCACCAGCTGTTGTCACAGTCCGCTGCTTTATCAGGCTATACGAACAAGAGAACGGTTAGTTTTTCCAATGAAGCAAAAAAAGCTTGGTTTGATATAGCTAATCATATTGAACTAGAGATGGGACCAGATGGCGCATTTGAGCATGCAAAGGATCACGCGTCAAAGTTGCCTGAAAATATCGCTAGGTTGGCAGCCCTAGTTCATAGTTTCGATAATTTATCAGAAGAAGAAATATCTTTAGATACATTATTGGAAGCAATTGACTTAGTTGCTTATTTCTCAAAGGAGTTCATGAAGGTTTTTTCTGCTCCACCAAAATACGTGGTAGATGCTGATAATCTATATTTTTGGTTTTGTAATCAGTCCTTGTGTGGGGTTCGATATATAAAGAGGAATGATCTGCTTCAATATGGGCCTAATGGGACAAGAAAGAAAAAGGATCTGGATTTGGCATTGGGTGAGTTAAGGAGAACAAACAATTTTAAAGAGGTGGTAATACATAGAACTAGAGTTATTGATTTATACCCCAAAGATGCATTTGATGCCGAGCAACTTAAACATGACCTATCAATATTAATCGACGAAGTTCTTTAATGAATAATTTAGGTTAGAAAATGAAGTTACTATGAATAGATCAAGTTGCGGAGTTGACAGGGCTTAGTAAAACAACAATCTATCACTATATGAGTACAGGACAATTTTCGCAGTGTATTAAAGTCGGCCTTAGAGTTTCCCGGTGGTTAGGAAGTGATGTAGCGGCTTGGGTTGAGGCCAAAAGAAGAGAGAAATTGGAATTGAACATTTATAACCTTGAGACTTCATATCAAGTAATTAATGAGATTTTTAACTAAACAAACCACTTGAAAAAATAACATGATTGATATTTATATTTGGATGTCGTGTAAATGTTTTATCAGAGTTTATTTGACCTTTAGGTGGCTTTGTTGCGTAATTCAATGGAACTAAATCAAGAACCTACGATCTGATCAG
>NZ_JBGONI010000050.1:0-20446 GCF_041439035.1 Vibrio sp. 1F263 | reverse complement strand
ACTGTTCAGATCGTTGGTTCTTGATTTAGTTCCTCCGAATTACGCAACAAAACCAATCATGTAGATAAAGTATGGGTTGAAGTCTGGTATCCGTCGGCAATGGGAAGTGAAGTGAAACTCCTTGTAAATATTGAGGACGATAATGTAGACGTGATTCTTTAATCTTTATCTTCTACCAAACAACGTTACCGCTATTTAGGCGGTAACGTTGTTTTAGGCGCTTTTGTTGTGAATTTTTCTAACATCGAGACCTGAGATAACCTGTATAAAATGAATGGAGTGATATTATCAATCCGGTGTTTTAGGTGTATCTTTACTTAAGTGACGCTCGTTTCTAGCTTTACGAAATCACCAAAACTCGGTGAGCCTGCCCTAAACAAAGAAGACTATGAATAAAAGACAGTTTGTTGCCCATTATTTGCGCATGAATCGCACCTCGTACTTACTGGCGATTGTGTTCATTTTTCTCGTTAACTGGTTACAGGTAGAGATACCTCGTTATATCCAACTTGCCATCGATCTTATTGAGGATGCTTCAACAACGGGCCATCAGCAGCTTCAAACCTATGTTTGGATCGTGGTCGGCATGTCGGTTGCCATGGTGGTGGTGAGAATTCTGTCTCGTATCTATGCGCTTAATCCGGGGCGAATTACAGAAGCAGCACTAAAGAGTACACTTCTACAAAAGCTGAATCGCTTACCGAGCAGCTTTCATGAACGTTTTGCATCTGGTCGGCTAATTTCAATCATGAATAATGACCTTAGCGGCATCCGACTGATGTTTGGTGTGGGGTTTCTTCAGTTCTTCAATGCGTTACTCGCGTTATCGCTGACACCTCTTTATATGTGGCGTATATCGCCAGAACTCACACTGTATTCGATTATTCCTATCTCAATCGCTTTTGTGATTTTTCGGGTGGGCTTCAAGCGTATGAAAACGCTGCATTTAGAGCACATGAAACGTCTGCAAAACCTGTCTGCTCAGCTAATGAGTTACCTGTCTGGGATTGATTTGATTAAGAGCCAGCAGATGTCACCTTGGGTGAAAGCTGAAACTGAAAAGCTGAATCAGTTATTACTTGAATGCCGCCTTAAAATTACACGTATTCAAGTCTTCTTTATGCCAGTACTCGACTACGCCAATGACCTGATGAAAATCATCATTCTTGGGCTCGGTGGCTACATGTTAATGAGACAAGAGCTAACCCTCGGTGAGATTACTGCCTTTCTGACTTACTCGGTTTTGCTCGCTATGCCATTGATGCAGCTTGGCAGAATCGCGACCATTTATCAGCGTGGCATGGTGGGTATTCAAAGTGTACAAACCATTCTTAATGCCAAAGTCCCAGAGCTTGATGAAGATAAGCTGACTGAATTAGATGTTGAATCGCTAAAGGGAAAAACGTTTTCTGTTCGTAACCTCAGCTTCAGCTATTCAGGTGAAGAACGCGTGATTCTCGATGACATCAGCTTTGATATTCCAGCAGGTAAGAAAGTGGGTGTGTTAGGCGGGATCGGAGCGGGTAAAACGACATTAGTGAACTGCTTAAATCATCACTTGGATGTTCCACAAGGTTCGGTTTTTCTTGGTGAAAGAGATGTCACTAGCTTCTCGCGCAGTGATTTGCGCCGTTACGTGAAAACCGTGACTCAAGACCCTTACCTGTTTTCAGCAACCGTCGAAGATAATATTCGCTTTGGTAGCCTAGATACGGATTTGGCAAAGAGTCAGGTTGATGAAGTGCTAGAGCTGAGCCAGTTGGCCAGTGATGTGACGCGTTTTGAACACGGTGATCAAACCTTAGTCGGTGAGAAAGGGATCATGTTGTCTGGTGGCCAGAAGCAGCGTTTGAGCATTGCTCGTGCTTTATTACAACCCAACGATCTGATCATCATGGACAACGTTCTATCGGCTGTCGACTATGAAACAGAACGTAAGATCTTAGAAGGTTTGTTTAAGCGCTTGCAAAATCAATCGGTTCTTGTGGTTTCACACCGCGTTAATGCCCTTGAATATATGGATGAAATCATCGTGTTGAACGAAGGTAAAGTGATCGCGAAGGGCGACCACGCCACGTTATTGAAAACGTGTGATTACTATTACGATACATGGCAACTACAGCAGAATGAAACGGAGGCAGCAGCATGTTAAAAGGTGTTGATTTCAAGTACCTCAAGCACTTTTTTAAGTTTGCTAAGAAATACAAAGGCTCTGCGATTCTGGGCATCGCTATGCTTCCTCTTTCTGTCATCACGAGCTTGTTGTTCCCTTGGCTGATCATTCAAGTGATCGATGTTCACCTGAGTCATGGGGATATGGATGGTCTGCTCGAATACGTCTTCTATCTCGTTGCCGTGTTGGTGGCGAGTTATGTGGTGGATACCACCTATTCGTACAATCTGCGTAAAACCGGGCAATACACGATAACTGACATGCGCTCAGTATTGTTTGCTCGCGTGCTCAAACTGCCGCGCAGCTATTTTGATAACACTCCGATTGGCGTAACGCTTTCACGATTAACCAGTGACTTGGAAACCATCGGCGAGACGTTTGTTCAGTCGGTTGTCGGGCTAGTTAAAGACAGCATCAATACCATTGCTCTGCTGGTGATGATGTTCTTCATTGATTGGCAGTTAACGATGATTGTGTTGATCATTATGCCGCCAGTGATGTATTTGACGGTGTATGTGCGGAACCGACTTCGTGCTCTCTATAAGGTGACTCGTTCTTCTCTCGCTCGCGGTATTGGCTTTTTACAAGAAGTCTTATTTGGCATGAAAACCGTTCAGATGTACCGAGCGGAAGAGCAAGTCGAGCAACGCTACCAAGGCTATACCGATGAGTTTTTAAGAGCGCAGAAAAAGATAAATAAATACGATGCGATTTTGTTCTCGTTTATCTCTGGCATCACCTCTATCACCATCGCAATTATGATCTGGTATGGCTCTGAGCAAGTGATAGAAGGGGCACTCACGTTGGGTGTGCTAATTGCGTTCATCAACACCTTAGAGAAAGTGTTTGTTCCGATCCGTGACTTTACTTCGCAGATTGCTTCGATTCAGAGTTCATTTGCAGCGTTTGACCATATTGAAGAGCTGTTTGTTGAGCCGACTGAAGAAGAAGGGCGCAACCTGTTGCTATCGAGCAAGGTTGAAAAACAGCTCGAACAGTTTGTGAGCCTAGAGTTTAAGAACGTGAGCTTCCGTTACAAAGACGACTCTCCTTATGTTCTAAATAATGTATCGTTTTTATTGGAGAAAGGGCATCAAATCGCGCTTGTAGGTTCGACGGGGTCAGGTAAGTCGACGGTTCTGCGTCTGATCTCTAAAACCTATCAAGACTATGAAGGCAGCATTTTGTTGAATGGAATAGAGCTGTCACAGATTTCAAGCGAAGACTCTGCTCACTTGTTCTCAATGATGATGCAAGATGTGCACTTGTTTGAAGAGACAATCCAATTCAATATCGCGCTGGGCAAAACGCATCTATCTAGAACTGAGGTTGAACAAGCAGCACGCTATGTGTACGCCGATAAGTTTATTGAACAATTGCCACAAAGCTATGACTTCTATTTGGAAAAGAACGGCTCCAACTTGTCTGTGGGGCAAACGCAGCTTATTTCGTTCGCTAGAGCGGTTGCACAAGGTGGACAACTGATGATGCTTGATGAAGCAACTAGCTCGGTGGATTCAATCACCGAAGACCTGATTCAAAAAGCAATGCAGCGTCTGTTTAAGGAAAAAACCGTGATTGCGATTGCACACCGTTTGAGTACCGTTCGTCACTCAGACACGATTCTTGTGTTGGAAAAGGGTGAAATTGTTGAACAAGGTAACCATCGACAGCTGATAGCACACAATGGAATTTATGCAGGATTGTTGGAAGAGTCGGTGGTTGGAGGAATCGATTGTAGAAAGAGTCGATTGTAGAAGTGAGTGACTATCGAGTTATAAATAACTATTAACTAATACGAATAAGCCAAACTTGTCGACTTCCTAGCTTGTATGACTATTACAAGATACAGTTAGCCTAAAGATTAAACATATAAGGAATGTATAATGCTTCGAATCTTATTGATTGCAGTTATCTCGGTGTTCAGCACGATGAGTTTTGCAAGCGAAGAGGTTGAGTACTCAGAATTGGACTATTTAGATCGACCGTTGATGGAACGCTATATCTTGGATGAATTGAAGCAGCTAAGAATGGACCAACAAGATCTTGAAAGACGTTTGACTATTCAGATGACCGACCGTGAGCTCGCTGTGGCGGACAAATCGCTGAATTACGCCAACGTGACTGTAACCTATTTTTTCTACATTATTGCGGGTGTCGCTTCACTTATCGCATTAGTTGGGTGGCAATCGCTTAAAGAACTCAAGCACACAACCAAAGAGATGGCTGACCAGCGATTGAATTCTATCGCTCAAGAGTACGAGAAGAAGTTTAACGTTCTTGAAAGGGATCTAAAGCGTAAGACTCGAATTATCTCAGAGAACAACCGAGAAATTGAAATCATCAATGAAATACACAACTTATGGTTGAGAGCGCAAAATGCTCAAACCGCCGAGCAAAAAATTGAAATTTACGATGAGATCTTAAAAGTCCGCCCTGGTGATTTAGAGGCGCTCACTTATAAAGCTGATGCCGCAATGGACATGCAGGAATACCATTGGGCAATGAGCTTATGTAACCGTGTATTGGAAGTGGATGATCAAAATGCTCACGCCTTGTACCAACGAGCTTGTTCGTATGCAAGATTAGGTGCTGAAGGTCAGGCAATCGACGACTTAGAGCGCTCTATCGAAGCCAGTGGCTCAATGCGAGAGTTGCTAGCTGAAGAGCCAGATTTTGAGATGCTACGCGGCTTAGACCGTTTTGAAGCGCTTTGTGAAGAGTAATTATTTAATGGCATGGTGAGCTTCGTACGCTTACTATGCTTTTAATCGTTTTTACGGAACGGTTTCTTACATTTCGCTTATTTTATTGAATGAATTGTTATGTTATAACATTTGAAAAGTTCATTGTGATAACCGTTAAGTATTTTTATGAAGTTCCTCCGTACTGGCCTGATTGTTACTGCTATCAGCGCATTTTCACTTGCTTTATATCTTTCTATTTCTCCTGAACCACCAGAAGACATCGCTATCAAAATTACACCTTACCAAGGTGCGGTTTCGGCGGATGAGAAGCCATCGAATTCAAACGTTGAGCCAAGTTCTCTGGTAAGAGTTCATTATTTTGTCAAAGTTGGGGATACACTCAGTAATGTATTTACCTCTTGGAAACTCCCTTACGGAACGGCTCAAAAGATACTTGAGGCCGATCTAGAATCACTGAAACTGGACACGATCAAGCCTGGTGATCATCTAGAGTTGTTGTTGGATAGTGACTCTAAGCAGCTAGTCGAATTGATTTACCATGAGAGCTTGGTTGAGCAGGCTGTTTACACAGAAAATGATGACGGTAGTTTTAGTTATCAGTTCATCGAGACTCCTGGGGAATGGAAAGAAAAGCTGTACGCAGGTGCGGTGCAGGGTAGTTTTTCCACGTCAGCTTACAAGGCCGGTTTAACCAGTGCCCAGATAGCCAATATCACTCGAACGCTGAAAGATAAAATTAACTTCTCCAAAGATCTCAGAGCTGGCGACAGCTTTAATGTTTTGGTTAAAGAGCAATACACGGAAGATCACTTAACGGGTAAGACTGAAGTGCAAGGGGTTTCTATCAAGCTACGAAATAGGGAAGTGGCGGCTTTTCTTGCTGCGGATGGACGTTTCTATGACCGAGAAGGAAATAGCCTTGAACAAGCTTTCAATCGATACCCAATAGACAAACAATTCCGAAGAATCACTTCATCATTCAACCCATTCCGAAAGCATCCTGTGACTGGACGTGTATCGCCGCATAATGGCACTGATTTCGCAACACCTGTGGGTTCACCCGTTTATTCAACGGGAGACGGTAGGGTTGTGGCACTTCGTGACCATCCATACGCAGGGAAATACATAGTGATAGAACATAACAGTGTTTACAAAACTCGTTATCTGCATTTGAGTCGATTCTTGGTTAAGAAAGGGCAACAGATTAAGCGTGGGCAGGAAATTGCGTTGTCGGGTGCAACAGGCCGTTTAACAGGGCCTCACTTACATTTTGAAGTGTTGGTACGTGGAAGGGCGGTCGACGCGATGAAAGCAGACCTGCCTTTGGCAAGCTCTATATTACCGAAAGACAAGGGGGCGTTCCTTGCTCGAATTGCCTCTTTTGATGAGATCATCTCTGAGCAAGAAGGCAGAACGAGTTAAATTCACTTCAGCCACGGCTTATCCTTATTCCAACCTTCTGGTGATAAACAAACCGAAGGTTGGAATAAGCATTTATGGAATTACATAATTTCAGATTCGATTAAGCGACGACAACTGCTGTGCCGCTGGCTGATACCATCAACATGCCATTACCTGTTCCTAAGACTTCATAATCGATATCGACACCAACCACTGCATTTGCACCCGCTTCAATCGCTTTCTGCTCCAGCTCTTTGAATGCGTAGTTACGTGCTTTCTCCAGCTCCTTTTCATAGGTGCCAGAACGTCCACCGACGAAGTCTCGAATACCTGAAAACATATCCTTGAATACGTTAACCCCTAGAATGGCTTCTCCGGCAATAACCCCTTTGTAATCGACAATGCGTTTGCCTTCGACAGATTGTGTGGTGGTAATAATCATAGTGGCCTCTGTAAGTTAGATGGTTGGTTACTAGATGAGTTGTTACTAGTTGATTAGTTACTTGATGATTGGTTACTTGATGATTAGCTACTCGCTGAGTTTTGTCTCTGAGCGAGTGAATTCATGCCTCAACCATGTTCTCAGTTTTAGCACACTTTCTTGTTTTAATTTGTTTTTTGGACAAACGAAATAGAAATCTTGATGGGGGTTAGCCACTGGCTCACTAATTTCGACCAACATGCCATGGCTGATGTCATCTTTCACAAACAAGCGGTGAGTGACTAATACACCAAGCGAACGAATTGCAGCTTGCACGGCTTGAATCGAGACATCGAACGTCAAGTTACTGTGGAACGTCGGCATGGGTATTTGGTAAGATCGCACCACACTTGCCAGTCATGCTGTCTTCTTGGGTTGAAGACACCAATGGTTGGGTTTTGTTTCACCAGTTGTTCAACGCTCAATCCCATTTGGTTTTTCAATAGTGCAGGGCTGCACACCAATACCAGATCATCGTCACCGAGCTTTTCGCTGTAATATCGGTCCCACTCGCTCGGCTTGCCGTGCACGAGCGCGATGTCCACACCTTCTTGTTCTATGTCGAAAGTGCCCGTTAGCGTGGATATACGAATATCAAGAGAGGGAGCAAAGCTTTGGAATTCCGAGACTCGCGGGATCCACCAGTGCATGGCGAGTGAGTTCACCATGTTGAGGGTGATGCGGTGGTCGTTAGGCGTTTTGGCGAGTTCTTCTGTGGCTTCTATTACTTGTTCCAGTGCGGGTGCGACTTTTCGATAATATCGCTTACCTGCGGCATTTAGAACAACACGACGACCCACACGTTGGAACAGCGGCTTATTGACCAGTTGCTCTAATGATTTTATCGCTTGGCTTACCGCTGAATGACTGACGTACAACACGCGAGCGGCTTCGGTCATGCTGCCTGTTTCGGCGACAGCAATGAAAGCATAAACGGATTTAAGTGGAACGAGTTTCTTCATTGGTAAGTTTTCCTTACAGTTGTGGTTAATATTACTCGCTATTTTTCATCACGTCACGCCTCTAAAATAACTGTCATAGGAGGTGATAATTATGTCTGATATTACCAAGGCGACGGCTTTCATGTTGTTGTCGACGTTCAGTTTGTCTTTAAGTGGCTTAATGGCTAAGTATCTATCGGTATCAATGCCTGTTTCATTATTGAGTTTCGTGCGATTTTTGTTACCCAGCCTGTTTTTATTCTTATTTTTGATGTTTTGCAAAATCACGAAACCTTCACTCGATATGTGGAAACCTTTAGTGATGCGTGCGATTTTTATGGTGGCATGCCAGTGGTGTTTTCTTACGTCTTTGCAAACCCTAACGCTGGTTGAAGGTGTGGTGTTGTTTAGTACAGGCCCTCTGTTTATTCCTTTGTTAGAAAAATTAATGTTTGGAACCAAGATTCATACAACCACAGTGATTTGTTTAGTTGTCACCTTTGTCGGCGTAGTGATGATGGCTGGGGATTGGTCGCAGTTTGAGTTTGGTTCGGAGTTCTTTAGACCTGCGCTATTGCTAGGGTTATTGGCGGGTGTGTTTAATTCGGGTTCACAAGTGAGTTTGTATCGAGCGTCCAAGACTAGCCTGACACCCGCAGAGCTAAACGCGTGGACGTTCTTGGTCGCGGCAATCATTGTGATACCAATGGTTGTGTTTACTTCAGTATCTGCGGCTCCAGATGCGCTTGAGAGTGCTGCGGGCAATGGAACCTTTTCGGCTCTGCTATCTTTTGAAGGCTTACGTTGGATTGGGCTTGGCGCTTTTGGATTGGCTCTATTTACTATTAACACGCAAATCTTTCGCTCGAAAGCGTACAAGTTGGCAGACAGCGGTTCTCATTTGGCGCCGCTAATTTTTACTAACATGCTGTTCAGTGCGTTATGGCAGAGCTTGTTCTTTGATGATGTGTTTTCAACTCAGCAGTTAATCGGTATCAATTTGATCGTCGTGGCGAGCATAACCAATACTCTTTTGGCTAAAAGACACAGCAAAGCAAAAGCCAAGCAAACACCTCGATCTGCTGTGGCTGTAGCAGATGCTGCGGTTTTGGACTCTGCCGTTAAAAGCTAATCATTGAGGCTGAAGATTACAGACAAAAGCCTAGAACAATGAACGAATGTACTCTTTTACTCGGTCGATGTGTTCGTTTGGTTCAATCTTGCAACGCTGTTTAGTCTCTAGGAATCGCTCAGCGTATTTGTCATAGATTTTGTTTTCTAAAAACAGCAAATACAGTTTTGGATCGATATGACCGCTGGTGGCCATGTCGGTCATGATATTGAGTGATTCGCTTAGGAGTTTGCCTTTCTTATACGGGCGATCACTGGAGGTGAGCGCTTCGAATACATCGGCAATGGCCATAGCTCTAGACGGCAAAGGTAACTGGTCTTCGTTTAAGCCTCTCGGGTAACCCTTGCCATCGATACGTTCGTGGTGTCCGCTGGCAATGTCAGGAATGTTCTTGAGATAAGATGGGTAAGGGAGCTTGTTGAGCATGGTGAAGGTTTGAATGATATGGTCGTTTATCATGAAGCGTTCTTCGTCGTTTAAGGTACCGCGACGTACTTTCAAATTGTGCAATTCACCTTGGTTGTACTTGACTTCACCAGGTTTGAGTACAAACGCTTCTTGCCACACGTCGGCTGGGTTAAAGCCATTATCCCAGGGTATTTTATGTTCGGGTTTATCAGCAAGTAGTGGCTCCATCACGGGCAGCGTTTGGTCTTTGATTCTTGGCTCAATTTCATCTTTTTCAGCCGGATCTTGCTGCGTGTTAAATCTCTCTTTTTCAGACCAAGATAAACCTAGCTGTTTGTCGAGTGTTCGTTTCCATTGGCGCTTGGCTATTCGGTCTAAGCGTTCTAGTTGCTCATCCGTCATAGACTCCCCACCAAGGTTACATTCGGCTACGAAGGCAAACTCTTCATCCAATTCAGACAAACTTTGCTCGAGAACTTTAAGCTGCTCTTCTTGGAGTGCACCGTTCGCTATGGCTTTCCAGTAGTCGGTTTCAGCTTGTTGTTTTAACAGTTCGAAACGCATTCGCACTTCGTGGATTCGGTCGTAAATGGTTTCAAGTTTTGTCGCTTTGTCTACGACATACTCAGGTGTGGTTACCTTGCCGCAGTCATGAAGCCAAGCGGCGAGCATTAACTCTTCCCACTGTTTACTATCCAATGAGAATTGCGGGTAATAACGGTCATCATCAATGGTTGCTTGGGTTAACCATTTGGTCAGTTCGGGTACTCGCTGACAGTGACCGCCAGTGTATGGGGATTTGGTATCAATCGCTGATGCAATCAACTCGATAAAGGCATTAAGCATGTCTTTCTGTTGCTGCATTTGGTCAATGTTATCTTTGGCGATTTCCGCAAAACTGAGCAGTTCTCGTAAGAAGGCGTGCTTGTCTGCCTGCATCTTGGTAATCGGTCTTTCATAGCCAATTGCGACGATACCCACCAACAACTTCTCGCGGTTCAATAGTGGGAAAAGGTACAGGTCAGAATTGAAGATCGAATCTTGGTAATAGTTAAGAACATTGTCTTCTCGGTTTAAGTGGATGGTTTCTCCAGATTTAAGCTGGCACAGCAACCAAGGGGTATGCTTGATGAAGTCATTGATGTCGGCCTTAAAGGGGAGAATGGCGAGGTTCGCGGCCGTATCAAACACATCTTTCTCTTTTGATTGAGTGAAGAGGACGATAGTTTCTGCTTTGGTAATTAAATAGCTTTGATGAGCAATATTTTTGGCTAATATCGAAAACTCCTGATTACCTGCCGTGTCTCGAAGTAGCGTAATAAGATCATGAAGCGTGTGTTCCATCAGCTCAATCGAATGAGCGAGGTTAGCCACTTCTTGAATCATGCTTTTGGGATAATGAGTACGCCTGAAGTCAAATCGAGCGATGTTGTCGGTGAGTTGCATCAGCGTATTAAGCGGCTGAGACAAACGATTGGCGACAAACCATACGATAGCGAAGCAGATGAACAACATCCCAATCGCGACGGCGACTTGCTTGTCACGCATCGAGATAAGATCAGAGAGCAACTCATTGTGTGGCGTAGCCTCTGCCAAATATAAAGTGACATTCTGAGTGAGCTCAACAGGCGTTAGTGTTAATGCCCAAGTGTTTAGGTTGTATTCAACGTTTTTTAGGTTGAGGTTTAATTTCTCCTCGTCGGAGATAAGTGGTGCTATGACGGATGCTTTCAATGCTTCCAACTGTTCACGTTTGGGCACATTAAAGAAGCTTTGGTCTTGCTCACTGCCAGAGAGTTTCCCCGTCGTTTGGTTATTCGTTTTCTCAGTTTTACTTGTGTTGTTAGGCTGGGAGGTAAGCTTGGGAATTGATAGATCAAGTTGATGTTGGCCGAGAAGATTGAAATGTTGATCGAACAGAGCGAGTCGGGTTTGTGGAGAGTAGGCCAATTCACTGATCTGGGAAGAGAGAGATTTCAACGTGAAGTCGGCACCAACGACATGCTTGCCATCCAATGAACGTCTAGAAAGCGTAATGCCATTGGTTTGCAGGAAATAGAATAGGTAGGGCTCAGAAAGTTGTATTGAGCCGTCAGGCTTTGCGTTACGAAACCAAGGTCGAGTCGTGGGGTTGAACTTACTCTCGGCTTGTCGGGTACTGATCACTTGGTGTGCGCCATCGAGAAAGGTAATAAAGTTTTCACCATCTAGATTGGTGCTGCTGACCATCATTGTCGCTTTGGCGGGAGCGTTGTTGTCGGCTCTCTGTTTAATGGAACTCAGAGGACGAAAGATTCGGAAATCGCCATCTTCAGAGCCATAGAACAGAGCGACTAAATTGGTATTTTGTTTGAAGATGATATCGACCGAAGCAAGCCAAGATTCTTTTTCGACGGAGGAGGTTTGATGAGCAACAAACGGGCTCACTGCCATCACGTTTAAGGTTGTGATGACTGGGGCAATGGCTTGTTTAAATACCGATTCCAGTTTATCGCGATGTTCATTGCTGACTTCGCGCACTGTGCCTAAAAGCAGTTCTTGAGAATGCCGATAACTTATCGAAATCAGTACGGTACCGACAAGAGTGGTCAAAATTAAGAAAAGGCTAGTGATGTGGATACTCAGCGGATATCGTCTTCTTCTCATCTAACACTCCAGTTTGTAGACTGGTTTAAGTATTGACGAACTTGGGTAGGTTGCAAAAAATTGGCGTAATTACCGAGTATGTTCGATTTTACTTAGATAAGAAAAGCGTTAGCGTCTTCTGGTTAGCCACGTATTCCCGTGTCGTGTAAATGAACCAGCAATAAACCTTTATGTTTGGGTGCTAATTGTCACTTTCAGCTGATAAACTGGTCGAATTGTTGCTATTAAGCACTCATTTCTTAAGCACGTTTTTTGACCGAGCGAAGAGGGCATTGATTCATGGAACTAAAAGTAGACACCCACACCCACACATACGCAAGTGGTCATGCTTACAGCACGTTGATCGAGAATGCAAAATCGGCAAAACAAAACGGTTTAGCTATGTTTTGTACGACCGACCATTCCGAGTCTATGCCGGGCGCGCCACACTATTGGTTCTTCAGTAACCAACGTGTGCTCCCTCGTTTTATTGACGATGTCGCTATTATTCGAGGTGTCGAGTCAAACATCATGAACACACAGGGTGAAATCGACATTCATCCGAGTGTGGATAAGAATCTAGATTGGGTGATTGCCAGCTTCCACGAGCCCGTTTTTCGCCCGTCGGATGTTGCTACTCATACAGAAGCATTGTTGAATGTGATTAAAGGCGGTCGTGTTGATGCACTTGGTCATTTAGGCAACCCAAATTTTGATTTCGATTTTGAAGTTGTGATTCAATGTGCGGCGGAACATAACGTAGCAATCGAAATTAATAACACCACGCTTAAAGGCAATAGCCGCGTTGGCAGTGTTGATCGTTGTTACGAGATCGCAAGAATTGCTAAAGCGAAAGGTGCGTTTATTACGACAGGTAGCGATGCGCATTTCTGCATAGATGTGGGTGGGTTGGATCTCGTGTCTTCACTACTTGGTGAGGTGGGCGTGGATTCGAGTAAAGTGATTACCCATTCACCACAGCAATTCCTAGCCTTTTTGGTATTACGTGGTCGTCAATCGATTGCCGAGTTTTCGGTATTTGAGTGATGGTTTGCCCGGTACTTGTCAGTAATTAGCTAGCTAGTTTGCATTTCGACACAATCAATTTTTGTACCCGACGAATTTTTGTATACACTAGCCGAAAATAATAAAGTCGAAGTGCCACAATAATGATGGCGCTATCTTCAAAGACATCGCTTCACCTGGAGAAACAATGAAAACTCGCTCAATCCTTTTATCTGGTTTAATCGCTGCTTCAGTATTGTCTGGCAACGCATTTGCTAATGTAGACCTTAAGAAAAACATGCAAGAAATGAAGCTTGCGTTCAAACAAGCGGCAGAAGCTCAAAGCATTGAAGAGATGCAAAAGCCTATCGTTCGTTTAGATACGCTAGTGGCAGAGCTGAAAACGGGTGTTTACCCAATAGAGAAAGAAGATAACTTCATGGAAGGCTTCAAAAAGATCAGTGCATCATTGGATAGCATTGAGCAGAAGCTAGACCAAGGTGACTTAGAGTCGGCACAGCAGGAACTTCGTACTATTGACGGCCTTCGTGAAGAGTACCATGAGAAGCGTAATCCAAGCATTTGGAGCAAGATCTTCGGTTAATTTGCCAATCAATTGAGTTTGCTCGATACGTAACAAAGAGCAAAACCTCAAGATTCGATTTCTAAAACGCTGTCTTACATTACCCTCTTTAGGGGAAGGTGTAAGGCGGCGTTTTTTATTGTCGTTTCTCTAAACAGTTTACTGCTATTTTTCTAGACATTTTACTGCTAATGGACGCGTAACATTCTTTTGGCTCTTTGGTTGTAACCAGTTTTTAACCAAAAAGAGTGTGCGTTAGCTTCAATTTTTTAACTTGCTGTTAATCTTTACGTTTACCTATATTCCAAGTCCCTCATAATAAGGGAAATTTATAAAGATTTGGAATAATGCGCCGAACTTCGTTCAACTTCTCCATGTTACTTGCAACAGCATTAAGCTGGGCGCTAGTGACATTAATGCCTGTTATCAATGCTCATGGTAATAGTGCGGGAGTATGGGCGTCGTTATGTACGGTCAATGGCTTTGAACTGGTTCAAATTGAAGAAGGTGAACCTAATACTCATAAAGGAAAGCCGTGTCCCTTTAGCCATTTTTCCACGTTCCACCAAGACGAACTTCCAACAACACTACTGACAACTCGATTGAGTTCTATTGTCTCAGACAGCTACGCTTTTTTGGCTCTAAGCGAACGCTACACGAGGCAAGCCCCGCGCGGCCCTCCCTTTGTTACTGCTTAAACCTAACCCACTAAAATAATTAAAAAATAAAGTATTAAGTAAAGTTAAACATGCTCAAATTACTTTCTGATCTTTCAGAAGGTATGTTTGCGTGTGTCAAAGGAAATAATAATGTTGAGAAATGAATCTCAAACCCCTGCGAAAGCACAAGCAACTTCGCAGTCTAAAAGCAGTGCAACAACTGGTTCGAAAACCAATATAAAAAGCAAAGACCGCAATAAAACTCTCTACTTCCTCACTTGGCGCTGGCACTTCTATGCTGGGCTATTCGTTATCCCGTTTATGTTGATGTTGAGTATTACTGGTTTGGTGATGCTGTTTGATGATGAACTTGAGACCGCTCTATACCCAGAAGCACTAGTGATGCAGAGTGGTGTGAGCTCAAGCGGCATCATCCCAATTAAAGACCAGCTCGCCGCCGTTAAATCGCGATATCCAGAAGGAATAGCGACTCAATTTATTACCGCTAGATCTACAGATTTACCTAACCGCTTCTCTGTGAACTTGGTCGATGGTCGGTCAGTATTTGCAACCGTGAACCCCAATACTGGTCAAGTGATCAGTGAAATCCCTCGCAGTGATAGTTGGTATCAGCTGGCGAACGACATTCATGGCACTCTACTGTTAGGGGATTGGGGAGATTACCTGATTGAAGTAGCGACCAGCTTATCTATTTTGCTATTAGTGAGTGGTATTTATCTATGGTTGCCGCGCGACAATGCCACAAAAGCAGGCTTTTTGAAGATCCGCATTTCTTCTGGATCTCGCATTTTTATGCGTGACCTGCATGCAAACCTTGGTGGTACTCTGTCTTTAGTGTTGCTGATGTTCTTATTGTCTGGGCTTGCTTGGGCAGGCTTTTGGGGCGGTAAGATGGTTCAGGCTTGGAGTAGTTTCCCAGCTCAGATGTGGGATGATGTCCCTTTGTCTCAGCAAACACACGGCTCGTTAAATCACGGCTCGGAAGAGGAATACCCTTGGAACTTAGAGCAAACTCCGCTTCCAGAGTCGCACGATCACTCTTCAATGAGTGACGAACACAGTCACCATATCGCTTCTGGAGAAAGCATTCCGCTTGAGCAAGTGGTTCAAAAAGCGAATGAACTCGGCTTTACTTACTATCGAATTAACTTCCCTCGTACTGAAACGGGTGTCTACACCATCACGGCCAATACTATGGGCGGCGACATTATTGACCCTAGGGAAGATCGAACTACTCATCTAGACCAATACTCAGGCCGTATTCTGGGTGAGGTGACCTGGCAAGATTATAACTTCATAGCCAAGACGTTAGCTGTTGGTATTTCTCTGCACCAAGGTGACATCAGTATCATCAATAAGCTTCTAAATGCCTTGTTCTGTTTGGCGTTTATCGTTGTGTCAGTGACTGGCGGTGTGATGTGGTGGAAGCGCAGACCGTCAGGCCAACGCAAGCTCGGTACACCACCTAAGTTTGGTGATGCTGGCTTATGGAAAGCAGGCTTGGTGACTGTGATAATTATTTCGGTACTATTTCCTTTAGCGGGGGCAACGATTGTGGCTGCGATGCTCTTGGACTGGTTGCTTTTCTCACGTATTGAGAAATTCAAAACGGCGTTGAGCTAATTGAATCAAAAACGGACCTTTTCGACATTGAGAAGGTCCGTTTTGTTATTAAGGTGTTTTTTATCAACAAGACTTTAGATTTGATAAAGCTCTAGTGGCAGGCCGTCTGGGTCTGCGAAAAACGTAAATGATTTCCCCGTAAACTCATCAACACGAATCGGTTCGACGTCGATTCCTTGTGCTTCCAAATAGTTTTTGACTTGTTGAACGTCATCAACACAAAAAGCTAGATGTCTTAGCCCTTGGGCTTCAGGAAAACTTGGTCTTTCAGGTGCGTTAGGGAAACTGAATAATTCTATTTGTGCACCATTGGGCAGTGCCAAGTCGAGCTTGTGCGACTGGCGTGCTTCACGATAATTCTCCGCAATCACTTCAAGCTTTAAAACTTCCGTATAAAAACGTTTAGAGACTTCGTAGTCTGAGCAAATAATGGCGGCGTGGTGTATTCCTTTCAGCATCAGTTTATTTCTCCTGCCAGTTTGTCACCCAAGTGTTCCATCGCGTAATCAATGAATACACGTAATCGAGCGGGCATGTACTTGGTTTGAGCAAACTGCATCGCGATAGCGCCATGGTAATTACTCTTGATGGTCCAATCTTCCAGTACTTGCACTACAGAACCTTCAGCCAATGCATCTTGGATCACGAAGTCATGGAAAATACCCACGCCAAGCCCTTCTTTAACGCCTTTCAATCGCATCTGAGAGTGGTTCACAGCGTAACGTCCGCTGACGGGTACTGTGTAAAACTCATCATCTTTAAGGAAGTCCCAAATGTGGTCTTTATCTGTTTCTGCAAGGTATAAGCAGTCGTGCTCAGACAGCTCGGTAGGGTGGTGAGGGGTTCCTTTAGCATCTAAATAGTCGGGGCTCGCACATAACACGAGGTTTGTTTTTCCGAGCTCTTTCAATACCAAACTCTCGTCAGGTTTGTCGGTAAGGCGAAAGGCAATGTCGATGCCTTGGCGCAATATGTCGATGTCGCCATCAGCCGCCCTTAGCTTGAGTTGAATCTCTGGATACTGATTTAAGAATGGAACAACGAAAGGCTGCAATACCGAGTTCAAGAAGGCTTCTGGTGCCGCTACTGTAATAGAGCCTGCAGGTTCAGTATGGTCAGAGGTAGACAGCTCAACCGCTTGTTGCGCCGCATTAATCATGACCACGCTTTGGTCGTATACCAACTGGCCTGCTTGCGTGATGATCAATGTACGAGTGGTACGTTCAAACAGCTTTACTGAGAGTGCTTTTTCTAGACGTGTGATCAATTTACTCAACGCTGAGGGTGTCACCCCTAACTGCTTTGCTGCAGCGGTAAAGCTACCTTCATTCACAACTAAGATAAACGAGGCGAGATCGGGAAGTAGGGCGATGAGTTTTGGGTTAATCATAAGTGTCCAGTAGGGCTAGTTACAACGGTGAGCTTATTGACAATTGTGAGTGATCTCTTCTGATTTGTGAATCAATTTCATTAATCACTTGACGTGATTGCTCTGATTGCTTGGCGTGTTTTGCTTTTCATCTCATCGGTTTTCATCTGTATAGCGGAGTTGCTGATGCACATTCTAAGAGAAGCGGATAATCATCACCATATTGTTCTGAGATGAAAAATAGAGATCTGATATGAAAGTGAAATTAGACACAAACGGAAGGGGATTTGACGTTAAAAAGAGCAGGTAAGACGCGTTTATGTGCCCTGTGTCACTGGGATGAACCATTATTCGTGCCTGCGATTCATTAATGTTTTTCCAACTAGAGGGATAATCGAGAAGGGAGTGTTCAACTAGAATATAGAGATTAGTTTTACAGTGTAAATGATCGTTTTAGGATCGTTTATATCCCTAAATAAAGCGGCGCGTGATGCTGCTGAATAATAACTAGGAAGGAATGAACAATGTCTTCTGCATTTTACCAACAGATTCAAACGCAAATCGAAGAAGTTAAAGAAGAAGGTCTTTATAAGTCTGAGCGCATTATTACTTCTGCACAAAAAGCAGCGGTTTCTATCTCGACTGGTGAAGAAGTACTAAACTTCTGTGCAAACAACTACTTAGGTCTTGCTAATCACCCAGCTCTTATCGAAGCAGCTAAAGATGGTATGGATCAGCACGGCTTTGGTATGGCTTCAGTACGTTTCATCTGTGGTACTCAAGACTCTCACAAAGAACTAGAGCAAAAGCTATCTACGTTCCTTGGTAAAGAAGACACTATCCTTTACACATCTTGCTTTGATGCAAACGCTGGCCTATTCGAAACGATTCTAGGCAAAGAAGACGCAATCATCTCTGACGCACTAAACCATGCATCTATTATCGATGGCGTTCGTCTGTGTAAAGCAATGCGCTTCCGTTACGCGAACAACAACATGGAAGAGTTAGAGCAACAACTTATCGCAGCTAAAGAAGCGGGCGCTCGTCACACGCTTATCGTAACTGACGGTGTGTTCTCTATGGACGGCGTAGTTGCTAACCTTCCTGCTATCTGTGACCTTGCTGACAAGTACGACGCACTAGTAATGGTTGATGATTCTCACGCTGTTGGCTTCATGGGCGAAAACGGCGCGGGTACTCACGAGTTCCACAACGTTGTTGACCGTATCGACATCATCACAGGTACGCTTGGTAAAGCAATGGGTGGCGCTTCAGGCGGTTACACTTCTGGTAAGAAGGAAGTGATCGACTGGCTACGTCAGCGCTCTCGTCCATACCTATTCTCTAACTCTGTTGCTCCTGCAATCGTATCGGCATCTATCCGCGTTCTAGATCTTCTAGCCGAATCTGGCGACCTACGAACTCAACTATGGGAAAACTCTGCTCACTTCCGTACTCGCATGGAAGAGGCTGGTTTCACTATGGGCGGCGCTGACCACGCAATCATCCCAATCATGCTTGGTGATGCAAAAGTAGCGGCTGAATTCGCAGAGCGCGCTCTAGAGAAAGGCATCTACGTTGTAGGTTTCTCATTCCCTGTAGTACCAAAAGGCCAAGCTCGTATTCGTACGCAAATGTCTGCTGCACACTCTCGTGAGCAACTAGATCGCGCAATCGATGCGTTTATCCAAGTTGGTAAAGACATGGGTATCATCTAATTTTAAAGGGGTGCCTTTAGCATCCTTTGATTAGATAAAACAACACCCAATAGAACATATAGATTTTTGATTCTCGCCTTACAGTTAGGCGAGATGAACTGGATAACATTATGAAAATTAAAGCACTTTCTAAGCTTAAGCCTGAAGAAGGCATCTGGATGACCGAGGTTGAAAAACCTGAAATGGGTCATAATGATCTTCTTATTCGTATTAAGAAAACTGCAATTTGTGGTACAGACGTACATATCTACAACTGGGATGAGTGGTCACAAAACACAATTCCAGTACCTATGGTGGTAGGTCACGAATACGTGGGTGAAGTTGTTGGCATCGGCCAAGAAGTTCGTGGTTTTGAAATCGGCGACCGTGTATCTGGTGAAGGCCACATCACATGTGGTCACTGTCGTAACTGTCGTGGCGGCCGTACTCACCTTTGTCGTAACACAACAGGTGTTGGCGTAAACCGCACTGGTGCGTTCTCTGAGTTCCTTGTGATCCCTGCGTTCAACGCATTTAAGATCCCTGCAGAAATCTCTGACGATCTAGCATCAATCTTTGACCCGTTTGGTAACGCAGTACACACAGCGCTTTCTTTCGACCTAGTAGGCGAAGACGTGCTAATCACTGGTGCTGGTCCAATCGGTATCATGGCTGCTGCTGTTGCTAAGCACGTTGGTGCTCGTCACGTTGTAATCACTGACGTAAACGAATACCGCCTAGACCTTGCTCGTCAAATGGGTGTAACTCGCGCAGTAAACGTAATGGAAGAGAAGCTTGAAGACGTAATGGCTGATCTCGGCATGACTGAGGGCTTCGATGTAGGCCTAGAAATGTCTGGTAACCCATCTGCGTTCAATAGCATGCTGACTAACATGAACCACGGCGGTAAGATCTCTCTACTAGGTATTCCACCATCAGACATGGCAGTAGACTGGAACCAAGTAATCTTTAAAGGCTTGGTTATCAAAGGTATCTACGGTCGTGAGATGTTCGAAACTTGGTACAAGATGGCTTCTTTGATTCAATCAGGCCTAGATCTAACACCAATCATTACTCACCACTACAAAGTGGACGACTTCCAGAAAGGCTTCGACATGATGCGCTCTGGTATGTCAGGTAAAGTAATTTTAGACTGGGAGTAGGTTACTACCAGTTTTGAATGTTAGAAGGCAACAGGTAAAACTGTTGCCTTTTTTATCGCCACTCTGTAGCCATATTTAATTTATAAATAATTTAACTAATTGATATTTATTGGTTATTTTTTATTTCGCATATAGTGGCAAGTTTGATTCAATCAGGGTTAGACCTATCACCAATCATTACCTCATCACTTTAAAATTGATGATTTCCAAGCTGGCTTCGATGCTATACGTAGGGGGCTTTCTGGCAAGGTTTTCCTTGATTGGGAATAGAAAAATTAGGCTCTAAATAGCAAAAGGCGACAGTGAAAATTGTCGCCTTTTTTACGAATAAAACAGCTAAATAACGGTCGTTTACAGTGTCTACCGCCACTTTGTCGCCATTAATTCTCTAATGGATTGAGGGGCTTTGTTGCGTAATTCAGTGGAACTAAATCCAGAACCTACGATCTGATCAGCT
>NZ_JBGONI010000049.1:0-20519 GCF_041439035.1 Vibrio sp. 1F263 | reverse complement strand
CTTCGCTTTGTCATTTCGGTCATTAAACATTGCTTACGACAAACACATATAGAAGGTCTCTTATTGTGGTCTATCCGCAGCCAACCACTATTGGCTAGGCCATTAGACATTTATTGGTTGATAATTACGGTATGACAGAATCGCTTGGTGATCACGCGAGTTAGCCATCGTGACTAACTCAGAGCTGCCCCAATATTAGTTTCAGCCAGAACATGTACTTTCTTAGCCAGCCTAAATTCTGCTAATGTCAGATGAAATACGCGAAAAAGAACTAGACTTAAAGTCAATATCGATTTTAACGGACTGAAAGCTCTATGAGTATAGATTTTCTTACAAGAAAGAAATATTTAACGAGTCATGACTTCTATCGAGATCTCATTGATTTTTTTGTACAAGAAGCCAAGAGCGATATCGGATATTTCCACTTCTATTCTCATACTAACGAAGAAATCGCATTAAATGTTTGGTCAACCTCTGTTTTGGAACATTGCCATTGCAGCTACGTAACCCACTATCCACTATCATCTGCAGGAATATGGGCAGATAGTATAAGAACTAAAAAGCCCGTAATACACAACCACTATGATGCAAACTATTCCATAGATGACTCTTTACCGAAAGACCACATAAAACTAACTCATCACTTCAGTCTTCCCGTAATACAAAATAATGACGTAGTTGCAGTCATCGGTATAGGCAACAACAACGCACCATACAGTCATGACTTCGTAAGTTATTTTTACAGTATGATCAATGACATCTGGCCTCAGGTACAAACAAAGGTAAGTAAGATCGAATCTGGATTAGCTAACAATAAGCTAGAATTTGATTCTTCTACCTCCATCGCGATTATGACTAATATGCTAGGCGCAATATCTCGTGCGCTTGAAATTCGTGATGAATACACTTCCTCTCACCAACGCAATGTCGCTCATATATGCGACCTTATAGCTGAGAAACTTTCACTAGAAGACTCTGTGAAAGAGGGACTAGTCATTGGAGCTTTGGTTCACGACATCGGGAAAATTACTATCCCATCTCAAATCTTAAGTAAGCCTGGGAAGCTAATGCCAGCAGAGTACAAGTTACTCCAAAGTCATTCAGAAGTAGGAGCAAAGATTTTTCATGAAGTAATTTTTCCTTGGCCAATCGTCGAAATGATCGAACAGCACCATGAAAGGTTGGATGGCTCGGGCTACCCAAACGGAATCAAAGGGAATGAAATTTTACTTGAGGCTCGGATTATAGCTGTTGCAGATACCTTCGATGCTATGGCAAATGATAGACCATATAGGAAGGCTGTCGGAGCGAAGAAAGCTATCAATACCTTAGAACAAGGCCGAAATAAACTATACGACCCCTGTGTAGTAGACGCTTTCCTTACTTGCTACAAACAAGATGAGACTTTAGGTGGGTTGTATACACCTGTTAATTTACAATAAAAATGTGGCACAAATGTAGTAGTAATCTTTAGCCAAGCTCCAAGTTAGCTTGTTTCTAATTGTATGGTTTGCCATAAAAAAGGTAATTCGAACATACTCAATTTAAGTAATTACCCTAAATTATTTTTGTCCATTTCCTTCCAACTACAATCGTGATGACCAAATTAAAAAGGAGGTCATCATGGTAGTTTTCAACAAAACGAAACGAAGTGGCGTCAAAAAGCCTTTTCGGCTTGAGGAAATTTGGCGGATCAGAACCAGATTAGAAATTGAAAATAATTTGATGCAGCTTGCGTTGCTCAACTTAGCTATTGATAGCAAACTTAGAGCAAGTGATTTGCTCGTTCTCAGAGTTTGCGATGTATCTTCGCAAGATAGGATATTTAACCGCGTTAAGCATATCCAGCGCAAAACAGATATTGAAGTTCAATTTGAGATAACGACAAGAACTCAACAGAGTCTAATGAAATGGATTTTGATGGCTTCGCTACATGACAGCAATTTTATTTTCCCAAGCCAAAGGCGAAAGCAACAACCGATTAGCTATTCGTACTATCGATACTTAGTGAGGAGATGGGCTTCTAATCTGGGGTTGGATCCTAACTTGTATGGCACTCACTCGATGAGGCGAACAAAAGCGACGTTAGTCTACGCAAAAACGAAAAATATCCGAGCGGTGCAGCTACTACTTGGTCATACCAAGGTAGATAATACAATCCGCTATCTTGGGGTTGAATTAGAAGATGCATTGTTGCTTTCAGAAGGTACTGAGTGTTAATCGAAAAGGAACCTAAATACTTAGGTGTTTCAATTGCTATTACGCTGAAAGTTGTTACCCATTCACCGCTACACTTGATTATTTTCAATACGTTAAGTGCAAATACTACTAATCTGTCCAAGGTTTAGAGGACCTTGAACAGATTAGGTATACACGAGCTTAAATTAAACGTTGGAACGCGCGTTTTTCTTCTTTGATTTATAGGCTTTCATTGAAATTTTTAAAGCAAGCTGTTTTTGTTTAATTGAAATGAGTTGTCTAGTTACGACCTTATGGTGTAACTCTGTGATAAAGTTTTTTTCCCAAGGCGTAAGGCGGTCAAACCTCAATAAAATAGTGTCATTGAGTACATTGAACAACTCGTATTGGCTTTTATCCATTCGACTGCTAAGCATTCAATTAGAGCACTTAGCTAGAGAAATGACGTTAAGGCTTTCTACTTTCTCATTTTTTCCTAAGGTAATGATTCGATAAGAGATCCCACTCTCTAATAGTGGTCTTATTTCGATGTTGTCACAAAAACTAACGGCGACTTTTTCTACTAAGCGGTCCATATTCAAAGTTTTCTTTTTTACGAAAACAAGAGTGACACTATCGCCCTCTGACTGTGTATTTACGAGTGTGATTGAGCCTAACTCTTGTGGAAGTTGGCTTGAAATAACTGTCGCTCTATAATCGGCAAGCCCATTAGATTTTATTGGGCTTATCTGACAACCGTTAAGCATGACACTGACGAAGAGAATTACAGTTGTTCGTAGCATTATGCGCTCCTTCTTCCTTTCTTCTCCCTTTAGGAGCCTTAAAATATTTATGGATACAACGTGAAGACATAGAAGATAAGAGCGCACTGTAATCTAAACTGAATGTGACTTTTTCCCCTACAAATAGTGGTTTCTGTGAGGATTCAAGGACAAGATGATCACTGGTTGAAGACATGATCTTAATCCCATTCGGAGCCTTAAGCCCGCTGACACAAACATCTTGGCGGCCTAATGCTAGAATAGCTTGTGAGACCTCCCCTCTATCTTGAAGGTTTTCTTTTTCACCAAAAGCATTTAACCCCCGACTCCCCCAAGGCAAAGTCGGTTTAGTCTTGGATTCAATCACTTCAGCGGTCAAAGAAACCGCATCCGTATGTAAGCCTTTGATATTTTCGTGCTCTAAAGGCTCACAGCCTAAAAAAATGGCTTCTCCTATACGAAGGTTATTGACTCGAGTTAAGCCTGTTCTCTGAAGAGCCCAGTTAACTGAAGCAGAATTACCCCCTGAAATAATTTCTAGACTGACCCCAAATGTAGCTTCAATTCCATCGGCAAGCACAGAAAGAATACTCATATTTTGATCATCTGGAGCGACACCATACCGACAGGCTAAATTCGTACCAATTCCTTTTATCGTGATGTTTGGTAAAGAAATAATCTCTCGGATAAAATCAATCACGCGATTTGGCATCACACCTTCTCTGAGATCGCCAAGCTCAACCATAATAATGATACCGTGACAGCAATTTTGTTGTTCCGCTGCATGTGAAAGCCTCTGAATCACTTCAACTTCAGAGTTTAAACTCATATCACTGTATTTTATTACGCTCGCCACTTGACTGAGCATGGGTGTACGTATCAGCATTTTAGGGATAGCAATGCCAGATTCAGTCATCTTTTGAAGATTTTCGATTCTTGAATCGGCTAACATTGTTGCGCCAGCATCAATAAGAACTTGTGCGATGATAGGGTGGCCGAGGAAGGCTTTTGTTACAGGCGTAACGGATATATTTTTCAGTGAGAGCTGAGAAATCAGGAACTGAGCGTTATGATGAACTTTCCCACAATCGATGTCTAACCTAGGGTAGTTCACCCTTTTTCGGCCAGTTTACTTGCTATTATAGGAAAGGCTGACGTTACGATGTGCAGTAGATGTTCAACAGGCTGTGACAAGACATCAGTAACCGGTAAACCAAATTCGGTAGTGTAAGTGTCTATCGCACAACGTGTTTCATCCAACGACATATCTTCATGATTCAGTGTTAGTCCAATAACATTGGTATTAGAAAACGTTTCGATAAGATTGATTTCTGAGGTAATCGAAGGCATTGAGCAATCAGGAAAATCACTACGATATAAACGTTTAGGGGCATGTTGCAGTATCACACCCGTTGGACAACTGCCACGTAAGATAAAAGCGCTGGTTGAAAACGCAGGGTGACTCAAGGCTCCTTGCCCTTCAATAATAATCAGATCCGGATTTTCTTTTTCATAGGCCTGTACAATGACAGATTCCAACTCACCGGCACAAAATTGTGAAGGAACAGCATCGAGTGCAACGCAGTATTGTGCGCCCTGCATAATGCCTGTTTGACCAGTGGCAATCAGAACGACGTTAAGGCCTTTTTTAGTCAGTTCATTCGCCAATATTGTTGCTGTTGTTCGTTTTCCTAGCGCGCAATCCGTCCCCATTACAGCAATTCTCGGGCATTTAACGTTGTGTATTTTCCCGCTAAACGTTTTCAGTTCGCCTTTATTTTTGGGTTTGCGAGTATCGAATATTCGAACGTTATTCTTTAAGCTGGCTTCTAAAAATAGAGGATCATCGGTTAGGAATTCATGTAAGCCATTTACGATGTTCATTCCTAGTGACATGGCATTTAAAATGATGCTTTTATCTAAGTCAGATAAAAAGCCACTTGATGGCGCAATGCCAAAAATGAAGTAATCAGGAATGCTTTCTGCGTGAATGATAGCTTCTTCAGCATTAGCAAGGATCGGTATTCCATTGGCTTTGTTATCAAGAACTTCACCAGCATCTAAGCCAGCAGACTTACTATCAATAACCGATAGAATACGATAGCTTAACGAATGTCTCACTAACCCATTAGCGGTTTTACCATCAATTTTACCAAAATTACCTTCGCAATATACAATCGCAGAAGGGATGACAGGTTTTACTTTTTGAGCAAGTGGTAACCAAGGTGCGAAATGGGGTACGTCGTTGTTGATTTCTACATTTTCAATTCTAGTGAGTTTGAAGATGTTTCTTAACTTTTGAGTTGAAATGGACATAATTAAAGCCTGCGGTGAGGCTTAGGAGGGCAACTAAGGAGTGCCGAGATGCGAGTTCGGAAAAGAAAAGAAGTCCCCACTAAGCGGTAGGGATAACAACCAAGGTAACACACTCACCAGACTTTTGTTGGTTATTATTAATACGCTTTCTAAGTCTATCACTTTCAGGCTTCACCCATACTAACGTGACTGATTAGAGATCTAAGACTCATTGTTCAACGTCGCCGTATCAACCTCTCAGCTTTAAGGTTTCAAGATACTTTTTCTAATATTAGTTAAGTGAATTAGAGTTTTGAGTTTAACGCGTTTTTGTCCAGAGACGTGTTATGCCGCCATGCATTGGGACTGTGCTCTGGGTGTGCTCTGGGTGTGCTCTGGGTGTGCTCTGGGAAAAGATCGCCTTAGTGTTCACTTTTTGGGAGTGGTGTGATTACCGAAGGAGGTTGACGGTCTAAATAGAAATTAGATAGATTTACCGATGATGAATAATGTGTTCAAAGCAAAAAATGATGAGAGGATATTGTACTTCTCAAGCTTTATTGTTTCTGATGTTTTTAGATAGAAGCAGCGTAACTCCGCTCTTCAATACTACAAAGTACAGACTGGATACCGTTGAAGAACGGAAGTTCCAGTTGAATTTCTTTCAATAGGTAAATTAAATGCATTTAAGTGAAAAGAGCTTATTAGGAATGGAAAAAGCAAAAAACCAGTCTTAACTGAGGTTTTTTAATGAAACCAAGCCAACACCAATGTCCCATTTCATAATTGTCTCCGTAAATACTTATAAATATTGAAGCCGAGAGGGATAGAATGAAGCATTATCATGCGAATGATATGACTAAGCATTATTAATGCAGGCTCTAGTCCAAGATAAATGGCAGCGACAGTCATAGACTCCACACTGCCCGGAACCCACGACATCAAGAGTACGATGAACTCCTTATCAATTAGCTTGCTGAATATATATGCAAAAACAACTGTGACTGTAAGACTTAACGTTGTAGCAATAATCCCAGCTCGCGCATAAGAGAAGATATCTACAACGGTTATATCTTTTAGACGAATCCCAATTAATGCCCCTAGAGCGGATGTTGCAATAAAAACAAGCTCTGTCGGGACAAGAAAGTTGTATGACGGTAACTCAGAGTTCACAAACATAGTTGCTAACATCCCAGTCACCATATACGGTGCTGGAGTACCAATTTTATCGAGAAGCAAACCTGAAAAGTAGGCGAGGAAAAGTGGGAGAAGTATCCAAAGGTTGTCTAAGGAAATAGCCGGCCCAGGAACTGGTGAATTGTCCGCTGAGACAAGAAGAGCGGAAGCTATGATTAAGAAAATGAGTCGAACTGTGTGAGTGAAAATCACTTTACTAGAAGGTGAATTGTGATTTTCATTAATGACAAGAACCGCGGCCATCGCTCCCGGGACCGCCCCAAGTAGGCTTTCATATTTTGACCATTTCTCTCGCTTAGAAAGCCAGAGATACGAGGTGAGAACTTGTGCGGACATACAAAGGACGAGTCCCACAAAAAGTAATATCGGATAACCCTTGGAAAGAGTCTGCATAGGGACGATTGAGCCCACTGTGGCACCAAGGATTAACTGTACTCCGGTCAATGTGCTTTTGGGAAGAGCTAGAGTAAACCCTGTTTTTACCGTTAACAAAAGAGCAATCAGGGCACCGAACATTACACCTAGTGGTATCTCGAAATATGTAAATAAGAGCGAGCCAACCAAAGCTATGAATGAGGCTAGATACATGTTTTGGTTTCCCCTTTTTTTAGCTTGAAGGATGACAATAAAGTGGAGATTTGGTTATTAATCATATCTATGTTATTGACTATGTAAAAATCACCACAAGTTATCCGCCCAAGAGCATACAAGCCCATTTGAATATCACCAGTTTCTGACTTAGCAGGCTATCAAGTACCGGATTGCTTCTATCGAGTGAACGTTGTATTCCTGTAGCATTGATGATGAAATCAAAGAAGTACTCCTTTTCTATCTGTCTCTACACAATATTGACCATTGTCTAATCGTTGAGCAAAGTCACTGGCAAGGTAAGATGTATCAGTGCCCGGAATGGAAACCTGATGAGGAAGCTAGTTCCACCCTTGTAGGAGTGGAACTATGGTCGATAATTAAAATGGACAGCTCATATAATCCTGAAGGATTATCTTTTTGGGAGACATTTTGCAGACAGCAGCCTAATTGCCTCTAAAAATCAGTGCGCATGTAGTGCAACTAAACTTTGTGACACAACGAGTAAGACAAGAGTACGAAGAGATATTAATGATGTTAGTGGTCTTTATCATATATACCAATGTCTTTTTTTAAATGGTCAGAAAGGTGTCTCACATCGAGAGATGCATTTTTATTTTTTCCACTTTTAAAATTATACCTTTTAAATTTAATCCGCAGATAGCGTAAATAGTCTCTAAACTTCGATTTTTTTTGAATTGTTTTCACTGACTTTTCATTTTTCATAGCAACGCACTCTTTTTTATAAGAAAAACCATAATTTTAACGACCAAAATTAATTGAAATTAAGTATCTTTAAACCCAGAAGCTTCGTCTTCATGAGAAAGTTGATTTGATACTAATTATGTTTAATTTAGGGACTGCTGCTCCTTTTCTCTTCAGTGAAAATAGTTTTATTTGTCTTTCCATGAAGAATTCCCTTATTGTTTTGTTACTTATTGCCAGAGTAAGTAGATAGTTACTTATTATTTTATAAGTTAACACAAAGGCTAAGAGCTAATTATTTACATTTAATTTATATTCGTTAAGGGTTTATAATGAAAATCAGGATTAGATACTGTTCACGAAATGCCTCCAGTATATAAAAGGATATTTGATTGGTTTGATGCGATGGTGCGTTCTAGAATTTTTTCATTTCTAGCCTGTATTTTTGGGGTGAAAGTGCCCCTGTATAAGAGTAACTTGGCGTTAATGTAAAAACAGTGTGGTCAAATCTACACCCCAACCCCTTCCAATAGGGGCGTTTTTCATCGATAATTTAGCCTCTTAGTGAAAACAAAGACTAATTGGAAAGTGTTCCAAAAATGCCCCTGTATTTTCAATTTTTGACCACACCCTACGCCAGTATTGCCATTCAGTCGAAGGTGAACGTGATCGTGCTGAGTCGTCTTTTGGGGCATGCTGAAGCGGAAACGACGCTAAAGTATGCGCATTTGGGACGTGAGGACGTGTGTCAGGCGGCCTCTCATGTGTCGGGTGTACTCGTTAAGGGGATGCGCTCATGAAGTCACTGTTATTCACTTCTAAAGTGATTCAATCTCTTCATTCAAAAACTCGAACGTATACGGTGTGGGATACCAAAATTCCCGCGTTAGGGGTTAGAGTCTATGCCGATGATCGCCGTTTCTATGTGACTTATCTACCCATTCCCAATAAGACGTTAGCGGCCGTGGGACAATTCACCCTAAAACAAGCCAGACAACACGTGCAAGCTTTACAGTCTTCTTTTTTAGAAAAAGAGACGAAACCGATACGGTTAATTCGCTTTGATGCTTTGGTGAAAGAAGAATGGACGGATAAGGTCTGCAAGGGATGGAAACTGAGTACACAAGGGACAGCGTCGAGCGCCTTAAGAAGGCATTTGTTGCCCGAGTTTGGACGTTTTCCTGTCAGCCGTATTGATTCGTTTCATGTGCATCGTTGGTTTGATGAACTCAGCCAGAATTACGCAGGGGCTGCCAACCGTAATCTTGATGTGCTTCGTTCTATCTTCAAATATGCGGTGAAGCAAGGTTATTGCATGGAAAACCCTTGTGAGGGTCTCAAGCAAAGTCGCAAAAAAAAAGCTCAATCGTTTTTTGAGTTTGGATGAGTTAGCGCGATTGGATAAGGCATTAACTGTGGTCAGCCAGCAAGGTAATCTGGAAGCGTGCTGTTGTCAGGTGCTAAAACTGGTGCTGTTAACGGGGTGTCGAATTTCAGAGGTAACAGGCCTACAATGGTCTTTTGTTAAAGGCAGGGAGTGGCACTTGCCGGACAGCAAAACGGGTGCGAAGGTGGTGTATGTGGGCAAGGAAGCGCAGAAACTCCTTTCAGACATACCAAAGCAAGCATGGACACAGCGTAGCGAATCACACGATGATGTGTTTATGCCTTTGCGTCGTTTTGTGAGTCGGTCGACCAAGGTTAGTATGGTCTGGCAACAGGTGCGAGCCTTAGCCCATATCGAGGATGTTCGCATTCACGATTTGCGTCATACCTTTGCCAGTTATGCGGTGTTAGAGGGGTTCCCTATTCCGATGGTGTCGAAACTGTCGGGTCACACGCGTATTTCATCCACGCTTCGTTATGCTCACGTGGATGATGTGCAAGTATCGCAATCTGCTGAGGCGATAGGGGAAGTTATTAGTGGAATATTATCAGGCCAGCTTGTGAATAACCCTAAAACTCGAAAAGTGAGAGCCTCCAAATCTAAGCCGACGAAATCTCCCCCTAAACGCAGAGGAAGACCTATCAAAGTAATACCGGAACTGACCGAGAAGGAGGTTGAACGGTTTAGATATGAAGTGGATTTTTGGGAATGGTGATTAAAATATCTGTCGGAATAACATAAGTACATCAAATTTTAAGATTAGGTTTTTTGGTAAAGTTTGTGTTTTGGGGAGTCACACTTGGAGTTCTGTGAATAAGTGTACGCGAGAACTAACGCTTTTCTCTAAATATTAATTATTAATTATTAATTATTAATTTTAGGCCATTCGATAAAGACTGATAGGTTCGACGCTCTTTGTTTAACATCATAGGGTAGGCAGCTAATCAATGGACAAGAGTAAAGGATTGACGAGAGAGCAAATAAGGTCTTTTCGCCGAGGATGGTTATTTAGGACCATTACCGAGGTTCGCAAATGTCGAATTAATTCAAGATGTTTTAACGGAAGTTAGGGAGATAGCTCAAAGCCCAGAGCCGCATCCCCTGTATGGTCGTTATTCTGTCAGGGATTGGCATTTAGTATCGACGAAAATTAAAGAGTTGCTCACAGATTCAGCTTTGATCCCAAAGCTACAGTCTCTGATTGGAGACGATTTAGCTCTTTGGCGCTCAAAAATTTTTCACAAGAAATCTGGAGAAAACGGTACAGGTTGGCACCAAGAGTGGGGAGATTTCGATGGTGAAGAAATTGGCAATAATAAGCCTAGTTTAAGGCCTAAACATGAAAGGCGGGATCGTTGGTGGAATTTAACTGTTTGGGTCGCCCTTACTGATGTTGAGCTTGATTGCGCTCCGTTGCGTTTCATTCGTGGTTCACATAAAAAACAATATCCTAAAACCATGGTTCCAATGACAGAATCTGAGTTTTGGCATGATCCATTTATTGACTGTAAAACAATCGAAGATGTTGTCGAAAGGGCGAACAATTACACACTAGTATTGGACGTTGATACCAGTGGGCTTTTTGAAAATTATCAAATTAGTGGGAAATCATTCGAGGATGTTAAAGCCTATGTTCGAGCTGAACTTGCAAAATTACCTGCAAAAAAAAACATTGGGTGTAGACGAGAGCCAAGAAGATATAGTGACGATCCCTATGAAAAAAGGGGAATTTGTTATTTTCACGGAAAGAACCATGCATGGTTCTCTTCCTAATACATCTTATAATGACCGGTTTGGCATTAATTTTAGAGTAACGGCAACGGATACGGAAATTTATCCATTTCGACACTTGGGCGACTTTATTGATGGCTCAAACATAGATATCACAAGACATTCGAGCTTACTGCTCTGTGGTAAGGATCTGTCTAACACACGTAACAGTTATACGTGAGAAGGGAGGTTAGAAAGTGATTATCAGCAAACAAATGCATGACATGAATATTCTGAATGATGCTTCTGCCTTACTTGGGTGTTCGACTTCTAAAGAGCTCTATCAAAAATTAAGAGCTTTAATAGAGCGACACGAGACTGTGAGAGTGAAGACAGGAATAAACCTTGTGGCAGCAGAAGGCCCTATGAGTTTACAAGCTCGGGGACTACTAAGTTGTGACTTGGGGTCTAGAGCCTCAGGCGGTTCTATTGGGCGAAATAACCGCTTTTTTACGGGGCTTGATCAAGCTGATGAAATAGAAGCACTTTGCATAGTATTACTTAAGGAATTATTTGAATGCAATCATGCAGACCCTAGGCTTTTAGGAGGGCTTCATGCTAATACGGTTGTCTATGCAGTTCTCAAAAACCATTTCAACGTATCAGATATGTCCACCCTCAATACATTTTATGGTGGTA
Organism: Vibrio sp. 1F263; assembly: GCF_041439035.1. Lineage (NCBI taxonomy): Bacteria > Pseudomonadati > Pseudomonadota > Gammaproteobacteria > Vibrionales > Vibrionaceae > Vibrio > Vibrio sp. 1F263. Next base: position 8,978 of record NZ_JBGONI010000049.1, on the reverse strand, counting down.
ACTCAAGTAACCATAGTTTAGGCCCCCCGGGGATCTTGAACTATTCCATTTCAGATCTTCCTGTGGATCCGAATACCCTCGAAATTGACTTAAACGCCTTTGAATACATGGCTAAGTTTAGACACCCGAAATTAGTGAGTTTAGGGGCAGGTCTCAACCTTTTTCCCTTTCCTGTAAAAGAGATAAAAGACATTATTTCTCGTTGGGGAGGGATGTTACTTTTTGATGGCTCACATCAAGCAGGGTTGATTGCTGGTGGAGTTTATCCAAACCCTCTGTCTTTGGGAGCTGATATCTACACTGCATCGACAGGAAAGACGTTTAGTGGTCCTCAGGGAGGAGTAATTTGTTGGAATTCGGAAAAGTTTTCTTCTCCGATTAGCACGACTATATTCCCAAAGCTAACTGGTTCACATCAACTTAATCGAATTGCTGCCCTGACGGTCTCATGCTTAGAATTAAAGGAATATGGCCTTGAATATATGGCTCAAGGGATACTTAATGCTAGGCAACTTGCTAGTAATTTACAGGCGCACGGGTTGGAGGTGCTCTGTTCTGATGAAGGCTTTACTGAAACTCATCAAGTTGTTGTGAAATGGACTCGAGAAGAAGGTGCGCGTTTAGCATGCTACCGTCTAGCTGATGTTGGGGTTTTTGCTAATGCAGTCCCACTTCCTGAAGATAGAGAGTTGTTATCTGGGATACGTTTTGGTGCAACAGAAATTACTCGATTAGGGGTTACACAAAGTCAAATAGTTGTTTTAGCTGAGGTAATCGCAGGCGTTCTACAAGGTAATTACAATTTGAAGGAGGCGCGTAATGTAGTAAGTGAGTTAGCCTCAACATTTTCTGGCTTTAAATATAGCTTGGAGGGTGGACAATGATTTCAATTACAGAACTGTTTACTTACTTATTTGTTACGTTGCTATATGCGTTTATGCCCGGTCCTGCAATGCTTTACAGTATTGCTCAAGCTGTGTCAGGAGGGAAGAAAGTAGGAATTATGGCAGCTTTTGGCCTTCATATAGGAGGTTATTTTCATGTAATTTTAGCTGTATTAGGTTTGTCTTCTGTGCTTTTAGCTAATCCTTCTCTCTATTCTGCCATTCAAAAGCTAGGAGCTCTCTATCTTGTTTGGTTGGGTTTCCAACGTATCTATCTATCAAAAAAATTACGTATTACTTCTTGTGAAAGCAATCTTACCTCTCCTAAAAGAACGTTTATTGATAGTGTCATTGTAGATATTCTGAACCCTAAAGCCGCAATTTTCTATCTTGCTTTTCTCCCACAGTTTGTGAATGAAGCAGGAAGTGTTGCTGTTTGGCTCCAACTGCTTATTTTGGGAGTTGTTACGAATTTATTGTTTAGTAGTGCTGATCTGTTAAGTGTTTTGATGGCGAGTCATCTACAGAAAAAGTTTCAAGCAAGAAGTAACTGGGTTGATTTTTTCTCAAGGTGGTCTGGTAGTATTTTTATACTTTTAGGTGTTATGGCCTTGGTAAACTCCTCGTACAATTAGGGGAAGGGACACACTTCTCGGATTTTTAATTCAAGTTGATTTACGATGTAATGACTTAGGTTAGACGGTAGTGTTACTCGTTACTTAATTCGGAGTTAGCTGCCACTCATGTTGTGAGGAGGAGTGATAAATGGAATATCCACTTATAGGAGCATGTCAGTGCGGGCAAGTGACCTATGACTTGTATGAAAAACCACTAATGGTCTTTGCTTGTCACTGTACAGAGTGCCAAAAACTGTCTACCAGCCCATTTAGCATTACAGCAGTTGTCGATGCCGAGAAAATAGAGTTTTCTGGTCAACTGAAAACTTGGGAACGTTTAGCTGATAGTGGCAATCGTAATTGCGCGATGTTCTGTCCAAATTGTGGAAACAGAATTTACCATTTCAATCCAGATGCACCGCAAACGGTTAAATTAAAGTTAAAACCAACTGATATGTCGGCAGCTGATATTTTCGAACCTCAAGCACATGTTTGGGTTAGTGAAAAACTAGATTGGTACCAAATACCAACTAATGTAAAGGTTTTCCCTGAGCAGCCGGGGTAGCGGTGAGCAAGTGTTTAAGATATTAAAATACTTGTTCTAATCTATTGAGGTTTAGGGAGTTTCATTGCATTAACTTACTTTTGGCCAGAACTTTCATAGGTTGAATCTTTATCTGTGGCACTTTCTAACTCGAAAGTGCCCCGAAACGTGCTAGCAACAGGTAAGAAACCCTTACCTGTTGACTCTTCTTTTCCCCATTTCTTTAAAGTTATTGCTCATCACAATCCTAGTAATCTTTCTTTAGCAAAGTTATTTATAATGAATTGGTATTTTCTGAGTTTTGCCACATTGGTGGTTGTGCAAGCCAATTTAAATAGGCAACTAAAATAGATTGCATTCGATTTTGAGAACAGAATACTTTCGTGATATTAGGATCGGGATTGAGAGTCTCGTAGCAGAATTTAAATTTATTTTCTCATAAAATCAGTGGATTAGAATGTAACCTAAACCTACTCTTTCAAGTTATATGGAGTCTAAACATGTTCTTAAATCGTTTATCAATGGCAGAGAAAGAGGCTTTCTTGGCCTTAGCACATCATATAGCTCACGCTGATAATGATTTCTCAATGGACGAAGAGGTGCTGATTGCTAAATACTGCATGGAGATGCAAATGGATGATATCGAATATGATGAAGCTAACTTCGATTTGTTTAGTATATTGGATACTTTTGAGCAAGACAGCCATCAAAAAATCGTGCTGCTGGAGTTAATGGCTCTGGTTTATGCCGATGGTGTTATAGCAAAAGAAGAGCAACATACTATTGATGCCATTATCGAACATTTCGAGTTAAATCCTAACCTTGCGATTATCTATCGTGAGTGGTCGAAAAACATCCTTTCATTGTTCACTCAAGGTGAGGCATTGATCCACATATGAGTTTCCCTTGTACTCGTTGTGGCTTGTGTTGCCAAAAAATTAAAGGTATCGCAGAGCTTGAAGAATTTCATTCAGGCGATGGTAAATGCAAACATTATTCACAACATAAGGGCTGTTTGATTTATCAAAAGCGCCCGCTGGTATGCAGAATAGACGAAGGCTATGAAAAACTATTTTCTCAACTGGTTGGCTTAAAAGAGTATTACCAAAAGAACGCTGAAGTCTGTAATTCTCTGCAACAAGAGCAAGATTATCCACCACGCTATAGAGTGAACCTAGATAATGGACATTAACGCATTATTACATTTTCTACCCCAAGAAGAGCAGAACCTTAACCGCTTAGCATTTATTAAAAATAATTCGTCTAAGCCTCGTATTGCCGTATTTGGTAAGTATAACCACGGTAAAAGTACGTTGCTTAATGCCTTAATAGGGGAAGAATTTTTTAAGGCCGCAGATAAGCGCGAGACGGTAGAAAACCGAGAGCTCGAACAAGAAAAAGTGATTTGGATTGACACTCCGGGGCTTGATGCCGATGTAAATCGTCAAGATGATGCGAAAGCAATCAAAGGGGCATTTGAGGTCGCTGATTACCTGTTTTTGGTTCATCAAGCACAAGCTGGTGAATTAGATAAATATGAATTAGATGTATTTCTAAAGTTGGCGCGACAAGATAAAAACTATAGCCAAAAGATGTTCCTTATCATCACTCAAGTAGATCAAAAATCACCAGATGATGTAGCAATAGTTGAGCGAAAAATTCGTGAGCAATTAATGCAATTTATAGATCTTCAACAGCTTGAGGTCATTAAGGTCTCAGCTCAGCGCTATTTACGTGGCATTCAAGAGAATAAGTCAATCTTCTGTGAAAGGAGCAATATAAATGAATTATTTTCTCTTACAGGTAAGTTAGTAGAACAGATAGATGCTGCGCGTGAGAAAGAACTTAAGCGCCTGAAATCCAAAATTCTGCTAGAACTTCGCTCTAAAACTAAATGGACTGCTGCTGAACTAATGAGTCAACGCGCTAAAGCGATGAAAGAAAAAGCAGAACTACAGCGCGATATCAATACATTATCCCAAGCTTTGGTATAGCCAAGCAATTGTAAAAAGATAGGAGATTATTATGGCTATTCCTTGGATAGTAGGTGGAATTATTGCTGCTGGTGTTGCTGCCATTGTTGCAAGTGATGATAGTAGCAGTTCTAGCTCTTCTAGCGCTCGTGATTTAGAGCGTAAGCGCGTGCGTGCAAGACTTGATAATGAACGTAAAAAAGAAGCAGCAGTCAAGCTGGCAAAAGACCAACGCATAGCATCAGAAAATAAAGCTAAAGCACAACGTTTTATCACTAAACACAAATTGACTATAACGCCAGAAGAGTTGCTCCGTGCCAACAAGCAAGACAATCAACTGAGCTTACAAGCAATGAATAATTACAACAATAAAGCCAGCGTGCGTGGTCGTAATCGTGAGATAGAGCTACTCGAACAAGAGCTAGAAGGTTTAGATATTGTCGAGAAAGAGTTGCTAAGGACGCTGTAATGGATGATGTAAAAACAACCCAAGACAATCCGTTTTTAGTTGCCCTTAGTGAATTTAAAGTGGGCATTAACGACGTATCGAACAAAGAAGATCAGCTGAACAATATCAAATCGCAATTAGTTGAAAAACTGACGCAGGCTGAAAAGTTCAATGATGAAACGATCAACGATAAGCATGCTTTATATCAGCTAGCAAATGAAATTAAGCTGTCAGTTAATACCAAAGTTAAACAATGGGATAAGAAGTTAAGCGATGCATCCCCAATGCGAGCTCTGAGTGAGCAATTTTCTGATCGAGTTATCTTGCTGGTGTTTGGTAAGGTCAATGCGGGTAAAAGCTCTTTCAGTAACTATATCGCTGACTTATTCAATCCAAGTGAAGTAAAACGCTTTTTCTTTGATAAGGGGGAGGTGAAGTACTTTGACGGTCAGTTTGCCGAAGGTGTTACCGAGACGACAGCGCAAATTCAAGGTGTAGAGCTTGGCTCAAACTTAGTGTTGTTGGATTCACCTGGCTTACATTCTATTGTTAATGAAAATGGCGATCTAACCCGCCGTTATACCGACAGTGCAGACGCTGTTCTGTGGTTAACATCATCGAGTTCTCCGGGTCAGGTACAAGAATTAGAAGATCTAAAACTTGAGCTTGAAAAGAAAAAGCCACTGCAACCTGTGCTTACCAAAAGCGACAAGATGGAAGAAGACTGGTGTGACGAAGCCGACGATTTGGTGCAAACACTATTCAATAAAACAGCAGAAGTGCGTAAAGCACAAGAAGATGATGTATTTAGCCGAGTGAAAGACTTAGGTGAGGTTGAAAAGCTAAAAACAGCAGTATCAGTCTCCGTTCATGCTTATAAAAAACAGCATGAACAAAACCCTAATGCCCTCGAAGAAAGTGGTTTAACTGAATTGTTCAAGCGCTTAGCCAATATTGTTGATGAGGCAAATGTTTATAAGGTAAGCAAAGCTCAGCAGCAGATGGTTAACTTCTTAAATGGCGAAGTGTTAAAACCAATGGATCAAAACATCTTACCAAAAGTCCTAGAGCTACAAACTAGTCTACAAGAGATGACGGAAAACCTTCGCTTTAAGCAGAATAATTTGTCTTCACAAATCCTAGATAACGTGCTTTGTGAAGTGCCATTGATTGTTGATAAGCACATGGGTAGTCGAGATAAAAAAGCGCTAGGGCATGACGTTAACAAGCTGATTGAAAAAGAAATTAGTGAAACGCTACGACATGAGTTAAGAGACGTGGTTAAAGATATTAAAAAGGTATCGAGTGACCTCTCTGGTGCAAACCTAGGTGATTTTAACGATATTACAATTGATATTGAAAAAGTCTCAGGAAAAGCAAAACAAAGTGCCAGTTCTTCAGCTGGTGCTGCTGCGGGTATGGCAATCGGCGGTTTGTTCGGGGGACCTATTGGCGCCATGATTGGTGGGGCAATCGGCGTTTATGGTGGTAACAAGGCTGGTGAGATGATTTTCGTTGAAATTACGACTGAAAAATTATCAGTGGGTGTCTCTCCTGATAACGTGATTCAAACGACTTCAGAGGCAATTCGTACTAACTTACCAGCTCAAGTGAAGACGGTATTCGAAGAAGTGAACCGCTCATTTGAACCACTTCAATTTTATGCTGAAAACATTGTTGTAGCCATCAATGAATGCCAACAACAAACCCGAAACTTGAGAGTGCATAATGCGTAATCCATTCATCGATATTAAGCAAAACCTATTAGATTCAAAAGAGATGGTCATTAACTATCAAGGTAGTGATTTAGCCAATCAAATCCATGATGAGTTAAATAAAAAAGTAGATGATCAAGTATTACAAATCATGCTGTATGGCGCATATAACGCAGGTAAGAGCACATTTGTTAATGCGTTAATCGGTGAAGAGCGTGCAAACGTTGGTGAGATCCCAACAACGGATAGTGTTGATATATTCGATTGGAACGGCTACCGCCTGCTAGATACCCCAGGGGTAAATGCACCGATTGATCATGAAGAAACGACAATAGCGCAAATCAAACGTACTCATGTAATGGTATTTGTGATCCGTGATGGCGACCAAGATACTAAAGACCTGTATGAGCGTTTATTTAATATGCTTAATCTTGGTAAACACATTTTTATCGTTCTGAATCATCAACTCGCTTCAGAAGAAGATAAGGCAACGGCTCATCAAAAAGTTCTACAGATCTTAGTTAAACTCGCTCCTCAATACGGAGTATCAGATGAAACTATTCAACAAATTAAAGTGATACCAATGAACACCCAAACGGCACTTAAAGGCCGTTTGAAGAATGATCATGCAAAATTACTAGAACATTCGGGGTACAGTCACTTTATTGAAACGTTTATTGATTGGTTAAAAGAGAAAGACAGTAAGGCTAGTCAGCTAGCTGGCCTTAAAAGTGCCGTTAAGGAATTGTGGTACAAGCCCGTGATTGAACAGTTATCGAGTCGTGATGACAGTCATCTTGATAGTGAATTAAACATGGCGCGTGATGATAAAACTATGCTTAGTTCTCGTCAGCGTGCGTTAATTTCCGAATCACGTAATTTTTTAAACCATGAATTAACGCTAATTAAGTCTGATATCAGCAATGTATTACAAAATAGCAGCAACCAAGCGCAACTTGATAGTGCTATACAGTCTGCAGTTGATCCTATTGGCGACAAGCTAGAGCAATGGCTAAATGATAAGATTGGTGAGGTAAGCTCATCAATGCGTGTTTCTATTTCACATGAGATGGAGCAACTCTTATCTGGTAATAACAACAAATACCTTGATATGGGGGTTGAAGGGCTGGGCAAGATAGCGAATGCAGACAACATAAAAGAAGTATTGTTGCAGGGGCGGAAGTTTAAGATCCCAGGCTTAAAAGGTCGCTGGGAAACGACGCTAGGTAAGTGGGCGGGTAAAGCCGCCGTTGTTGTACAGGTGGTTACAGCACTTTACGATCTATATAAATCAAATAGTGAAGAAAAGGCAGAGAACGAACGTAATCGCAACGCATCTATCCAATTATATCAAGCTGTGGAAGATGTATGCGCAACTGTAAAGCGTGAATATGGCAATATATCAGAGCAAGTTATCACTCAAATGATAGGTTTACGTATCCAAGCTCTAGATGACAAAATCGCTAAACTCACAACTGAGCAAGGTGGGTATCAAAGTGACTATCAATCACTATTAGATAGCCAAACTGACCTTGAGCAAATTAATTATTAAGAGAAGGTCTAGAATCTAGGTTTAATTATCCTAGATTCTAGACCTATGGGTGGCAGTATGGAAAAGAGAACATAAGAAAATACTTCACGTTAAGAAGTTAAATAAAACAAAATCAAATCTCCATAACTTGTAGAAATACTAGCTAAGGTAATTGTGAGTCAGCACTCTTTCAAATAAAACTTCCATGTACGAGTCAATCTTTATCGACGATGGCTAGGCTCTGGCTGATGTTCATCATAACGGAGAATCTAGCTTTTAAAGGTGTCCAAGTCTCTTAATTAAGCATATGATTAAGTGACTTACGACCATGCAATATGGTTTTTATAAGCATGTTTATTTAACTTAGTCACACTCTATGCGTACCGAAATTAAGCTTTCGCGTTAGCGTTAGCTCGAAACAACGTACTTTGTAATATCTGTGGTTATCGATGATTTGCTAAATTAGTAAAAGCGCTGACAAGCTTTTGTCCACCGACGTTTTAGATCTTCCTAAACCCTATTAAATGTGACTGCCAAACTTCATGTTGACCAAAAACACTGAGAGGAGGTCATCATGAGAAAGTTATCTTCTGGAAAGTGCAGTGGCATCAAAAGGCCATTTAAGCTTGAAGAGATCTGGCGGATCAGAACTAGGCTGGAGATTGAAAATGATCTGATGCAGCTCGCACTACTGAACCTAGCTATAGATAGCAAGTTAAGAGCGAGTGATTTGCTCAAGCTACACGTTTACGATGTTTCTTCGCAAGGAGTTATCTATGAAAGGGTTCAGTGCATCCAGCAAAAAACTGGCACCGATGTCCACTATGAGATTACCCCGAGAACACAGCAAAGTATTAGCCGCTGGATTTTTGCAGCATCCCTAGAGGCAAGCAGTTTTCTATTCCCGAGTAGCCGACGCTTTGGGCAACCTATCAGCTACTCATTCTATCGTTCAATTATCAGGAACTGGGCTGCAAAACTAGGACTGAATGCAGACTATTACGGCACTCATTCCATGCGCCGCACCAAAGCCACTTTGATTTATGCCAGAACGAAAAACATCAGGGCCGTACAGATTTTACTTGGACATTCGAAGCTAGATAACACAATTCGATACCTTGGCGTTGAGCTAGAAGACGCTCTGAGGTTGTCTGAGAAAACAGACTGCTGAGAGGTAGGAGCTGTTACAGGCTTTTCTCCTGAAAAGCCTGTGTCGGGTGGACGACACTTGTTACCAAGTGCCGTCTCCCTAAGAACCCAGCGTGC
>NZ_JBGONI010000048.1:0-22294 GCF_041439035.1 Vibrio sp. 1F263 | reverse complement strand
TATCTCGTATCTCGTATCTCGTATCTCGTATCTCGTATCTCGTATCTCGTATCTCTATAGCGCATCTTGAGTGAAAAACTTTTTATCTTCCCAGCGAAGTATCGTCAATTCTCCTCCCCAGACGCATCCAGTATCAAGTCCAATTACATCTTTTCCGTTATAGCCCTCAAGCGCAGCCCAGTGTCCAAAAACAACGGTTTTATCGAGCTTTATGCGTTGCGGAAGGTCAAACCATGGCACTAGTGGTTCATCGGTAATTTCATTCGGTGGTAGCTTACATGCCATGTCGAGTCGGCTATCTTCAAAACAGAAGCGCATTCTTGTCAGGCTATTGATCGCATAGCGATAACGTTCGATGTCTTGCAACTCGTTGTTCCAGAGATCTGGCGTGTTGCTGTACATGTTCTCAATAAGCCACTGCCAACAGTCCGATTTCAGTAATGACGTTATCTCTCGATTCTCTGTACGTGCTTGTTCCAAGTCCCATTGAGGTGAGATGCCTGCATGTGTCATGACAAACTCTGGGTGCTCTTGCATCAAGGGTTGTTGTCTTAACCATTCCAGCAATTGGTCACGGTCTTCAGCATCAAGAATTGGTTGAGTCTTGTCTTTTGGTTTGGCTGAAAAGAGGCCTAAGGATACCGCAAGTAGATGTAAATCATGGTTACCCAATACCACCTTCGCTGAACTGCCAAGGCTACGAACAAAACGTAACGTCTCTAAGGATTTAGGGCCACGAGCAACTAAGTCTCCGGCGACCCATAACGTATCTTGTTGTTTGTCAAAGTTGATGGTTTTAAGCAGTAACTGAAGTTCGTCGAAGCATCCTTGGATGTCTCCGACAATATAATTCGACACAGCATTTTCCTGTAAGTGGTAGATGTGTACTAGTTAAGAATATTGGGGATGGCCAGTCTAAATGGGTCGACTTCTGTTATGAAATCAATGCCTTTATGATCGGTCATTACATAGTGTCCCTGCATGACTCCCACTGGGGTTTCGATGACGGTGCCACTGGTGTATGTGTATTCGTCATTGGCTTCAATCACAGGTTGCTGTCCAACCACGCCATCACCTTCTATGGTGAGTTGTTTACCGTTGGAATCAGTAATCAGCCAGCGGCGAGACATAAGTTGTACCGTTGTTTTACTTAGATTTTTGATGGTAATGATGTAAGCGAAAACGTAGCGATTCTTAGATGGCTCAGATTGTTCTTCAATATATTTAGAATGAACTTGGCATTTGATACAAGGCGTAGATATATCCATATTCGCACCTTTTGTTGTTGGTATGCTTTAAGTATTACATAAAAAATAGGCTCCTCACCGAAGTGTAGGAGCCTTTTTCGATTATTTATCAGCGTTGTGACTGTCGTGCAACCAGTTCGCCATATCGACAAACTGTTCGAGCGTCAGGTTCTCAGGGCGCATGCCAGGGTTTACATCTAGCTCTTCAAGCACTTCCTTGTCGATTAGGCTCTTGTAGCAGTTACGTACTGTTTTACGACGCTGGTTAAAGCCTTCGCGACATACGCGATCTAACCACTTAAGATCTTTTGCCGGGTAAGGCAGTACTTCATAAGGCTGAAGGCGAACGACTGCAGAGTCTACTTTCGGTGGCGGAACAAATGCTGTTGGTGGCACTTCTAAAACAGGAGTGACTTTACAGTAATATTGAGCCATAACCGTTAGACGACCGTAAGCTTTAGTACCAGGACCCGCTGCTAATCGGTTAACGACTTCTTTTTGAAGCATAAAGTGCATGTCTTGCACGTCTTTATGGAACTCAAAAAGGTGGAACATCAATGGTGTAGAGATGTTGTATGGCAAGTTACCGAAAATACGTAGCTTGTTGTTTGGCTTAACAAGTTGTTCGAAATCGAACTTCATTGCATCGCCTTCATAGATCGTTAACTTTTCAGCAAGATCAGGGTGATTACGCAGACGTTCAGCAAGATCTCTATCCAGTTCAATCACTGTGAACTTGTCGACAAGCTTGCCAACAGGCTCAGTAATCGCACCAAGACCAGGGCCGATTTCTACTAAGTTTTGGCCTGGTAGTGGGTTAATACTCGATACGATTCCATCAATAATGTATGGATCGTTAAGGAAGTTTTGACCAAAACGTTTACGCGCTTTGTGCCCTAAGTGGACATCATTTCTCATTGCTTTTTCTCTACTAATTCAATGGCGTGCGTGAGCGCTGTTCTAAAGCTCCCTGTATCGGCTTGGCCTTTCCCTGCCAAGTCTAAGGCGGTACCGTGATCGACTGATGTGCGAATAAACGGTAAGCCAAGCGTGATGTTCACTGAGCGACCAAACCCTTTGTATTTCAATACTGGGAGTACTTGGTCGTGATACATACCTAAAACAGCATCTGCATCTTGCAAATATTTTTCATTAAAGATGGTGTCTGCTGGCAATGGGCCAACTAAATTAATACCATCTTTCTGGCGAATTTTTTCTAGCGTAGGGGTGATAGTTTCTATCTCTTCACGACCCAAACAACCATCTTCACCAGCATGTGGATTCAAACCACACACGTAGATAGTTGGTTTCTCAATCGCAAATTTTTCAACCAAGTCTTTATGCAGAATAGCAATGATTTGCTCTAATCTGTCTTCGGTCACTGCTTGAGATACATAAGCTAGCGGGATGTGCGTTGTTACTAGAGCAACACGCAGCCCTTCTGTTGCCAACATCATCACGACAAGTGGAGTATTGGACTTCTCTGCAAAGAACTCGGTATGGCCACTAAAAGCAACGCCAGCTCGGTTAATTACACCCTTGTGAACAGGGCCGGTGACAATAGCATCAAATTCATCATTCATACAGCCAATTGCTGCGGTTTCTAAAGTATTTAATACGTAATGACCGTTCGCTTCATTGAGTTGGCCAGCTACGGCAGTTTCAGCCAGTGGAACGTGTTTCACAACCAGTGTTCCGGAGCGTTGAGGTTGCTTGGGCGCAGTTGAATCGTAATCCAACAGCTCAACCTCGATCCCTAACATTTCAGCTCGCTCTGCTAGTAGGGTTTTATCGGCACAAACTACGAGCTGATGTGGCCAGCTTTCTTGGGATAGTGCGAGAGTTAAATCTGGCCCAATTCCCGCCGGTTCACCTGCTGTAATGACAAGGCGTCTAGTTGTCATCTTGGTCATCCTCGACCACTTCAACAAAGGCGCTAGCTCTTACTTCTTGCAGCCAAGCACCGACTTCTTCGTTGAACTTACGGTTAAATAGAATTTGATAAGCTTTGTTTTTCAATGCTGAATCGGTACGGTCGACTTCGCGACGGTCTAGTACTTCAACAATGTGCCAACCGTGCACGGTTTTGAATGGCGCACTGATCTTACCTTCAGGTAGCGTTTCTACTTGGTGTTTGAACTCAGGAACGTATAAATCTGGAGTTTGGTAGCCTAACTCACCATCTTGTACTGCTGAACCTGGATCTTGGCTGTATTGCTGTGCAAGATCACCAAAGCTCGCTTCACCTGCGTTTACACGACGAGTGATTTCTTCAAGCTGCTCTTTCGCACCGTCATCACTCAAGATAACCGTTGGCTTAATCAAAATATGACGTGCATTAACTTCGGTAACTGCAACGGTTTCCAAACCTTTTACGTCTTCAATTTTTAGAATATGGAAGCCAACACCACTTCGGAAAGGACCGATGATGCTGCCTTTATTCTGCATTTTGATTTGGTCTGCAAAAATCGTAGGCATCTCTTCTTTACGCATCCAACCCCAATCACCACCTTGTAACGCTTTAGGGCCTTTAGAGTATGTATATGCCATGGTGCTAAAGTCTTTGCCGTTGTTTAGCTCTTCCACTAAATCAGTCGCTTGTGCTTCTAATTCTTCTTTGGTTTGGTCATCATTGAATCGCAGTTGAATGTGGCCAATTTTGTATTGAACCGTCGCATTGGTTTCTTGCGCTAAGATGTCCGCTAGGTTGTCAACTTCTGCAGGAAGGATATTAATACGACGGCGAACCAAGGCATTACGAGCTTCACTGGCTGCAATCTCTTTTCTTACTTGCTCACGAAATGCATTGTAGCTCAGGCCTTCTTCAGCAACCGATGCAGTCAGTTGCTGTACTGTTTGGTTGTTATCTTTTGCAATGCCTTCAATCGCTTGATCCAGTCGAGCATCATCAATTCGAACCCCAATACGTTCCGCTTCTTGGGTCTGAATTGTATCGATGATCAGCTTTTCTAGAACTTGCTCATTCAATACATCTTGTGATGGTAATGTTTGTCCGCTTTTCTTCGCGTTTGCGCGCAGTGTTTTCATTGAAGTATCAATGTCACTTTGTAAGATCACGCCCTCGTTGACGATCACTTTTACACTATCGAGTTCAACCGGTGCTGCATAGCTTATTGAGACAGTACAAGCCGCTGCGATAGCAATTAATGTGCGTTTCCACAATGTCATGTGTAATCCTTTATATTCACCGATGTTTTATCAGTAAAGAAAATTAGTTGTTTAAGAAGAATGGACGACCGTAGCTGAGTGCGTTACCTGAGCTTGTTTCACTTACTTCGCTTGAGTCTGAGCCTATGTTGGTACCAAAGCCAACAATACCGAAGTTAAAGCCAAAGTTTTTCTCGTATACTGGTGTCGCATTCGATGTGTTGATGTAATCACCTTCCCATCTACGTAATTGGTTACTATAGGTGAAGCCGATATACCAACAATCTGACTTGTAATTGAGTTTAGCTAACCACTCAAGGTTCTCTTCGGTTGTTAAATCATAGAAGTACTGAGCGCTGGCACTCCACTTACGTGAAATCTGGTAGGCTCCGAGTAATCCTGCTTGAGATATACCATCTTTAGTAATCGATCCAACATTAAAATCAACAGTGTCTTCGATATACTCTTTGGTTACGTAGCGGTAGTTGGTTTGGATATAACCACCAGAAAAACGGTACTCAATGGTGCTGTTGGCTAGTTGCATTGCTGTGGTGTCGATGTCGTACTGCACACCACCATGATAAAACAGGTAGTCGTCGTAATTAAAGTCGACTTCTACAGCCCAAGATGAGTAATTCGAGTTCTTATCTTTAGTATCAAGTGTTAGATGTTGTTTCGTATCTTTGTCGATATAAAAGATCTGTCCAAAAGACACATTGAGTCGCTCTTTATACTCATCATCAAAGAAACGAGATGATGCACCATAACTGACTTGGTTAGCTGCAGCAATATGGTCTACACCACTGTATTTGCGGCTTCTAAAGAGACCATAGTAATCAGTCTGCAGAAGTGTCGTATCGTAAAGGCCGATGTTGTCTTGATCTTCTTTTGGTACGTACAGGTATTGAACTTGGGGTTCTAAAGTTTGAGTGTAGTTGCCAATAACCTTAGTATCTCTTTCTAAAACGATGCCAGCATGGCTTCGAAATTCAGGTATTACACGAGATACTTTCTCTTCAAGGCCGTAATTGGGGTTCGTTTTTTTTGTGCCCGTTGTCGTATCTACACCATCAAGATCTTGTTGGTAGTAAGTCCCAAGCAGTCGGGCTTCTGTGGTCCAAGTACCCCAAGTGTTGCCTACAGGGATAGTAATTCCTGGCTCAACGTGAACACGAGTTGCTGATGGTTTACCTTTAGCATCTGTATCAAACAGAGACACATGGCTGATCAGATCGAAGTCTAAATACTCCTTTACCTCAGGGGCATAATAATTATATTCAAGCTGAGGAAGTAGTCTGTATGGGAGATTGTTTGTCGAATTTGTGAGGACTTGGAAGTCTCGCACAAGTACAGAGGCATCCCAATTTTGAGAGCGATAGGTTGCCAGTCCTTCTTGAAGTAACTGACCGTCCTCACGGTTACCAATGCCGCTTCCGTTGACATCTGTGAAGTACTCGATATCACCAACTTTTGAGTAATCAATTTCAAATAGCCAAGATTCTTGGAATATTCCTGAGTGAAAGAGTTGAGCCCCCCAACGTTTGCCTTTCTCTGGGTATTTTTTGTCATCAGGCAAGTATTCAGACTTGATCATCCCGGAACCAAAATCACTTAAATATCTAAATTCACTGTTAAGCTGAGTACCACGCTCTTTCATGTGCTTAAAAGTGGTTTTCAGGTCATACTCTGGTGCCAAGTTCCAATAAACAGGGATCTCAAATTCAAAACCATCACTTGAGCCATATGATACCGTCGGATATAAGAAACCTGTTTTACGAGTATCACCAATCGGAACGGTTAAGTAAGGCAGGTAAAAAACAGGAACACTCTGAATTTCAAACCTTGGATTGTAGAACGTAGCCTCTTCTTCATTTTGGTCGACATCGATACTTGATGCTCTTAGTCGCCATGCATTGTCGCCAATAGGGCAAGAGGTGATTGAGCCATCTTCGATTTCATAGACGGCTTTACCTGTATTCGCGATATAAACCGCCTCTCCTCTGCCTTGCTCACAGAGGAATTCATAATTGGTATTTTCGAGCGTCATTTCATCGGTAGTCAGATTATTGGTTGCTCTTTCTGAAACTGATTTAATTTGACCATCACTAAAGTTTACGTTGCCTTCAGCTACAACGATATTTTCTTGTTGGTGAAGCGTCACATTGTCAGCAAGAATGATTTTGATTCCTTGCGTGACTCTTACATCACCTGAGTAGATTGCCTTGTCGCCATTGATCGCTTCTAAACGATCAGACTCAACGTGAGCTGGCAGTTGTGTATCGTTTTCTGATACGGGTTGAACTCTGCATTGGTCGATAGGATCTTTCGAGGGTTTGATCAAGCATTGACCTATAGCGGGCATTTCCTGCACACTATTATCGGTGGTTGTTTCAGCTTGAGTTGTCGATACGTATAATGCCGTACTTATAGACGCGGCTAACAAGGTGCGGGAAAAAAATTGCATGAAGTTGAACTATCCTGTGTCACTAGATGAAGGGTTGATCTAGTATCAATCCAATTAATAAAGCATTTTCCTTATGATAAAGGAAATATTAGCATTCAGCATCATCAGACAGCATTACTCAGACAAAATTCATAGATAGAGAACACATAATGCAAATATTTGGCAAAATTTTGGGCGCTTTTTTTGGTTTTTTATTTGGGGGGCCGCTCGGTTTAGTTTTTGGCCTATTTTTAGGGCACCAGTTTGATAAAGCTCGCCGATTGAACCAATCGGGCTTCAATAGCTCTGGTTTTGGACGAGGTCCAAGCCAAGCTGAAAGACAAAACGAGTTTTTTAAATCCGCCTTTGCGGTTATGGGACACGTTGCTAAAGCTAAGGGGCAGGTCACGCCAGAAGAGATTCAGCTCGCTTCTACAATGATGGAGCGTATGAACCTGCATGGCGAGCAGCGTAAAGCTGCGCAAGATGCGTTTCGTGATGGTAAAGAAAGCGACTTCCCGTTAAGTGATGTGCTTGAGCGTGTGAAGATCTCATCGGGTGGTCGTTTTGATCTTTTGCAGTTCTTTCTAGAGCTACAAGTATCCGCAGCATTTGCCGATGGAAGTTTGCACCCTAGTGAACGTCAGGTTTTGCATAAGATAGCGCAAGGCCTTGGCTTTTCAGCAGAGCAACTAGAGCGTCGTTTGCAGATGCAAGAAGCTGCATTCCGTTTTCAACAGCAGGGTGGAAGCTTTGGTGGCCATCAAGGGCATGGGCAATCATCGGGTTGGCAACAGGCTTCGCAACAAAACCAACTGGCCGATGCGTTTAAAGTTCTCGGTGTGAGTGAAAGTGCCGACGGTAAAGAGGTGAAGAAAGCTTACCGCAAGCTGATGAATGAGCATCACCCAGATAAACTGATGGCGAAGGGTTTGCCACCAGAAATGATGAACGTTGCGAAAGAGAAATCACAAGAAATTCAGAATGCTTATGACCTAATAAAGAAGGTCAAAGGTTTTAAGTAATCGAACATAGACCGAGTCATGATATTAAATGATTCGGTTTTTTATTAAAGGGAATTATATGACGGTAACGTATCAGGATGTTCTAGAGTTTTGGTTCGATGAGCTGACGCCTAAAGATTGGTTTACTGGCGGCGCCGAGATTGACGTTGTGATTGAGTCTCGATTTACTGAACTGCACAAAGCCGCTATCCAAGGTGAGTTATTTGAATGGCGACAAAACGCACAAGGGCGATTGGCAGAGATTATCGTGCTTGATCAGTTTTCTAGAAATATTGGCAGAAACAGTCCGACAGCATTTTCTGCTGATCCTATGGCGTTAGTTCTAGCGCAAGAGGCGGTAGCGGGTGGTTTTGATCACCAGCTTAACGAGCAACAAAAAAGCTTCCTGTATATGCCTTATATGCACAGTGAATCTTTGTTGGTTCATGAACAAGCCGTGGAGCTCTTTTCTCAAACGGGATTAGAACATAATCTTGATTTTGAGTTTAAGCACAAGGTCATCATTGAGCGTTTTGGTCGCTACCCTCATCGTAATGAGGTGCTAGGGCGAACTTCGACTCCTGAAGAGGTTGAGTTCTTGCAGCAACCGGGTTCAAGTTTCTAGTTCTAGAAACTGTCAAATAGATCAAAAGAGGCGAGTGGTTTTTAAACAACTCGCCTCTTTTTTGTTTAGCTTAATTCATGAGCTTTAACGTTAAAACTAGTTTGCTTGGTTAAGCGACCAATCATAGTCATAACTGATTTTGTTAATATTCGTGATAGGCTGAGTACGATACTGCTCTAGGTGCTGAATGAGCTGTTTCTCTGTACCAAAATCCACAGCAAACCATTCGTAAATCGATGATAGTTGTAGTTTGCTGTTGCTAACCAATACACCCTTATCACTGTTTACATACTCAGATGCAGCAAGCTCCAATAACATATCAGTCTTGTCAGCAGTAAAGGCCTGAGGTTGTAAGTTAGGGCAACCTAAACTCGCGCAGTTCACCGCGTAATGTGTGCGCGGATCTTGCCAAATCGGTCTTAGGATTCGGTGTTCAATATCGTTGAGTGTCAGTGATTTTCCGTTAACGATTACCACATCATCTCCCCACGGCCCAAAACTAAATAGTCCGCCAAGTTTAGTGATGGATTTGATCGGGTAGGCATCAAGAATCAAATCGACAGTCACGGCGTTATATAGATTAACCCAATAGGCATACTGCTCCGCTTTTGAATAGTCGAGCGGATTAACCTGTTCGAGTTGCTTGATGTATTGATTGAGTTTTGTCTTATCGGCAGTGTTCACTGCTTTATAGCGAACTAGGGTATTTTGCCCTTGTTGAACTAAGTAGTTATCGAGAAATTGCTGCCAATCTTGGTGAGATACCTGTTCTAGATTGGTTTCGTCGCTTTGGTTCCAGTATGGCCAAAGATCGGATTTAGGCGCAGACCAAGCTAAGGTTGAGAAAAGTAGGCTGACAATAAAAAGTAGTTGTTTCATGGCATTCTCCTGATGACTGACTACTAAGACCTTAAGGCTTACCATTTTCTTTCAATGCTCTTCATTTAAATAAACATATGAAGTTAAGTTAAAATCTTAGCCAAATAAAAAAGGTTGGCGCTAAGCCAACCTTTTATATGAACACAAAACTGTGTGATTCTACTTCATGACTTCTTTATTTCATGACTTCTTTATTTCAGGAAGCTAGGAATCTTAGCTTCAAACTCAGAGATCTTATCGGCATGTTGAAGTGTAAGGCCGATATTATCTAAACCATTCAGCAAACAGTGACGACGGAACTCATCAATTTCAAACGAGTACTCTTTACCGTTCGCTCTGACTTTCATTGCTTCTAAATCAACGTCGATCTCTGCGCCTTCGTTTGCTTCAACGAACTGGAATAGTTCATCGACTTCCTGCTCTGAAAGACGAACAGGCACCATCTGGTTGTTGATTGAGTTTCCGTAGAAAATGTCGGCAAAGCTTGGTGCGATCATTACTTGGATACCGTAATCGGCAAGCGCCCAAGGAGCGTGTTCACGAGATGAACCACAACCAAAGTTTTCACGAGCTAGAAGAATTGAAGCGCCTTTATAGCGTGGTGCATTCATTACAAATTCAGGATTTGGCTGCTGGCCAGCGTCATCTAGAAAACGCCAATCGTGGAACAAGTGCTTACCAAAACCGATGCGGTTTACTTTCTGTAGAAACTGCTTTGGAATGATTGCATCCGTATCGATGTTGGCCGTATCTAGAGGAACGACTAATCCGGTGTGTTGTTGAAAACCTGACATGTTAAATCCTCTAATTAAAGTTCACGAATATCGACAAAGTGACCAGCGATAGCTGCTGCGGCTGCCATGGCTGGGCTAACTAGGTGCGTACGACCATCACGGCCTTGGCGACCTTCAAAGTTACGGTTTGATGTAGAAGCACAGCGCTCTTGTGGAGCTAGACGGTCGTTGTTCATAGCAAGACACATAGAACAGCCTGGTAAACGCCATTCAAAGCCTGCTTCGATGAAGATCTTATCTAGGCCTTCAGCTTCAGCTTGTGCTTTAACTTGCTCTGAACCCGGAACGATAAGCGCTTGAACATGTTTCGCTACTTGACGGCCTTTCGCTACCGCTGCTGCTGCACGCATGTCTTCGATACGCGAGTTAGTACAAGAACCCACGAACACTTTATCTACGTTGTAATCCGATAGAGATTTACCGGCTTCAAGGCCCATGTAAGCCAGAGCTTTTTCTGCAGATGCTTTTTCAACAGGGTCAGCGAAGCTTTCTGGTGCAGGGATTGGCGTGTCTACCGAGATAACCTGACCTGGGTTAGTGCCCCAAGTCACTTGTGGCTTGATGTCTGCTGCTTCTAGCGTAACAACCGCATCGAACTCTGCATCAGCATCGGTTTTTAGCGTATCCCAGTATTGTATTGCTGCTTCTAAGTCTTCACCTTGTGGAGAGAACTTACGACCTTTGATGTATTCATATGTGGTTGCATCTGGAGCGATTAAGCCTGCTTTAGCGCCTAGCTCGATTGCCATGTTACATACCGTCATACGACCTTCCATTGTAAGGTCGGTAATTGCCTCACCACAGAATTCAACCACGTAGCCTGTACCGCCAGCAGCCGTTGTTTTACCGATGATCGCTAGTACGATGTCTTTTGCAGTGATGCCCGGAGCAACCTTGCCTTTTACTTCGATCTTCATGGTTTTAGCGCGAGCTTGTTTTAGAGTTTGAGTTGCTAGAACATGTTCAACTTCTGAAGTACCGATACCGAATGCCAATGAGCCAAATGCACCGTGTGTTGCAGTGTGTGAGTCACCACATACGATGGTCATGCCCGGCAGAGTAATACCTAGCTCAGGACCCATTACGTGCACAATACCTTGGTATTTGTGGTTTAGATCGTAAAGCGTGACACCAAACTCTTCACAGTTTTTTGATAGCGTTTCCATTTGGATACGAGCCATTTCACCCGAAGCGTTGATGTCTTTCGTTTGTGTCGATACGTTGTGATCCATGGTCGCAAAAGTTTTGCCTACTTGGCGAACTTTACGACCTTTTTCACGCAGGCCATCAAAGGCTTGTGGCGACGTTACTTCGTGGACTAAGTGGCGATCGATATAAAGAATTGGCGTTTCGCCCTTCGCTGCAACCGCAACGTGAGCGTCATAAACTTTTTCGTATAAGGTTTTTGCTTGCTGGTTTGTCGACATAGCTTTTCTTCCTTGGGAGCATCAGTCCCAGTGTTTGTTTCTAGCCAAGTCATACTGTCTAAGCTGACTTGGCTTGATATTATTCTTATGTACTTGCTTTTAATCTAAGCATCTAGCTTATGAAGCTAAGATGTACTCAGCGATCTTGTCACCCATTTCTGAGGTAGTCAGCGCTTGGTTCTTGCTTGCAAGGTCTGCAGTTAGCTCGCCTGCAGAAAGTGCTTTAGATACCGCTGTTTCGATGTCTTGCGCTGCCGCTTCTTCGCCTAGGCTGTAACGAAGCATTAGCGCTGCCGAAAGAATTTGCGCGACTGGGTTCGCAATGTTCTTACCTGCGATATCTGGAGCACTGCCACCTGCAGGTTCGTATAGGCCGAAGTTACTTTCGTTCAAGCTTGCAGAAGGAAGCATACCCATAGAACCCGTGATCATTGCGCACTCATCAGAGATAATGTCACCGAAGATGTTTGAACAAAGCATCACATCAAACTGAGATGGATCTTTGATTAGTTGCATGGTCGCGTTGTCGATGTACATGTGGTTTAGCGTGACATCTGGGTAATCTTTTGCGATCTCTTCAACCACTTCACGCCATAAGATAGAGCTCTGAAGAACGTTCGCTTTATCGATTGAGTAAACGTTTTTGTTACGTAGACGAGCGGATTCAAAAGCAATCTTCGCAATTCGTTCGATTTCGTAACGGTGGTAAACCTCAGTATCAAAGGCTTTCTCTGTTGCGCCTTCGCCTTCACGGCCTTTTGGTTGACCGAAGTAGATACCGCCAGTTAGTTCACGAACAACAACGATGTCGAAGCCGTTACCTGAGATGTCTGCACGCAAAGGAGAGAAAGACTCTAGACCTTTATGGATTTGTGCAGGACGTAAGTTACAGAACAGTTGGAAGTGTTTACGTAGAGGAAGTAGGGCACCACGTTCAGGTTGGTCGTTTGGTGGAAGGTGTTCCCACTTAGGTCCGCCAACCGAGCCAAATAGTACTGCGTCAGATTCTTCACAGCCCGTTACTGTCGCTTCTGGAAGTGGGCAGCCGTGATTATCAATTGCGATACCACCAACATCATACTCTTCGCGAGAAAAGCTAATCGCGTGCTTCTTTTCAATCGCGTCTAGCACTTTATGTGCTTGCTGCATTACTTCTGGGCCAATGCCATCACCAGGTAGTACGGCAATCTTGTATGATTTATCTGTCATGTTAATCCTTTAATTCTTGTTACTGAGCTGTTTGGCTCGTTTTAAATTTTGTCCCTAAAGCCAACAACATCGGCTCTAGGGCTCTGTTATTGGGGTATTAAACTGTCGCGAATTTTTGCTGCTTCATTTCAGCAATAGTGTCTGCGCGTTGAATGCTATTGATAACGTGTAGCAACGCTTGACCAGAAGCTTCAACGATATCTGTTGAAACGCCCGTACCGTGGTACTTACGGCCTTTATAGTTAGCAATGATGTCCGCTTGACCTAAGCCATCTTCGCCTTCACCTTTTGCAGTTAGGTCGAACTTATCCAACGCTATTTCGTAGCCTGTTAAGCGGTAGATACATTGGTATAAAGCATCAACAGGGCCATTGCCGACAGCGGCTTCGCATTTCTCTTCATCACCACATTGCAGTTTGATGCTGGTGGTAGACATAACACTACCAGATTGTACGCTTAGGTAGTTAAGTTTATAGAAGTCATCTTCATCACGTAGATTCGCGAAGTGCATCAATGCTTCTAGGTCGTAATCGAACACTTGGCCTTTACGGTCAGCAAGCTTCAAGAAGTCTTCGTACAATGAATCTAGGTTGTACTCATTATCTTTATAACCCATAGCGTCCATGTGGCTCTTAACAGCGGCTCGGCCACTACGGCTTGTTAGGTTCAAGGCTTTGTTTTTCAAGCCAATAGACTCAGGCGTCATGATCTCGTAAGTGTTCTTGTTCTTTAGCATGCCATCTTGGTGAATACCTGAAGAGTGGCTGAATGCGTTAGCACCGACGATTGCTTTGTTGTCTTGAATTGGCATGTGGCAAAGCTGACTTACCAACTTACTGGTACGGTGGATCTCCTTGTGATCCAAGCCAGTATGAACACCCAAAAGCTCTTGACGAGTTTTGATGATCATTGCGATTTCTTCTAGAGAACAGTTACCAGCACGTTCGCCAATACCATTGATTGTGCCTTCAATTTGACGAGCGCCCGCTTGCACAGCAGCAATTGAGTTTGCAACCGACATACCTAAGTCATCGTGACAGTGAACAGAGATGATCGCTTGGTCGATGTTGGGTACGCGATCGAATAGCGTCTTGATAATGCCACCAAACTCATTTGGTACTGTGTAGCCCACTGTGTCTGGAATGTTGATGGTTTTCGCGCCTGCGTTAATCGCGGCTTCAACCATGCGACATAGGTTGTCGATAGGGGTACGGCCGGCATCTTCACAAGAGAATTCAACATCATCGGTATAGTTACGAGCGTGCTTGACTGCTTTCACTGCCATCTCTACTACGTCATCGTAGCTGCGGCGTAATTTGTCTTGTACGTGAACCGTTGATGTTGAGATGAAGGTATGAATACGGAATTGGTCAGCAACTTTAAGCGCTTCGGCAGCGGCATCGATATCTTTCGCTACGGCACGAGAAAGCGCACAAATACGGCTGTCTTTGATGTGTTTAGCGATGGTTTGTACTGACTCAAAATCACCCGGAGAAGAAATAGGGAAGCCAGCTTCGATAACATCTACACCCAGTCTCTCAAGAGCATAAGCGATCTGTAACTTCTCTTTTACCGTAAGGCTTGCAGCCAATGCTTGCTCGCCGTCACGTAAGGTAGTATCAAAAATTATTACTTGATCGTTCATGGGTGCTTCCTTATATCGATAATGAATCGATTGCTATCCAAATTATTATTAAGAATGATGTTCTTTTAAAAGTGCCAGTTACAAAAAAACCCGCTCAGTGCGGGTTTTAATATTTGTGTAGTTCTTGACCCACAACTTACCCGCGCGATTGGTTCACGATAAGGAGAAGTTTCAGCAGTAGAGAAGAAGAAAAAATCATTACACAAATATCCGTAAATAAACTGTTAACACCATATTTACCGTAATTTATTCTGAGCGTCAAACAAGAAAATCCAATATCAGCGTGCATTGGCAGTGTTTTGGTTTTGTTTGTGCTGTTTTTTGTTTAAGTGTTAGCGATATCAACTAAATGGTGGTTTTGTATTGGCGGGTTAGTTTATCGTTTGGCTGATGTGTAGGTTAAAACTTTGTAGTAAATATTTTTAATGGAACGATTCACCAAAAAAATCACAAGCGTGACTAAAGTAATTAATCAATTGATTAAATAGTGAGTAATTAATCTTCTACTGTTATGCCTGTTTATCTCTATAATTAATCGAATGATTAATTATAGAGATAGGTTGATGCCATGACAGCACGAAAAGCGGGGCGACCTCAACAGAACTTAGATGTTCGACAACTATTGATTGAGCATGCTCGTGATCTGTTTGTCGTTCAGTCATACGACAAGGTCTCGACACGCCTGATTGCTGATCGTGCGGGTGTGAACATTGCGATGATCCGTTATTACTTTGGCAGTAAGGCTGGATTATTTGAGGCGATGCTGCGTGAAACGCTACGACCGATGCAATTGCAAATGCAGAGATTGGTTGAAGAAAGCAGCCATGAGAACTTTCTTGATTTAATGCGGACTTACTATAAAGAGATGGTCAAGGTGCCCAAGTTTCCTCGCTTGATTGCTCAAGTGATGAATATGCCTCCCTCTGAAGTGCAAAGAGAGTTGCTCGAAAAGGTTTTTCTCGATGTCGCCAAGCCAGCCCAAGATGTCATTTTTGAAAAGCTGGTTGAACAAGGCATCTTAAAACAGAACATGGATCCAAAATTGTGTCGAGTTTCGTATATAAGCTTGATGGTGTTTCCATTCATTGCTCCGCCCCCTCTATTAGCAATCCATGGTATTGAGATTAATGAAGAATTTCTTAACCGTTTAATCGAACACAACATTCAATTGATGACCGAAGGCTTTATCAACGCACCGAGCCCTTCTGCAGTGCAGGACAAAAGATAATGAAAATAAATAAAAAACTACTCTTCTTTCCAGCACTTGCGGTTGGTGTCATCGGCCTTGTGACTGCTATTAGCTTAAAGCCGGATCTGCCGACTAAGCCCGCGGGAGATAGGGCTCGTCTAGTCGAAACCGTCAGTTTAGAACAACAAATGATCGCGCCGTTGGCAGTGGGCTTTGGCAAAGTAGTCCCTAAAGTTGAATGGAAAGCCATTGCCGAGGTGACAGGGCAGATTGTTTATCGACATCCAGACCTAGAAAAAGGGCAGATCATTCCAGCGGGTACTGAGGTACTTAAGATCGATCCCTTGGATTACGAGTTGAAGTTGGTACAAGCTGAAGCGGATCTTAAATCAAGCCAGACCTCATTAGCTAAATTGAATCAAGAAGAAGACAACCTTAAGCAGACCTTAAAGATCGAAAAGAACCGCTTAGTGATCAGCAATAAAGAGCTGCAACGTAAACAAGATCTGCGCAAGAAAGGGCTAACTTCTCAATCCGATGTTGATCTCCAGCAGCAAAGTGCGTTGTCTCAACAGAAGCTTGTATTGGATATTGACAACCAAATTGCATTGATGCCAGATGAAAAGCGTGTTGCGGAAGCAGTGATTAAGGTGAATGTCTCTAAAGTAAAAGAGGCGCAACGCTCTTTGGATAAAACGACCATCACCTTGCCTAGAGCGATGCGAATAGCTCAGGTCGATATTGAACAGAACCAAGTGGTTAATCTTCAGCAAGAGATGTTTGTTGCTCACGGGATTAAAGTTATGGAAGTTGAGGCGCAACTCTCTATTCACGATATGCAAACTTTAGCCTCAAGCTTTACTCAATTCCCTCGTGATGCCGCAGGCATACCAAACCCTTATGAAGCGCCAATCAAAGCAAGTATTCAGCTAAACAGTGGCAGCCTTAACCTCAATTGGCCTGCAAAGGTTGCGAGAATCAGTGAAACCGTTGATGAGAACCAAGCAACTGCGGGGATCATTCTTGAAATTGGTCAAGACTATTCAGCTCTGCAGCCAAGCAGTGCAACGCCTTTGGTCAATGGCATGTTCGTCAAAGCAGAGATTGAAGGTGTCGCGAATCTAAGTTGGGTGGTTCCAGAGCGAGCATTGCACGGTGACAAGGTTTACCTGATGGATGACAATCAGCGCTTGCAAGTGGTGAATGTTGAAGTGCTTTATCGCAGAGATAACCAAGTGGTTGTGAGTGGCGAGCTACAAACGGGAGATAAATTGGTTCTTAATGACGTCCTGCCAGCTATCGAAGGCATGTTACTGAAAGAGTCGAACTCTACAGAGGTTAAGCTTGAATCGGATACTCAGGAGAGTGCGTCATGATCAAGTTCTTTTCTAGGCACCCAACAGCTGCAAACTTGTTGATGCTTGGGTTATTGATCATGGGTATAAGCTCATTATCAACCATCAAGCGTGAAACCTTCCCCGCTTATGCTCCGCCTTATATTATGGCGGCCATCGTTTATCCCGGTGCATCACCACAAGAAGTGGAAGAAAGCTTGTGTGTACGAATGGAAGATGCCGTCGATGGCCTAGCTAACATTGAAGAGACTCAGTGTGAAGCCATCGAAGGTAGCGCACGTCTAATCCTGAAGTTGAATGAGAAAGCGGATATTGGCCGAATGCTGGTGGACGTGCAAACCCAGATCAACTCGATCAATGATTTCCCAACTGAGATTGAATCGCCTGTTGTTCAAGAACTGGATTGGAATGAACCGGTTGTTGATATCGCCATCACAGCAGAAACATCGTGGCCGGAGCTTAAGGCCTACGCTGAAGACCTTAAACGTATCATGAAGCTTGATTATGATGTTTCACTGGTCGATGTTAGCGGCTTCTCTGATCATCAATACCGCGTTGAACTGGATACTCAAGCGATTCGCCAGCTGGGTTTGAGTGTCGGTGATATCGCAGACCAAATTGGCCGTCAGAATGTAAAACTGCCAAGCGGTAACGTTGAGACGCCAGACAAAAATTTTCTGATTCGTTTTGATGAGAGACGAATTACACCGGTTGAGCTGGAAAGTATTGTGGTTGGATCTGCGCCTAATGGCTCGGTGATTCGTTTGAGAGACATAGCCAAAATAACCGACCGCTTTGAGCTTGATGAACAGAAGGTGTTGTTTGATGGCAAGCCTTCGGCGCTGCTTAAGATCAGTAAGAACAAAGAAGATGATGCGTTACGAATTAAAGAGAACGTGACTCGATTCGTTGAAGATCAAAGCGCGATTGCGCCCGATGGCGTGACATTGCAAATGACCAACGATCTCTCGTCGGTACTTTGGGATCGTCTAACCATGATGGTGCGCAATGGCTGGCAAGGTATTGTGTTGGTGTTCGCAACCATGTGGCTGTTCTTCAGTTTACGATATTCATTCTGGGTTGCAGCAGGTTTGCCGGTAGCCTTCCTTGGTGGCTTGTTCTTAATGGCTAACTTGGGCTTGTCGATCAACATTATGTCACTGGTTGGTTTATTAATGGCGATTGGTATCATGATGGATGACGCCATAGTGATAGCCGAATCTATAGCTTCCCATCTGGATCGGGGGCAAAACGTTGACGATGCGGTGTACAACGGTGTGAAGAAAGTGCTCCCCGGAGTCTTGTCTTCTTTCCTAACCACTGTGTGTATCTTTGGTAGCTTGTTGTTCCTTGATGGTGAAATGGGTGCGGTGCTTAAAGCGGTGCCTCAGGTGCTTATCTTGGTGTTGTCGCTGAGCTTAATCGAAGCGTTTCTTATTCTACCAAATCACTTATCTCATTCATTACAAAAAGAAAAAAATGATAAGCCAGCGCTGCGCTTTAAAGTCGTTCTGCTTGAGAAGTTTGAGAACTTTCGCAATACCACTTTGATGAACATGGTCGAGAAGGTCGTGACGTTCCGCTATGCCTTTATGGGCGGAGTGCTTACCCTGCTGCTGCTTTCGGTAGCATTGATTGCAGGTGGCGTTGTCAAATTCCAACCTTTCCCTGAGTTGGATGGTGATATTGCCGAGGCTCGCATCATTCTTCCACCGGGTGCATCACTGTCTCAAACCGAGAAAGTCGTCGATAAAATAGTCGCATCTGCTGAACGTTTGAATGAGCAGTGGAGTGAAGAGGTTGAGGACGGTAATAAATTGGTTGAGCATATCACCAGCCAATTCAATGCAAACGCAGATGCCAATGAATCAGGCCCACACTTAGCCACTGTGCGCTTAGACTTGCGTGGTGCAGAGAGTCGCAACACGGTGATCGATGATTTTATTGATGCATGGCGGGAAGACATCGGCGATTTGGCTGATCCTATCTCGCTAGTTTTCAAACAACCGACGATGGGGCCGGGCGGTCGTGCTATCGAGATCCGCGCCAAACATGATGATCTTGCCGCGTTGAAATCGGCTTCTTTAGATATTCAAGAGTACCTCAATCAGTTTGATGGTGTGCACGGCGTGCTTGATGACATGCGCATGGGTAAGGAAGAGATCTTAGTTAAACTGCGCCCAGGTGCTGAAACCTACAATGTTAATGGGCAGATGATTGCTTCCCAATTGCGTGCGGCCTTCTTTGGTCAGACTGCGGATGAAATCCAAATTGGGGTCGAGAACATTTCGATTGAGGTACGCCTTGATAAAGAACAGGCAGGGGATTTGCAGCAACTAGCTAACTTCCCAATCATCACTGCAGATGGCAGCCAGATTCCGCTAGCGACATTGGCAACGCTAGATTTCCAACGTAACTACGTACGAATCCAACGTATCGATGGGCTGAGAACCATCAGTATCTTTGGTGATATTGATAATAAGAAAGCGAGCTCTTCAGCAATTTTGGCTCAGTTCCAAAAAGATGAAGCAGCCAAGCTTATTCAAAAGTATCCGGGCTTACGCTTTGATTTTGAAGGGGAAGCCAAAGATGCGGCGAAGACCGGAGCCTCAATGGGTAAAGGCTTCCTATTGGGTTTATTCGGTGTGTTTGCGATTCTGAGCTATCAGTTCCGAAGCTACTTGGAACCGATCGTCGTAATGTTAGCGATTCCACTGGCCTTCATTGGTGTAGTTGTTGGTCACTGGCTGTTAGGGCACGCGTTAAGCATGCCGAGCATGATGGGCTTTGTGTCGCTTGCCGGAATCGTGGTCAATGATTCCATCTTGCTAGTGCAATACATTCGTCACCATGTTGATGAGGGAGATAGCGTTCATGACTCGGTGGTGAAGGCCAGTCGTGAGCGTTTCCGTGCGGTATTCTTGAC
This sequence comes from Vibrio sp. 1F263, assembly GCF_041439035.1. NCBI lineage: Bacteria > Pseudomonadati > Pseudomonadota > Gammaproteobacteria > Vibrionales > Vibrionaceae > Vibrio > Vibrio sp. 1F263. The sequence goes on along the minus strand of NZ_JBGONI010000048.1, from coordinate 2,383 downwards.
CTCAATGACCACAGCGGCAGGTTTGCTACCGCTGTTGACGGAAACCAGCTTGCAGGCTCAGGTTATCCAGCCTCTGGTTATTTCAATTGTGTTTGGCATATTTGCTTCAACCTTACTGGTGTTGTTTATGATCCCTGCCGCTTACGCGATATTGGCTGACTTCGGGTTGGTGAAGAAGCATGAGCCATTAGCGCTATAATCTTTAGCGCTATTATCATTAGCGAGCTCTATAACCATTAGCACGATAGAAGTAGTGTTTGCTTATATAAAGAAGCAAAAACATAGAAGAATAAAGCGGCCTTGTGTCGCTTTATTTTTATCGGCTGCTTCTAGGCTCCTATTAGCTTACTTAGTGAAAGCGGTTAATTCGCTTCAAAATTCATTTTAGTTCATTAAAAACGTCACTTAACTGTCATTTCAGGGGCATACCTTGAGCCTTAACTGAATGAGGATTGTTAAGGAGATCGTATGCGTACTATCGAACCGATTGTCCGCTGGGATGTGGCATTTTCTGTTTTCTGTTTGAAGAACCGTTATAGCGGGCAACATGCAACACTGAGTAAAGCGGTGTCTCATACTGGGGATGGTCACTTATATGTGTTGATCGCTCTGATTGCGCTGTTAGCTGATGGCTATACAGGTCGTGAATTTTTAATGGTTGGTCTAGCCGCTTTTGCGATAGAGCTGCCGATTTATTGGTTAGCCAAGAACACTCTTAAGCGCCGTAGACCCGCTGAATTCTCTTCATTGCTTTACTCCCATATTGTGCCATCTGATAAATACAGCCTGCCTTCTGGGCATTCCGCTGCGGCTTTTGTTATGGCGACTCTAATCGGACATTTCTATCCGAGTTTATATCTCTTTAGCCTGATTTGGGCGGCAGCGATTGCTGGCTCTCGAATCCTACTTGGTGTGCACTTTTTAACGGACGTACTGATTGGCGCAGCCTTGGGCATCGCTTGTACTAGCCTTGCTATCAGCTTCATCCTGTAATCATTTTGTTGGCAACAACCACTGCCGAGCTTAAGTGGCAAACATAAAGGAACATGCATGAAAATTTTATATGGCGTACAAGGCACAGGGAATGGGCACATCGCTCGAGCGAGAGCAATGGCCGTCGCTTTTCGTCAGCAAAATATCGATGTCGACTTTCTGTTCTCTGGGCGAGACGAGAGTAAATTCTTTTCGATGGAAGCGTTTGGCAACTATCAGACCCGTAGCGGTTTAACTTTTTACAGCGAGCAGGGGAAGGTTAAATACGGCAAGACATTCATCGAGAACAACATCTGGCGATTTCTCCGCGAGGTTAACCAGCTCGATCTTACGCCTTATGATTTAGTGATTAATGATTTTGAACCTGTGACTGCATGGGCGGCTAAGAGACAAGGTGTGCCGTGTATTGGAATAAGCCACCAAAATGCGTTCCGTTACGATGTGCCTAAGGAAGGGGGCAACTGGATTGAACATTCCGTGATTCAACATTTCGCCCCAACTGAGCACTCTATTGGTTTGCACTGGTATCACTTTGAACAGCCAATATTGCCACCTATCGTTCACACGCCTGCGTGTGATGAGCGAGCTAAAGCAACACAAGACTTCACCTTGGTTTATTTACCATTTGAGGATCTTGATGCGATCTCTGAGTTGTTGATGAAGTTTGTTTCTCATCACTTTGTCTGCTATCACCCGAATGTTATTGAGTATAACCGAGTCGAAAATATTGAGTTCAAACCACTCAGTCATGCAGGCTTCCAATTCGATCTCAATCAGTGCTCTGGTGTGGTGGCCAATGGCGGTTTTGAATTGCCATCAGAAGCCTTAACTTTAGGTAAGAAGTTGCTTCTCAAGCCTCTTGAGGGACAGTTCGAACAACAAAGTAATGTGGCGACGCTTGAAGCGCTCGGGTTGGCTCAAACAATGAGTTTTTTAGACGCGGCTATCTTGCGTAGTTGGCTCGGTGAAAAGCAGGCTGAAAGGGTTACTTACCCTGACGTGGCAAGTGCACTTGTTGAGTGGGTTTTGGCGGGCAAATGGTCTAACCAAGATGACTTGAGAAAGCAACTTTGGGATAAGGTGGATTTTCCTAGTTATGCATCACTCACGTAACCCATAAGTGTTATTTCTGAATTGCCTAGCTGAACGATTCACGAGTTCAATAATTTGTAACAAATGTAACCAAAACGATAGAACAGCTAAATAAGTCGAAATGAAACTCATAAGTGACGCATTTTATGTTTTTTTATAACTCCATAAGCAACTGATTTTTAGGTGTTGTTTAATCATTAAGGTAAAATTAAATTATTCTTTATCAATCTTGTTGGTAGCTCGAGATTTATTGGTTAATAGTAATGGCAATCCGAAAAACATCGGTCTGATAAATATA
>NZ_JBGONI010000047.1:0-24552 GCF_041439035.1 Vibrio sp. 1F263 | reverse complement strand
AGAAATACGCGAAACGGGGTAGTTCTATCTTTAAATTTAATTACGCAACAAAGCCTAGGTGCGTTTTAATACTTGGGGGAAATGACCAATGAAGCGTTTGGTTATCCGGTGTTAGCAGCGATTGGATTGTATTTAACGGGTGGAGTGGTGAAGAAGTAGAAAAGCAGATGCGAGTGAATAAAACATAGATATTGTAGTGGTCAACAAATTCCGGACACTGACTTAGCTTTGTTGCATAATTCAGTGGAACGAAACAATGAATTATTCATGAACCGTGGTTCTCTGGCCCTTTGTGTTGATGAAGAGGCGGTAAGATCGTGGACGCAAAGCTAACAGAATATGTGAATTATTCGACGATATGTATGGTGTCAAGATAAACAGACATAGGGTATGAGAAACAGCTGCAATTATGGAATAACGGATAGCGCGGAAGCCTCCTCCTTGGGCCTATAAAGAAAAACAGCTTTCTTGATCTTCTACTACTGTTTTGCCTATAAACTGTAGTAAAATTACGCTAATTTGTTTTTATATCACTTTATGTAAATTTAACGAGGTCAGTTCTATGTCAGCTAAGAAGCCTATGGCTCTAGTGATCCTTGACGGTTACGGTTACCGTGAAGACAACCAAGACAACGCTATCGCGAACGCTAATACACCAGTATTAGACGGTCTTATTGCTAACCAACCTAACACGCTAATCTCTGCTTCTGGCTTAGATGTAGGCCTACCGGATGGTCAAATGGGTAACTCTGAAGTGGGTCATACCAACATCGGCGCGGGTCGCGTGGTATACCAAGATTTAACGCGCATTACTAAATCAATCGCAGACGGTGAGTTCGGTCAAACTGAAGCGCTGGTTAACGCTGTTGATAAAGCGGTTAAAGCAGACAAAGCTGTTCACATCATGGGTCTTATGTCTCCAGGTGGCGTTCACTCTCATGAAGACCACATCTACGCAGCTGTTGAAATGGCAGCAGAGCGTGGCGCAGAGAAAATCTACCTACACGCATTTCTAGACGGTCGTGATACGCCGCCACGTAGCGCAGAAAACACACTTGCACGCTTCCAAACGTTATTTGCTAAGCTAGGTAAAGGCCGTGTGGCTTCTCTTATTGGTCGTTACTACGCAATGGACCGTGATAACAACTGGGATCGCGTTCAAGAATCTTACGACCTGCTGACTCAAGCAAAAGCAGAGTTCACATTCGACACTGCAGTAGCTGGCCTAGAAGCGGCTTACGCTCGTGACGAAAACGATGAGTTCGTTAAAGCGACTGAAATCAAAGCGGAAGGCGAAGCGTCTGCAGCTATCGTTGATGGCGATGCGGTTATCTTCATGAACTACCGTGCAGACCGTGCTCGTGAAATCACACGTGCATTCGTGCCTAGCTTCGACGGTTTTGAGCGTAACGTATTCCCAGCGATCGATTTCGTGATGCTAACTCAATACGCAGCAGACATTCCTCTTCTATGTGCATTCCCACCGGCTTCTCTAGAGAACACCTACGGCGAATGGCTATCGAAAGAAGGCAAAACGCAGCTACGTATCTCTGAAACAGAGAAATACGCGCACGTGACGTTCTTCTTCAACGGCGGTAAAGAAGACGAGTTTGAAGGCGAAGAGCGTCAGCTTGTTGCTTCTCCAAAGGTAGCAACGTACGACCTACAGCCAGAAATGAGTGCGCCAGAGCTGACTGAAAAGCTTGTTGCAGCAATCAAAGGCGGCAAATATGACGCTATCGTGTGTAACTTCCCTAACTGTGACATGGTTGGCCACACAGGCGTTTACGATGCAGCGGTTAAAGCGGTAGAGTCGCTAGATGAATGTCTGGGCAAAGTGGTTGAAGCAATCAAAGAAGCGGATGGCCAACTGCTGATCACCGCTGACCACGGTAACGCGGAAATGATGGTGAACCCAGAAACGGGCGGTATCCACACTGCGCACACTAACCTACCAGTTCCACTTATCTATGTAGGTAGCAAAGACGTTGAGTTCAAAGAAGGCGGTAAACTGTCTGACCTTGCACCAACGATGCTTTCTCTATCTGGTATTGATATCCCAGCTGAAATGTCAGGTGATGTGATCGTTAAGTAATTACTGTTTTAGATAAATAGTTTTAACTTTCATCGAATACTAGAACGGTTGCACGCGAGTGTAGCCGTTTTTTTGTATCTGGAATCTTATGTTTAGTATTGCTTGTTATATCCGGAGTTCAACATAAAGAGAGATTCCCTATCACGCTCGTACCTCACTGTAGGGAATGACGTAATGATAAGGGGCAGATACGGGATACTAGTGCGTTGTAAGTGGTGTCTTCCAGATCATCTTCCTTCTTCTAGTCTCTTTCTACTCTCAAGTTCTTCGAATCTCGATACTCGAACCTCTCATCTGCTCTTAAATCTTTTCACATCCCGCATCTGTTTTAGTTCTAACACGAAGTGCAAAGCAATATCCTGATACACCGCCGACAATGTTCCCCAAGGCTAAACCAATAAGCAACCCTTCGACACCATTGATTTGGCTGCCTATCCAAGCAAAGGGCAAGGTGAATACAAACAGGCGCATGAAGCTCCATTGAAAGGCTTTGAGTGGTTGATGCATGGCATTCATGGCACTGATCAGCATCATCACGATACCTTGGAATCCATAGCTGAACGGCACAACTAACAGGTAATGCCACAAGATGCCTCGCACTGACTCTTCTTGAGAAAATAGGGCGGCTAAAGGGATGCTCAATGGCACCATCATTAAGAAAATCAAACCTTGGAACATCACAGCAAAGCGCATGCTTAAGAACAGAGCCTTGAAACTGCGCTGTGGATTATCAGCGCCAAAGTTTTGCGCCATGAAAGGCGTAAGGGCAGAAGTTAAAGACATCAACACGATGATCAAAATCGATTCAATACGCTGGGCAGCACCATAAGCTGCCACGGCTTCAGTCCCTTGTTTGGCTAACATCATCATGATAATGGCGCCAGCAAGTGGGTTCAGGGCATTGGCAAGGGCAGCGGGTGTGCCGATGGTTAAGATCTGTTTCCAGTCGTCGATGATGTTTTTTAGTTTGGGCGGAGCAAGTAGCTTTTCACGCATGGTTAATACATACAGAGAGCCACACAACGCACCAAACCAACTGAATCCACTAGCAATCGCTGCGCCTTGAATCCCTAGCTCAGGGAAAGGCCCGTAACCGAAGATCAGCAGCGGGTCGAGAATGCCGTTAATAAGGCCGGCCAGCATCATTATCTTAGCGGGTGTTTTGGTGTCGCCACTGGCTCGTATTGCGCTGTTGCCTGCCATCGGAATCACAAGCAGAGGTATCGCTAAGTACCAGACCGACATATATTCGGATATCAGTGGCAGTAACTCAGATTCAGCACCTAATAGAGTAAACATGGGCTCTAGCGTGAAAAGCCCTAGTGTTGATGCAAAGCCAACAAGAAGCACCGCAAGTAATAAACCGTGACAAGTAAAGCGAGCTGCATTTTGTGCGCAACCTTGACCAAGCAAGCGACCGATACACGTAGAAAGTCCGATACCTATTCCCATGGTGATGCAGTTAATCGCAAAGGTTATAGGGAAGGTGAAGCTCACCGCAGCAAGAGCTTGGGTACCCAATAATGAGATAAAGAAAGTATCGACAAGGTTAAACATCAAAATCGCCACCATACCGAATATGGTCGGTATGGTCATGGTTCGCAATGTACTCTCAATTGGGGCGGTTAATAGCCCGTACTTATCTTGCATGTAAAGCGCCGATTGAACTAGAATGTGGGCAGAATACAGTGAATTGTGAATAGTCTGAAGAGCGCTTTCATAAAGTTTACAAATCACACAATACTAACGTTATGCGGTGTGATAGGATTCTGCCGTTATCAATTTAGATGTTTGAGAGATTTACAGTGAAGCAGCACACCCAACCACAGCCTTATTCCCAACAAAATCCACCGATGTATACTCCAAATGATGAGACCGATCTTAGAGAGCTTTTTAAAGCTTTGTGGGATGGTAAGCTCTTAATTATTTTGGTTATGGCTTTATTTACGGCCAGTGCTATTGGTTTTGCTTTACTAGCTCAAGAGTGGTGGACTTCTGAGGCTAAAGTCACAAAATCTGAACTTCAAGATAGAATGCTGTATCAGCAGCAGGTGAAACAATTTCAACCTGCTTTCTCTATTTATCAAGAAAATGGTTCAACCTCTGGTAGTGCAGAGCTAGATTATTTAGTTAATTCTCAGGTCATATTTCAACGGTTTGTTGACTTATTTAATTCAAGCAATAATAAACAAGCTTTCTTAGAGCAAAATACTGAATTTCAAGATATTAAAGAGAATCATTTTTTGAATGCTTCTGAGATAACTGAAGATGCCAGCCGCAAGCTGTACATCGCGTGGTTAGAAAGGGTCTCTGCGTCACGGGCAGATAAGAAGGACAAAAATGCACCATATGTTCTGAGTTTTCAATCCACAACAAAAGAAAGCAGCTTTGATTTATTAAGCTCTTATATTACTTTCACTGAGCTTCAAGTTCGTGAAGATGTATTTGATCATCTTGAAGCACTCATTTTTGGTGAGCGTAACGAGCTTATCCAGCAAAAAATGGTTCTTGAAAATAATGCTAGAAACAAGTTGCTTGCTGAAATTGAGCAAGCGCAGTCTGCCTTGAAAATTGCCAAAGCAGCAGGTGTAGATACCCCTCTTTTCAGTGGTAACGCAAGAGATTTTTATGCAATTGAACTTGGCTCAAAAGCTTTGCAAGAAAAAATCAAGATTTTGGAGTCTGTAAAAAGTCTAACGGCTTTAGAGCCTCGCCTCCAACAAATAACAGCTCAGCTAGCCGTGTTTGACGGCATTCAAATCGATCGAACTGTTGATTTTCACGCATTTCGTTACCTAAGTAATGTTGAACCGCCAACCACTCGTGATAAACCTAAACGCGCTTTGATCGTTGTTCTTGGTACATTGTTAGGCGGTATGCTTGGGGTTGCGATTGTTCTAATACGCTTTGCGTTTGGAAAAGAAGATTAAGTTTCAAATGGCTAGTGTTATCACTAGCCATTTTTCTTTCTACGTTTATTGTTGTTTGAGTTTCCTCACAAAAAGTCCATCTCCCCCCTTGGGTTCTTCCACATCGCCCCAACATACTCTTTAACCCCATGCCAATCGTGGCAATTATCATATTAAATGGAAATTATCAGGAGATACGACCGATGAATATCCGTCCTCTACACGACCGAGTTATCGTTGAGCGCCAAGAAGTTGAATCTAAATCTGCTGGTGGCATCGTTCTAACTGGTTCTGCCGCTGAAAAATCAACGCGCGGTACAATTCTAGCTGTTGGCAAAGGCCGCATTCTAGAAAATGGTTCAGTACAACCATTGGACGTTAAAGTTGGCGATACCGTTATCTTCTCTGAAGGCTACGGCACTAAAACTGAAAAGATCGACGGCAAAGAAGTTCTGATCATGTCTGAAAATGACATCATGGCGATCGTTGAGTAATCCGACCCATAAAACTGAACTGACTGAATAAAGAATTTTAAAGGAAATTAAGATGGCTGCTAAAGACGTTAAATTTGGTAACGACGCACGTATTAAAATGCTAGAAGGTGTAAACGTTCTGGCTGACGCAGTAAAAGTAACGCTAGGTCCTAAAGGCCGTAACGTTGTTCTAGACAAATCATTTGGCGCACCGACTATCACTAAAGATGGTGTTTCAGTTGCACGTGAAATCGAACTTGAAGACAAGTTCCAAAACATGGGCGCACAAATGGTTAAAGAAGTGGCTTCGCAAGCGAATGACGCGGCGGGCGACGGAACAACTACAGCTACAGTATTGGCTCAGTCTATTATCGCTGAAGGCCTAAAAGCGGTTGCTGCTGGCATGAACCCAATGGATCTTAAGCGCGGCATCGACAAAGCGGTTATCGCAGCTGTTGAAGAGCTGAAGAACCTTTCTGTTCCTTGTTCAGACACGAAAGCTATCGCGCAAGTAGGTACTATCTCTGCGAACTCTGATTCGACAGTGGGTAACATCATTGCTGAAGCGATGGAAAAAGTAGGTCGTGATGGCGTTATCACGGTTGAAGAAGGTCAGGCTCTGCAAGACGAGCTAGACGTAGTTGAAGGTATGCAGTTCGACCGCGGTTACCTATCTCCTTACTTCATCAACAACCAAGAAGCCGGTTCTGTTGATCTTGAAAGCCCATTCATTCTTCTAATCGACAAGAAAGTGTCGAACATCCGTGAACTTCTTCCGACTCTAGAAGCAGTTGCTAAGGCATCTCGTCCACTTCTTATCATCGCTGAAGATGTAGAAGGCGAAGCGCTAGCGACTCTTGTTGTGAACAACATGCGTGGCATCGTTAAAGTGGCTGCGGTTAAAGCTCCTGGTTTCGGCGACCGTCGTAAATCTATGCTGCAAGACATCGCAATCCTAACGGGCGGCACGGTAATCTCTGAAGAGATCGGCCTAGACCTTGAAAAAGTAACGTTAGAAGACCTAGGTCAAGCTAAGCGCATTACGATCACTAAAGAAAACTCAACCATCATCGATGGTGCGGGTAATGAAGATATGATCAAAGGTCGCGTTTCTCAAATTCGTCAACAAATCGAAGATGCAACGTCTGACTACGACAAAGAGAAGCTTCAAGAGCGCGTAGCTAAGCTAGCTGGCGGTGTTGCAGTAATCAAAGTTGGCGCTGCGACTGAAGTTGAGATGAAAGAGAAGAAAGACCGCGTTGAAGATGCACTTCACGCGACTCGCGCTGCTGTTGAAGAAGGTGTGGTTGCTGGTGGTGGTGTTGCACTTATCCGCGCTGCATCTAAAGTTGCTGGCCTTGAAGGCGACAACGAAGAGCAAAACGTAGGTATCCGTGTTGCACTACGTGCAATGGAAGCGCCTATTCGTCAAATCACTAAGAACGCTGGTGATGAAGAGTCTGTTGTTGCTAACAACGTTCGTGCTGGCGAAGGTAACTACGGTTACAACGCGGCTACTGGCGAATACGGCGACATGATTGCAATGGGGATCCTAGATCCAACTAAGGTAACTCGTTCTGCACTTCAGTTCGCAGCATCCGTTGCTGGTCTTATGATCACAACAGAAGCGATGATCACTGACAAGCCACAAGATTCTGGCCCTGCAATGCCTGATATGGGTGGCATGGGCGGTATGGGCGGCATGATGTAAACGACCTGACTTAATCCAGTAAAGTCCATTAAGAGCTCGTAAGCCCATTGTTTACGGGCTTTTTTAATATTTATCGTCTAGTAAAGTCCAAGGGTGTATAGCTGGTTCTATGAAAATCGTGAGGGTAATGCGGGGTATCGTATGTTTCCTAACTCTCAAATTTGGTGGTATATTTTGGTAATACCCCTCATTTAATACCCCTCATGGGAGCTGTGAATGCCACTAACAGTAAAGGAAATAGATAGCTTATCGTGTCCTGAAGGTCAGTCTCAGGTAAAGAGATCTGATGGTAATGGATTGTTTTTATTTATAAAAAAGAACGGTTCAAAACTCTGGCGCTTTCGTTTTAGGTACTCATCGAAGTACCAAGAGATGGCGCTAGGAAAGTACCCCTCCGTCCCCCTCAAAGAAGCCCGGAAATTAGCAGCGGAAGCAAGAGCATCGTTAGTGAACGGTATTAATCCCATGGATGAGAGAAGGGAGAGGAAGCGTAGTAAGAGTGTTGACCAAAATAAGCTTTTCTCAGCAGTGGCTATAAAGTGGTGGGAGCAGCAAAAAGATTCTTGGTCAACGGATCATGCCGCGCGGGTTAGGCGTTGGTTAATGGTTGACTCTAAAAGTATCTGTAACCTTCATATTGATGAGATTGATGCTGGGCACATCACGGATCTCATGTTAGCTATTGAGGCTGCTGGTGCGCCTAAGAAAGCTCCTAACATACTTGCTGTCATCAATAGGGTGTTTGGCTATGCATTAGCTCATCGTCTAACACGAAGCAATCCCGCTCAGGGCTTACCGCTTGGTGATATATTAAAACCCCTGCCCAAAGTTCAACATCGAGCAGCAATTATTAATCCTAGTGAACTTGGTCAATTGATTAAGGATATTGATACCACACCAACTGGTAACTATTGCAGCGTTGAGGCGCTCAAGTTGATCCCTAGAGTCTTTTTAAGGCCAACGGAAATAAGAAACTTGAAGTGGGAGTATATTGATTTTGAGGCGTGCTTGATTAGGATTCCAGCGGAAGAGATGAAGCGCAGTCGAGATCACTTGGTGCCGATGTCAAAACAAGTTGTCCAACAATTACAAGATGTAAAGTTGTACACTGGTTACTCTGAGCTTGTATTTCCAAATCAAAGAGATAGCAGTAAGCCTATGAGTAAGAATATCCTGACCAATCGCTTGCGGGACTTGGGCTATGCCGCAGATGTAATGTCAGCACATGGCTTTAGGAGTAGTGCCTCCACAATCTTACATGAAAAAGGTTGGAATTCAGAGGTTATCGAGGTTCAACTAGCTCACTTGACAGGCTCCGCAACTTCAAGAGCTTACAATCGTTCACTTTACTTAGCCGAAAGAACAAAGCTAATGCAAGAGTGGGCAGATTACTTAGACGAGTTATCAAGAAATTGTTAGCTGTCATTGCCCAGCTTAGAGTTGCTTCTTTGTTGGGCTGAGCTTGAGATAGAAAACTGTAAGGTTAAGAGCACCCCAAGTCCGTTTGAAGGTTGGATTGTTAGTATTTCTAAGACTTGGCGTATCACCAACCTTTCATTTGAATACCTTTCTTCCCCGATCTGAACATACTCAATCGGTAAATTTTTTCTCGTATTCTTTAGTGATCAACTGCTCTAAGAATCTATTTTTCGGTATCTTTGCCTTACGAGCTAGGGCTGTGAGAAAACCATCGATTTCTGTACCCATAACAAAGTTATATGCTTTCTGAGCTTCATTTTGCATTTTCGCGCGATGTTTCTGTTGATACCAAGCTTTCTTCAGCTTACCAATGAAGTATTTTTTTGCACGAGGATCTTCAAAGCACCAGTAGAAGTCGATGATAGCGATACAGCGATGATAGGGTTCGTCACTCGAATTTAATTCTGGTATCCATTGAGTTGGTAGCTCTGAGTCTTTTATGTAACGGATAAACCAGTCAGTTATTTCTTTGTCTTCTTTGTTTATCCACGACAAATCATCGGGCAGAACCGTACTTTCCCAAAGCCTTTTAAGCTCTTCAATGAACGCAACTTTTTTGTGATTACTGGCATTCCAATAGTCAAAAAAACAAATGACGTTCTCATGTCTACTTTTATGGTTTTTGGGATTGAAGTTCAAACCCAATGTGTCATAGATCATTTGCTCATCACTATTAAGCCACTCTCCGGGGATTGCGTAGGGAAGCTTTTGTTCAATAGGAGATCTATTTTCATCGAGCTTTTCAACTGAATGTCTCAAGTAACTCCATACCCAGTAGCAGAGTCTAATATCTTTAGGATCAATCCAATCTAGCTGCTCATTTGTTAAATGGTAAGCTTCAAAATCATCAGTTAACTCTTTTACGATTTTCTTTGCCTTACCATCATCTGACTCATTTTGCTTGGATAAATATTCATTCAATAGCTTTCTGTATTCTGATGGGTGAGTTGGTTCAGGAGGTGCGTTTGGATCTCTCCCTTCATCAGTTAGACGCCACCAAAAATATCGTAGTTCTCTAATGTCAGTAGTTTTTATGTATTGAACAGGAATTTTTGAGAGTTTCATAGAGCCTCAACTTTAGTATGACTATGTAGTATTAATAGTTTAATTTTAAGTGTGAGTAAAGTGGTTTTTTAGTGGTTTTTAAGTGGGTTTATTGTTCTGATAAAGGAGTGTGTTTGCTTTGTTATGCCTTAATTAGCTTGGGGTTTAGCCTGTGATTTTATGCAGTTTGGCCATGAGTTCGTCATGGTGTGATTTGTGGTTTGGTATTTAGTTAGTTTTTGAGATTGAAGATTACCGACTCTAGTTGTGTTTGTAGCTGATGAGTCGTAACCACTAAGGATAAAAGTAACCACCTGATTTCTGACTTACGTTTAATACGGTGGGTGCTTACCTAAAGGTTGCATGGGTATGCAAAGTTCTAGAGTCGATGAAATATGATATTTCATCTTTCTTCTGTCCTGCTAGGTGGCGTTTGCTTACTCGAACACTGGACTAAATAAAAAAATACTCATCTCCCCCCTATTGTATAGAGAGTGTCTGCATCGGCATGATGCTCTTACCTAGCAGGCATGACTGAAGAGATTCAGTTGTGTCTGCTGGATTAAGTGAGTAGAGAAGACTGGGTAGGATTTATAATGCTTAGAGGAGCATGTAATGCGACAACATTATAAATCTTTTTCTTTTCTTCTTTTTCTAAAGAACTACTCACCCAAGAAGAGTCCTCAAGACTCTGATACTAACCAATGTCAGTAACAATCAATTCAATACTATTCTGTCTAGACAGGACGATGTAACTTAGCTTCATTCATCATCTTTACTCAATGGATACACTCTCACTCTGTGGATAGGTTCGTTACTGTGTACGCTGATTACAGTGATTCAAGTAAAAGCAATGTGTTGGGCTCAATAGGCAGGCAACACCCAAGTGTAGGCTGTGGTGGTATAGCTTCTAATCTGAAATAAACTCAGTGGTTGTTCCTTATTGTATGAGACTACTTGATTCCCTATGGGGCTAGATATCTTGGCATCCAAGGAAGTCATTACTTTTACAACAACAAGATACAGAGGTCATGATGAGATTGATTCGAATGCGTGAAGTACTTGATAAAACAGGGTTGAGCAAGGCAACGTTATATCGTTTAATTGCTGCTGGTGAGTTTCCTGCGAGTATCCAACTATCTTCTCGTGCTGTCGGATGGGAGGAGTCGTTGGTGGATGAGTTCTTAATGAAAAAAGTTAGTCAGAGCAACTTCAAACGAGAGCAAGCTGAAATGAAGAAAAGTCCTCACTACGTTCCCCCAGAGAGAAGAGTTAGTCCCTACTTACGATACTAAGACAAAAAAAGGAGCGTCATGCTCCTTTCTGATAATCAACAGACTACAAGCCTAAGGCTTTCGCTGTCTGTTTGTATTCTTGTTCGATTTGAGATTCCACTAGCTCTCGTCTTGCTTCAATAGGTGCTCTATCTGAGATGGCCTGTGCGCGTGATTCGAGCTGCTTCAGTTCATTCTGTTTCCAGTGATTGAGAGATTGTTGGATCTGCTCAGGTGTCAGGGTGGCTTTAATCGATTCGACACTGAGTGCATCAATAGCACTGGCAGCACTTACGTTCATTGAAAGGGTTAAAGCGGCTAGTGTGATAACTTTAGTAATGATTGATTTCATGATGATTCTCCAATTGAGATGTGTGTATTAATTAGGTAAAACTCAACGAAGTGACGACTGGTGGGGTAAACGCAAATGGTCGAAAAACAGGGTTTTCTTTAATAATATGCGTCTCAGATGAGGTTGTTTCGACTAGGCCATACTAAGGGGGCGGCCGTCCCCCTTAACACTGCTCGTCTTAGCTAAAGACGGTTGATGGCGCAGCCACTCATAAAGCACAGTTCTGCCTTGCACACTAACCTAATGGAGTTGATGTAAGATTAGTGCCCCATACTTTACTTTGATTGCGCTATGGCTCAATGGAACATGAAAGGGAGTAAGTGCCCTGTAGGTTCCATTGAATTTGTGAAACAGAAGTAAGGTATCACTGCTTGCGTCACTATCTGTCCGATGCAATCAACTGAGTGATATTGGTTGTTTGTAGAGCCGAACGCTGAGGCTCTGACTTGAGTTGATATTGTTGTAAGTGAAAATCTGACGGGTAATCAAAGTAGAAGGTCAGTACTTTCAGCTTAGCAATACAGGTTAAAGGAAGGTCGTCGTAATCGTTGAATGTGTTTTGGTAGACGAGATAAAGCTCACTTGTGGTGGTCGTAATACCAACAGGTGAAACTTGCTCTATCTGCTCACCGGATTTAAGGGTAAGCGTGATTTGCTTTTGATGAACCAGTGCCACTGAAATGGGTTCGAAAAACTCCCCTAGCAGGTCGGGTGCGTTTAGTTCATCTATCGCAGCATGTGCTTTGCTTGTGTCTCCTTGTGGTGGTTTCATTCCTGTGTAGGAGCGTGGCTGAGCTCGTAACAGGCTGAATGTAAAATCAATGGCGTACTCTAAGGATGATGGAAGTTGCTGACTAAGGGTTGCTTTAGCAAGCTGTAGTAAGACAAGATCCCTAGCGCTTAAGGTTGGTTGGCTGTACATTCCGCGACTGTAACCGAAAGGTTTACTTCGAGTGTCTTTGTCGACATCAAAATAATCGACAATGACATCAAGATTACGCTGTACGCTTCTGATGCCTCGGTACATTCCTGCATCGGCTAACTCAGCCTGAAGCTGCTTAGCCGTCACCTTTCGACCTTGTGGTATGCGTCGATACAACTCAAACACCAATGATAATTGCTCTGTGGTACTGGCTTTATCCCTTGTTGTCATTGTTAGGTCACTGCTGGTGGCTGATTGATAGAATGGCAATCATCCTAGCGATGGGTACGTCACTATCTGGCCGATAGCGTCTTTAGCTCATCGATATTTTAATCTCGTCATAGGCTCCCATTTGTAAGTAAGCGAGAAAGTTACCTTCCCAGAGAGAGTAGAACTCCACAATGGCTTGGTTGTGACAGCTTTGCCATCCCATAGGGGCAATGAGCGCTTGTCCGTTAGCGACATCAAAATCGACATTACGCTCAAGTTCTGGGTAGATGTTGCCTTGGTAAGCGAAGTCAGTGAGATATTGGATTTGATACTGACTCTCATCTTCTTTCAGTAACATGATTTCGACAGGATGATACCCTCCCGCTTCAGCACTGTAAGTGGTATCTCGAAAGTTAATGGTGAGGCTTTCACCGTCCTTCTTGGTTGGGTTCTGTTTCCAGAATGTCTCCATCTTGCTTTTCAACAAACTCTTAAGCTTCTGAGAGACTGGTGAGTATGGCGCTGTGATTGTTAATGTTTGAGATTTCATAGGTTTTCCTTTCAATCGTTTTGGTCAGGTCAATGATATGTACCTGAGTTTGATTTGAATCGAATGTGGTGGGGGATGCTTGAAGTGACAACGACTAGAATTGACTGACGACCGTTAACGTCTGTGTATCGAACTGTGATGCCTTTAGGTGATTGGTGAACGCCTTAAGCCAGCTAATGAAGAGCGACTGCACCTCAGGCCGATTGAGCTCACATCGTTGGATGTCAGGTTGGTAGAACCATTGATGCTTGAAGTTGAAATACAAAGCCACATCAACACTCTCAGCTTCTGGTGTCGGGTAATCAAAAGAAGCGATGAATCGCACTTCCCAAGGCTCATTAGTGTTAGCTCGTTCAAGCTGTACCTCAATCGGTTGTATCCCGCTTCGGTTGCGATAGAAGCTTGCGACCTTGAGATTAAGCGCCACTCGTTTTGTTTCGGTGGGGATGTCATATTGCTCAATCAATAGCTCGACAAGCTGGTGGAACAAGTCGAGTTTGAAATTACGTTTGATACTACGATTCATAGCCAACCTCTCTCAGCAAAAGAGACACAATCACTGCCCACCACAATGTGGTCGAGTACTCGCACATCAACCAGTGCTAAAGCATCCTTTAAACGCTCTGTAATGCGTCTATCAGCTTGTGATGGGTTGGAGTCACCCGATGGATGGTTATGAGCAAAAATCACTGCTGAGGCGTTTCTCTCAAGTACCAGCTTCACCACTTCTCGTGGATACACTGAAGCACTGTCCACCGTGCCAAAGAACAACTCATTGAATTCAATCAACTGATGTTGGTTGTTGAGTAACATTACCCCAAAGACTTCTCTCTCATATTCTCCTAGCTTGCAGCGTAGAAAGGCTTTCGTGTCATTCGGACGTGTAAAGGCATCCCCGCTGACCAATCGACTCTCTAAGATCTCGACGGCTTTCTCTAATATCTGGTGCTCCGTAACGGGAGCGCTGAAAGTATATAGCGTTTCCATATCTTCTCCTTGTATCAATAAATGCAGTGCTCAAGGGAATGATATAGATGTGAATAATTCTTCAATCGAATCCAAATCCACTATGAGACCGACTGAGACTTGTTGAGATAAAAAATACAGACCTGCGTCTTTGTTTGAGTGATACCAACAAAGGCAATAACCATGAACCCAAACCATTCAAACACTGAACACCCGAATCGCTTGATAAGACTTAAAGAAGTGATTCATATCAGCGGTCTTTCCAGAGCGTCGATATACAGCTTTATGGAGGAAAATACTTTTCCTCAATCCGTGTCCCTAGGCGCAAGAGCCATTGGTTGGCGATATCAAGATATCCAAAATTGGATACTAGAAAAGATACAAGAGCGAGATGAGAAGTTAATCAAGCAGGCTGAGTTGAAAGCAAAGCAGGAGAAACGTTATGGTCGATAATACGATTGAGAATGAATGTTTCCGTGAGTACCAAATCGATACGGTGGATGGGGGGCTTTCGCTGCCACTGATAGAAAAACTCTATTTTGCTTATCGAAGTGTCTTAAGTCGTTTTGGTCACAGTTATGTATTTCGGTTTCGGCTAGGCATACCCAGAAAGTACAACCATCAAGCCAAGACGTTATTTAATCAGTGGTTTTATCGATTCTGCCATTACAGACAGAAGGATAAGATTAGCGTGATATGGAAAAAGGAAATATCTGACACTGGCGCAATCAGCTACCGCTTCACGATGTTTTTAGATGCAGCTTCCTACCAACCGATGGCAAATGAATACCAAATCAGAAAAAAACTGACGAAAGACATTACGCGAACGTGGGCAACGACCACACAGACAAGCCAATACGACATCAGTGAACTTTGCTCCTTTCTTACTCAACCCCTGATTGAACTCAATAAAGACCATGAGGATTTTGACCACCAACACCGCTGCTTGTTCTTCGTACTAAGCAGACAAGCCAAACTCAGCACAAATCATGATATTGACGTTCAAAGCACGATAGGTTCATTTGTCAGTAAATCTAAAAAGAAAGGAAGGCAGCCGAGAAAGCCGAGAGAAAAAAGGTCAAAGAAAAGACAACCATAATCCGCGAGGCCACCAGCACAAGTATGATTGATGTTACGGGCTGGAAGGTAAACCAATAACGGGATGTCCTATATCTACAGGCTGATATTAGGTTAGGGAAATTTTTACACTTCAACTCTATCTCATGAGTGATAACCATAGAGGAAGAATTTCATGAGATTAGTTCGTTTAAAAGAAGTGATAGAAAGAGTGCAGTTAAGTAAGTCGACCATCTACAAAATGATGGCTAACGGGGAGTTCCCACGCAATGTCTCGCTTGGAGAGCGAGCCTCAGCATGGGTTGAGCATGAGTTGGATGAATGGATTGAGAGCAGATAGTAGCAATGACATGAGCCAGCAGCGAATGCTGCTGGCTTTATGCCCTTTTAGAGAAGGGGTTTGAGTCGGAGGCGTCTTGTTTCATTGGGCTAGAATAAAGTTATCTAAGTTGCTTCGGGATAAGAGCCCTTTAGTGCGACTACTCAAAAAAGTTTCTGCCCCAAAAATTGGTTTCGCCAAAAAGTCTACATTCAAATGCGAGTGGATTTTGACCAAATAGAACTAATCTGACACCCAAAGCTCACAAAGAACAAAAAAATGGGGGGCAGAGTGCAGTTCTTAGCTCAAATGAATTTGCTAATTTTTGCCCAGTCAATCGCTTTGAAAGCGTCACAAACTTACAAGGCGTTATGGAAGTAATATCGCCTTGATCAAGTGTCTAAAAACTTCGCTAAGAGCGTTTGAGGGCTGTTTCTGATAGCAAACTCGCGCATTTACCATAATAGGAATAATGACTACAGGACAGGACAGAACAGACTTTTGATGCAGATAGTGACATTTTTGGTCTGAGACCAAGATTAGCGTCAAATTTGATCTTGGCTTTTTGGTTTGAGATAATTGGATTTCAAAATTAAGGCATATCTCCATGAAAATATTAATTTTTTTGTTATTTGTAACTCTATCATCATTAGCTCATGCGGATTGGAAAGTTAATAACTGGGAAGGCTCTGGTAATGTAAAAAATGCTGAGTCTTACTCTCTATATAAAAATATCAAAGTTGTTATGGAGTGTAATGCTGGTTCTGCGAAAGCTACTCAGTTAACGATTGAGCCATATTTAGCTTATGAACCAGGTAGGTATGAAACCAAAGTTACGTCTTATCATGTAAATGATTTTTTTGGTAATAAACTGGCGAAACCAAAATTTTCATATTTTGATGTGGTATCAGGAAGTGAGAGGTATCGTCATATATACGTTTTTACCAACTCTGATCTCAACAAGTTAAATGGTGAAGATGCTATGGGGTTTGAGGTGAAAACTTATATTGGTAAATCATCTGATTATCTAAATGTATGGTATTCATTAGATGGTTTTAAGCGTGCATATCAAACATTGAATTGTGATGGTTCTCATTGATAATAAACTTTATATGAGCGAATATGAAAGATTAGAAAATGAAAAAAGAAATGGCTGGAGTAAATACAACAACTCAAATCACTCATCTGAAGAAAGATATGAAGGGGCAATGATTGTTATTAGTTGCCACTTTCAACGTTCTGTTAACGCCAATCCAGAAAGGCACATAAGATTTAATGAATATGTGAGCAGTTGGTTGTCGGCTAATCAGAGTCACTTTCAAGAAGTAAGATCAAAGCTATTGAGAGAGTACCCACCATTAAGTCATTCACATTTAGAGTGTGGAACGTCATATTTTACATAACGGCACTTAATACGCACCTAAACCAATACTTTTGCTAGTGCGATGCTACTCATCGCACTAGCTCTTCACAAGTAGATTTGACATACCCCTAGTTATTGATGGTTTTCTAATTTAGCAAAAGTACTGGCAAGGTTTTGTCCAAAAACAAGTTAACTCGTTGTCTGTGGCGCATTCAAACGCAGACTTTCTCGCCTAGAAATTGTAATCCATATAACTTAAATTTTGCTCCGTTTGGGTGTGTAATAGCGACCAGATAGTTCGAGCATTCTTTGCTGCAAGAGCGACAATAACTCGGTTCATTCCTCGTCGTTCCAACACACCTCGACACCACTGACTGAGCCTGTCTTGTTTATCAACTAGATTAGCAATGACCGTTCTAGCACTATAGCCGAGTAAGGTGTGTAGATACTAGTCTTCGTGTCTGGTAACCCTGCCCAATCTGGGTTTGCCGCCGGTTGAATACTGCGTCGAAACTAACCCTAGCCAAGCGGAAAAATCTCTGTTTTTCACAAACTGAGAGCCGTTGCCAATAGAGGCCAGAATAGCCGTTGCCGTTTGTGGGCTAATTCCTCTGAGCTTCATGATCTGTAGAACATTATCACTGACCTTTGAAAAGGCATCGAAGACTTGCTCGGTATCCGCAATACGTTAGTTAAGTTGTTCAAGGTGATAGTACGCGTCAGCAATAACAGTTCGATCTAAGTGTGGAAGTTCGTTTTCAGCATCTTCCAGCGTGAGGGGAACTGGTTTCATTAAAGAAAATCGTCCGCCCGTAATAATGAGACCGAATTTAGACAGTAACGCTCGAATACTGTTCATTAGAGTAGTACGTTCACGTACCCAATACTTACGCACGATGAACAGAGTCAGGAGATTTGGTAGGAACAAAGCGGGTTACGTAACCTTTGAGCCCCATGTTGGCAAGCCTACCTACGTTTACTTTGATGAAGATGTAGCGTCGATTGCTAATATTGCATGTGACTGGGATTAACTTGCCTCGACATGCTTGTTGAATTATTTTGTTTGGTGGCAGTTAGCAAAAATAGAGCTGTACTTCATTAATTAAAAGGTGAACTGTTTATAGTAAAGAGAGCGTTATTATTTCGGGTTTGTTCGCTGATAATGAACACATGAGCCATTATTAGTGAGTAAAACAATGAATCCATTAGACTACACATTCTATACTTTAAACGCCAAACACTACTTACTGGAACCAGAACAAACGATGACGGTAATACAAAGCCAAAGCCAAAGCCGTCCGATCTTGCCTGGGATAGTTTTCTTGGTGGGATTCCTAGTCGGTCAGATTACCCACCTTTATTAATCACGTCCCGTGGCATTATAAGAGGACAACTTTAAGTTAAGTCGCCATATTTCAGAGGGATCCGTTGTATCTAATGAACATGATTTTGAGGTTGACATGGTAGCTTCTCAGTTGTTATCTACGAGTCATCTGCAGCGTTTAAAGCAACTCGAGAAACATTTTTCTCGCAATGAAACTTATGATGTTGATATTGTCTCCCTTGCTGAAATTCTGGCCTGCTCAGAGAGGTACGTGAGTAAGCTAATGGCTTCTTTTGAAAGCTTTGGGCTTATCCATTGGGCTTCGGGTCAGGGGCGAGGTCATCGTTCGAAACTGACACTACTAAAAAGTTTTGAGACTTCACTGCTGACTCAGTTAGAGCGGATGGCTCGGTCTGGCAGAATGAATCAGGCATTTCGATTAGCCACTCTACTTGGCGAAGTACGCCTATTTCAAGATCACTTACCACTCTGGTTAGGGGATGCGCAACAGGAACTGAAAAAGCAGAATACTTTAATGTATTTAGTTCCTTACGTGCTGCCTGAATGGCACCCTCATTTGGCGCAGTCCGCTCGTTCTATTTTATTGATCGAAAGCGTCTTCGATACCTTAGTTCGATATAACCCTATTCAGAACGAAATTGTACCTCATATCGCTCACCAATTTCATTACAGTGACAAGCAAATCCGTCTCCGCATCCGCAATGATATAATGATGCACAATGGAGAAGTGCTGACACCGGAACTTGTCAAAAAAAATATAGAAATGCGCCTTAGGACGCCGCATCCATATCAAATTCTATTTCGTCATGTAGAGGGTATTGACATAGATAAGCAGTGGGTCATTTTCTCTATGCGTCAATTTGACCCCGTTTTCCTGCATTTGTTAGCCGACTCACACAGTGCAATTTTTGATTATCAGGCTTCAAAACCTATCGGGTGTGGAGCATATCGGGTCGAAAGTCTGGAAAAACAGTATTGGAGTTTGGTTCGCAACAACCACTATTTTGGCTTTGGTGGCCATATTGAACGAGTAGAGTTTTGGTGTAGCGATGCCCAACCTCAAACGCCTATGCACGTGGCAGAACTGCTCTATTGCGAATCTCAACCCGCTCAGCCACAAAAAGTCGATCGCAGTGGGTGTACTGTTTTGCAGTTTCATCATCATGCAAACGCCTTGTCCGCTCAAGAAAGAGCTTGGCTTGTTCATCATAGTCGACGCTTTACACTTGATAGCCAGAAAAGAGCAGCGAACAGCGTGATGGATTGCCATCAAGATAAGGGATTTCACTTGTTCAATCACGACATGAAACTGCCAGCTCGTCCGGTGATAATTGAAGTGATAGACAGTCATATGAGGGAGTTGCAACCTTTGCTTGATGCGTTGTCTCAAAAAGGGGTTATTTGGAAGGTATGTCTTCAAGGACAGTCTCAAGATGTGGCTGTTGATGTCTCCTACGACTGTTACGTATTTGGCGACGACCTGACGTTCCAGTATTACGAATGGCTACTTTGCGGCAATGTGTTTAGCCTATGTTTGTCTGAACGTGGAAAACAAAGCCTATTAACCTTTATTGATATGCTCATGCAGGAAAGTAACGACAGTGAGGAGCTTCTGCACAAGCTGTATCGAGCGGAGGATTGGCTTATCCAGAACTATTATTATTGTCCTCTGTGGCGCAATCATTTTACCGTCACTCGCGCAGACAATTTGTATGGTACCGAAACCAACAATATGGGTGTCATGTCGCTGGTCAATATGTGGTTGGAGTAATCGCTGGTATGGTAGTGTATCTGTAGCGATATGATTTGCAGTGTTTAACGGATAATTAAGGAAAAAAAATGGACTTTCACCTTTGGCTCGGCTTTGTCGCGGCATCGCTCATTCTTACCGCGACACCAGGGCCTAGCATATTTTTAGGTATTGCACATGCTCTCAGTTATGGGCACAAACGCGTGCTATATACCGCCCTTGGGGACATCTCAGCTAACTTTATTCAAATGGTGTTAGTCGCCTTGGGTTTAGGTGTCATCCTTGCCAATTCGGTAGTGGCATTTACTGTCATCAAAGTTTTTGGTGTGATCACGTTGGTTTACATGGGACTAAAAATGCTCCTCGCTAAACCAGCACAAGTTGAGCACTTAAACCTCAACAACTCAGATTTACAGGCCTCAAACAAAAAGTTGTTTTACTCTGGCTTTTTAGTCGCGGCTGGCAATCCCAAAGCCATCCTATTCTTTTCGGCTTTTTTTCCGCAATTCATCAACCCCGACTTACCCGTATTCCCTCAACTATTAGTGATGTGCCCAACCATGGCGTTGCTTGATTTCAGTTTAGTGATGTTTTATGCGTTTTCGGCCAGACGGATTGTTGATGCGAGCCGACTATCTCTTACCGCTGTGACAAGAGGAAGTGGTGCTTTACTGCTGGGAGCCGCAGGTATTCTAGCAGTTAAAGAACCCACTTAATCTCGACTGAGAACCGCGACCAAGATTGAACATACTGTGCCCAGCACAACCATTACACCTATTTAGCAACTCTCGGAGTAAGACACCTATGATCACTTTTTACGAACTGTGTGGGGGCGATGGCTTAAAATTCAGTCCTTATTGTTGGCGAACGAAAATGTGCTTGATACACAAAAATATAGCGTTTGATACCACTGAGCTTTCTTTTGTCGACATTCAGGCTCAGTTTAAGGCGCAGTTTTCTACACTCCCCGCCATCAAAGATGGTGAAACGGTGCTCTCTGATTCGTTTAACATCGCTGATTATCTTGAGGCCCACTACCCTGAATCACCTTCATTATTTGGCGGTGAAAAAGGGCGTTTAATGGCACTTTTTTTCCATGAGTGGGCAGCATCATTACATTCGGACATCGCCAAAATTGCCATCTTCGACATTTACTGCAAGCTTAAAGATCGCGATAAAGATTACTTTCGTTCCTCTAGAGAGAAACACTTTCAGGACAGCTTAGAAAATGTACAAAGCAACAGCCAAGAGTTAGCAAAGGCCGACTTACTTAAAAAAATGAGAGTACTGGAATCTTATTTAGCTAAGACACGATACTTATCGGGCGATGCGCCCATGTATTCAGACTATATCGTCTATGGGACGTTGAAGTGGCTGCTGTCTACGAGTAACGCTTTCACAGGGGAAATGCTGACTAGCCATGTTTTGAATTGGTATGACAGCCTAGATAGGATTGGCACTGGAATTTAAACATGCTTTAAGACAACGATGGAAATGTGAACGCAACGCATAGTTTGCGTTTAAATTTATCGGATGTTACATATTGATTTGTTATAGTTTGTTTCCGTATGTTGCTGTCAATATGCAATGTACAGAATAAACTTTCATGTCAAAAAAGTGCCACAGGATATCGTATTATGATAACTAAAGTTGTTCCTCTGATGTTGTTAGTTTCGTGTTCAAGCTTTGCATCAAGTGAGATTGTTGATAATTTTTCTCACATAGGATTTGGTTATAAAGGAGCTAGTTTTAAGTCGGGAGCGTTAAAACCTTACCTTAACGATAAGTATGACAATACAGAGAATAAGACGATGGGAGGGGTATACTTAGATGCCAGTGCTCAAGTTTTTGACTACGTATTCGTTGAAGGAAAAGCAGACTTTCTCACTCGATTTAGTTCGGAGGTAGATAGTTGGCAAGCTGGCGGAGGACTCATTGGGCGTTTGGGAGGGGCAATGGCCAGCTCTTTATCCTGTGGAGCAGTAAACTATCGTGCTGATAGTGATTACAGTTCACCATATTCCGAGCGTGGAACATACTGTCAAGCGATGGTTAGAAAACAAATAGCTAATCATTGGTTGATGGGAGTTTCCTATCAGCATGATTTCTTAGATCTAGCAAGAGATGAGTTTAAGTGGAATAACGTCTTTCAATTCGGCTCAGTGTTTGGCTTAGTTGCAAATTTAGAATATGCAGAGCGTGATGAGGCGGAAGTGAGCTATGAGCTTGGGTTGCAGTTCTCATTTTAACCGGCGAGGGTATATATTTTTAGAAGGTTCATTTTATTATCAATATATTATTTTGTTTTTCATAAGAGGCTAGACTTAGCCACCACTTGAAAGTCATCTCTGTATAAAATGGTGCCGACGTCTGAATAATGTAATGTCGCCACCTTTGAATCATATTCTTCTAATATATATTTTAGCTCATACATGAGTGATATATGTTTGACGCTTGAGTCTAAAAACCAAGAGATAGCATTGTCTGGCCATGACTTTGAGTGGAACGGTGGACATGGTAGTGATTCATTAAGTTGAGTGAAGATTTCTTTAATATGCACCTGATGGTACTCGTAAAGGATCAATCCGTCGACAAGCATCATTTGTGCTTGGGTAATGATACCATGAGTATGCTGGAGTCGCTTTTCCTCCTCCATACTGGCAATAAATCTTATAAACATTGGATTCCTTTATTACTATTTATTCATCTAGTTTAAGATTTTATCATTGATAATTTATCGTTGGACGATTTGAGAGTTAGCACAGAGTGTAAATAAATTTCATTCTATTAGTCAATTATAGAGGAGATGCACATGAAAACCATTATCCACGAAGCCATCAATCTTAGAGAGGCCGGAAATTATCATGCGTCTCGGCTTTTGCTGCGTACGCTATTGGATGACAGTCAATATGCAGCCAAAGCAAATTTATACATGGCTTGGTCTTATGATAATGAAGGCAAAGAGAAGCAAGCGCTTATACATTATCATCTTGCATTGGAAGGGGATCTTTCCATAACTGAACGTTTTGATGCTCTGTTTGGGTTGGCGAGTACTTATCGCAGTTTGGGTAAATACACTGAAGCGTTAGAGTATTTTGAGCGAACCATTGCTGAATACCCTGATTCACTGGAAGTACAGCCGTTCTATGCCATGTGTTTGTACAACTTAGAACGACACAAAGAAGCAACGGCGTTACTAATTAAGTTATTGTTATCAACCACTGAGAGTAAGAAAATCAAAAGTTACCAGCGAGCCATTCTGCTTTATGCAAAAGACCTTGATAAAACGTGGTAAATGTTGCGTTCCTACGTATATTTGTTCGTCTAACCGGGGAATAGAAACAATAGAGTAAACCAACTTATGAACTCTAAGGTTATGGAGCTCGATAAGTGATTAGCAGTTGGTAGCAGACAAGGATCGATGATGAGAATAGAGAGACGATGTGCTGATATGATAAGTGAGTTTAGTCATGACCCTTCGTAAGGTGACTCACTTTGTTACAGGAGGCGCAGCTGCTGGCATTTTGAATTATCTTCTTGCGCCAGATGAAAAGAAGCGGGTAGTAGAGCTGAGTGACCCGTTGACTTACGGTCCGTTAAATAATTATGGTACGCAGCAGGGAGATGCTCTACGTAGTAATTGGTTTAGGGGGGTATGTGATCTTATTAATGATCCAGACTTATGGCCATGGTTAGCCGGCCATATAGGACTGCCCATATTGCAGAGCTATCAGAACCTCGAATGCGATGGCGATTATGTTGTTTGGGTTGGCCAGTCAGTGGATGAGCAATTAATGTTGCGAGCGCTGTGCTCTGTGCTACCGGAACAACGTTTATTTTTAGCCGATGTAACGACAGGTAAGTTGAGCAAAGACACCATGCCAATCGTTGGTGCCTGTTCAGCCGAAGAACTTACTACCGTCATTCCAGTACCTCTTGATATCTTTCAGCAGGTTAAATTAGCCAAAGAATGGGATAGTCTTCTTGTGAGTAGGGATATGGTTCGAACTTGGAACGGTTCCGCAATTGTATCCCATGATGAGACGTTTTTTGATGCTGCTCTTCTTGCTGCGATTGGCCCACGAGTTTGTGTTGCAGCAGTAGTCATTGGTCGTGTGCTTGGTGATTATGTAGGGCAAGTTGGTGATACTTTTCTCTGTTACAGATTGCGTGTGTTGATCTTGAGAAAAATAGTGCGCTCGGTAGGTGAAGGACCTTTCTTTAGGCGTCAGTTGAGTCGAGCGTTATGATATGGGAAGTTCAAACATTTAGTGAAAATATAGGGTGAGAAAAATACAACGGAAACGTAACTGAGAGTAAAAGCTCACACTTTGCCTATCGAACACTCATTCCTAGTGTGCGTGCTATAACTAAGTAAAAATTTAAATTCTCATTCTCATCACCGTAGCCTCGGATATTAACGAAGGGAATGTTTTTATTTTCGAGCTATGGAAACAGCCGCGAGTATAAACCATTACAGCATAGTTCTGATTGCGTACCAAAAATTACCAATTGCAGTGTTCATACAGGGATTCGACACATTCTATTGATCTGAATTGAGCTTCATCAATATCAGCTTGGCTTAAGTCATCAAATATTATTCCTTTCATATTTTGAATATCTTTTCCGTTGTATTGACTGATGTTTAACCACATAAACGCGGCTTTGTTGCGTAATTCAATGGAACTAAATCAAGAACCTACGATCTGATCA
>NZ_JBGONI010000046.1:0-25709 GCF_041439035.1 Vibrio sp. 1F263 | reverse complement strand
AACCGAGGTCCACGGATTTGCAATCCGCTGCATAGCCACTCTGCCAAGGCGCCTTAATAACTCCAATCGAATCGCTTATTGCCATCCTCTTGGGTACGGGATGCATTCTACGGATTCGAGCGTTTGAGTCAATATTATTTTTGTATTTTTAATTCGTTTGAATAGATTTTATACGAAACAGGCTAAATAGCTGACTTTGTGTGCAAAGCACTTTGTGGACAGGCTATTCAAAGGCGATCTATATCACATTAGATATCCACTATTGATAATTTAACCTTAGGTTAAAGATCAAAAAAGCGAGCCTCAGCTCGCTTCTTCATCAATGGTGTTTTTCGTCTAACAAATCATCTTTGGCGGCCATCAAGTATTGCGCCATTGACCAGTAAGTAAGAACGGTTGCAACATAGAGTGCAATGTAACCCACCCAAACCATCCAGTCGTCGTATCGCCAGATAAGTACCCAAAGAGCAAACATCTGAGAAACGGTTTTCACTTTACCAACCCAAGATACCGCAACGCTTGCACGTTTGCCGATTTCAGCCATCCATTCACGAAGCGCCGAGATGATAATTTCACGACCAATCATGGTCACAGCAGGAATAGTCACCCAGATCGAGTGATAATGCTCGGTAACTAAGATAAGAGCAGTAGCAACGAGCACCTTATCCGCCACGGGGTCAATAAAGGCACCAAAGCGAGACGTTTGTCCTAGTTTACGAGCCAGCATGCCATCTAGCCAGTCAGTAAAACCCGCTACCCAAAACACCATTGCAGCAGCAAAAGGAGCCCATTCATAAGGTAGGTAAAAAACAACAACGAATACTGGGATTAAAAATAGTCTCAGTAAGGACAAAATGTTAGGTATATTCAAACGCATATTATTAGGCTCTTATCAATTGCGCTTTAATGGTGCGGGATTTTTACTATTGTTTCAATGCTTGATAAATGTTTTCTGCCAAAGAATGACTAATGCCCGGCACTTTGGCTATTTCTTCGACAGTTGCACGCTTAAGTTCTTGTAAGCCACCCATATATTTCAACAAAGATTGACGACGCTTAGGCCCTACCCCTTCAATTCCTTCAAGTGCACTGGTTCTACGCGTTTTACCACGTTTTGCTCTATGCCCGGCAATAGCATGATTATGGCTTTCGTCACGAATATGTTGGATAAGGTGTAACGCTGGCGCATCACTGGGTAAATTGAACTCTTCGCCTTCAAGAGTCACCAAGGTTTCTAAACCCGGTTTACGCGTAACCCCTTTGGCTATACCCATCATTCTTGGTCGAAATGGCCAATCACCCCAATATTGAGAAATGATCTCATGAGCGCGGTTGAGCTGACCTTTACCGCCGTCGATAAAAATGATGTCTGGGATCTTATCGACATCAAGTTGCTTCGAGTAACGCCTCTCAAGCGCCTGAGCCATGGCCGCATAGTCATCACCACCAGTAATCCCGGTGATGTTGTAACGACGGTATTCGGGTTTAACCGGCCCTTCTTGATTGAACACCACACAAGACGCAATTGTGCTTTCACCCATGGTATGACTGATATCGAAACATTCCATTCGTTTAATCGCATCCATCGACAACACTTCTTGAAGCTCTTTAAAGCGCTGGTTGATGGTCATCTTGTGATTAATCTTGGTGGTAATAGCCGTCAATGCATTGGTATTCGACAGTTTAAGGTAACGACCTCGAGTACCTGAAGGGTTGGTATTAAAGTGAATCTTACGACCCGCCACTTCACACAAGGCTTCTTGAATCGGAGTGACATCTTCCATCAAATCGGCATTGAGAATCAAACGAGTTGGGATGGTTCTCGCTTCATTATGCGCAAGATAGTATTGGCTTAAAAAGCTCGAAAAAACCTCTTCTCGCACCGTATTGTTGGGGATTTTCGGGAAATGGCTTCTACTGCCTAAAACCTTGCCTTGGCGAATCATCAAGATATGAATACACGCTACGCCATTCTCTTGAGCAAAGCCCAACACGTCCATATCTTCCATTGAATCGTCGGATACATATTGTTGTTCTTGCACGCGTCGAATCGCTTGGATTTGGTCACGGAACGCGGCAGCTTGCTCAAAGCGAAGCTCTCGGCTTGCTGTGTCCATCTTTTCGATGAGCGTCTCAAGGACTAACTTGTCCTTCCCTTGCAAGAACAGACGAACGTAGTCGATAAGTTCACTGTACTCTTCATCAGAGATGATTGAGCTGACACATGGCGCAGCACAACGGCCAATCTGATACATCAAACACGGGCGCGTTCTGTTGGCATAAACCGTATCTTCACACTGGCGAGCAGGAAAGATTTTTTGTAGTAGGTGCAACGTCTCACGCACAGCGCCGGAATCAGGGTAAGGACCAAAGTATTCGCCCTTTTTCTTTTTAGCACCACGATGCATCGACAAACGAGGATGCTTGTGACCGCTAATAAAAATATAAGGGTACGACTTATCATCACGCAAAAGTACGTTGTATTTAGGCAAGTACTGCTTGATGTAGTTATGCTCAAGGATGAGCGCTTCTGTTTCCGTGTGCGTTACAGTGACATCGATCTTGTCAATATTGCTGACTAAAGCGCGTGTTTTTTCACTGTCGACTTTTTTACGGAAATAACTGGAAAGGCGTTTTTTGAGGTTCTTAGCTTTACCGACGTAAATAACAACAGCCTCGGCGTTATACATTCGATAAACGCCGGGCTGCTCTGTTACTGTCTTGAGGAATGAGACTGAGTCAAACAAGTTGGTCACTATACGATCTCAGTGTTAAAGGGTCTCAGTGTCTAACATTCCATGTCTAATCGCTAAATGCGTCAGCTCTACATCGCCACTGATATCCAGCTTACTGAACAAGCGGTAGCGGTAACTGTTGACTGTTTTAGGACTTAGATTGAGTTGTTCTGAAATATCCGTCACTTTCTGACCTTTGGTAATCATCATCATGATTTGAAGTTCACGTTCAGATAAGTCTGCGAATGGATTTTCAGACGCAGGCGAGAATTGGCTCAAAGCCATCTGCTGCGCAATTTCTGGCGAAATGTATCGTTGGCCACTATTAACCACTCGAATTGCATTTACCATTTCATCCGGACCTGCCCCTTTAGTAAGGTAACCAGCAGCTCCAGCTTGCATCACTTTAGTTGGAAACGGATTTTCCGTATGAACAGTTAAAACGATGATTTTAACATCAGGGTTGAAACGCAAGATTTTCTTGGTTGCTTCTAAGCCACCAATACCAGGCATATTCATATCCATCAAAATAACGTCAGTATTGTTAGTACGACACCATTTTGCAGCATCTTCACCGCTTTCAGCTTCCCCTGCTACGTTCATTCCACGGACGTCTTCAATAATACGTCGTATCCCTGTGCGAACCAGCTCGTGATCATCTACAAGGAAAACATTTATCAAACTTGTATCTCCACACTATTAATTGGCTCTGCAATCACTGTGTCATTTCATCTGTTTGAAACAATTGAACAAAGGAACAGTGAATCGCAGCATTGAGTATATCTTAACTTAATTACTAAAAAAAAGCTCTGTTGAATATGTGCTGAAACACGAACTTTAGCAAGTACTTATTAACAAACAAGCCAACTAAAACAACAAGCTTTTTCTAAAAATCAACCAGTTAAAACAACACCCAATAAAATTACACAAGATAAAGATATTTTCAATACCATTGAATAGCCATTCGCGACAATTTCACTTATTTGCTTATAGAGTCCCGTTATTTGCCTCTGTTAACTAGAATTTAGTTAGTATTTTTGCTGCCGGTTATGCGCTGAGGGTCGCTAGGTGGTAGTATTCGATTCCCAATTTCAATAGGTTACTACATTGGATATTCAGCAAGGCTTTGTACTCACAAGACAAGCAAGAGACTTTTCAGGGCGCACACAAATCGACTTGTGGTTAAGCACCCCTCAAGGCCCTACTCTACTGACAATTCAAAATGAAAAGCCTGTCTTTTTTGTTGCTCAATCTGATATCGAAACGTGCCAATCTATTGCCGATAAAGAGGCCATAGATTGTCAGTTTAAGCCTTTAGAGTTGGCGACATTTGACCAAACCCCTTTAGCCGCTTGTTACACTTCCTTATCGAGAAGCAGCTTCGGGTTAGCTCAAGCCTTTAACGGTGAAGAAATCCAAACCTTTGAAAGCGATATTCGACTCGCCGATCGATTCTTAATGGAACGCTTTATTAAAGGCAGTATCGAATTCACAGGGACTATCACCCCAAAAAGACAGCATCGCAGAGTATCGAACGCAAAATGTCGAGCTGGCGATTACTTGCCAAACTTGTCTGTGGTTTCGCTTGATATTGAGTGTTCGGAAAAAGGTGTGCTTTATTCCATCGGCCTAGACAGTCCAATGGATAGCCGAGTGATAATGATTGGCGATCTACAAGAAGCAGACACCAATATCCAATGGGTTACCAACGAGAAAGCGCTGCTTGAAGCTATGATTGCGTGGTTCTCCGAGTTTGACCCAGACATCATCATCGGTTGGAATGTCATTGATTTCGACTTTAGGCTGCTGCACAAACGTTCAGAATGGAACGAAGTGAAACTCAGTATTGGTCGCGACAATCAACCGAGCTTCTTTCGCAGCTCCGCACAAAACCAGCAGGGATTCATTACCATTCCTGGTCGCGTGGTCTTAGATGGTATCGATACGCTTAAAACAGCAACCTACCATTTCAGGTCATGGTCTCTTGAGTCCGTGTCACAAGAGTTACTGGGCGAAGGCAAAGACATTCATAATGTTCATGACCGCATGGATGAAATCAATCGAATGTTTAAGTTCGATAAACCTTCACTTGCCAAGTACAACCTTCAAGACTGTGTGCTAGTAAACCGAATCTTCGAACACACTCACCTACTCGATTTTGCTATTGAACGTTCTCGCTTAACTGGTGTTGAACTTGATCGCGTTGGCGGCTCTGTCGCTGCTTTTACTAACTTATACATGCCTCAGATACACCGAGCGGGTTACGTCGCGCCGAACTTAGAGCCTGAGAACTGGATCGCTAGCCCCGGTGGTTATGTGATGGATTCGATTCCCAACCTTTATGACTCTGTGTTGGTACTCGATTTTAAGAGCCTTTACCCATCGATCATTCGTTCTTTCTTAATTGACCCGATGGGGTTAATTGAAGGACTAAAGTTAGAGTTAGGCTCTGAAGAAGACCAAGCAGTGGCTGGGTTTCGTGGCGGTCAATTCCACCGCTCTAAGCACTTTCTACCACAGATGATCGAAAATCTCTGGGCAGCGCGTGATGTCGCGAAGAAGAATAACGAGAAAGCTTTTTCTCAGGCGATTAAGATCATCATGAACTCTTTCTATGGTGTGCTGGGTTCTTCTGGTTGTCGTTTCTTTGATACTCGATTGGCGTCATCGATCACCATGCGTGGTCATGAGATCATGAAGCAAACCAAGGTTCTGATCGAAGATAAAGGGTATCAAGTAATTTACGGAGATACCGATTCAACTTTCGTGTCTCTTAATGGCAGTTTTGAGCAAGAACAAGCAGACGAGATTGGTCACTCTCTTGTGGCTTACATCAACGACTGGTGGACGAATCACCTGAAAGAGGTCTACAACCTCACCTCGATACTTGAATTGGAATACGAGACCCATTACCGCAAGTTTCTAATGCCGACAATTCGGGGCTCTGAGACAGGATCGAAGAAACGTTATGCAGGCTTAATCAATCAAGGTAACCAAGAGAAGATCATTTTTAAAGGCCTTGAAAGTGCACGAACCGATTGGACGCCCCTTGCACAACAGTTCCAACAAACCTTGTATGAGATGGTCTTTCACGACCAAGATCCAAGTGATTATGTTAGACAGTTTGTCGATGAAACATCCGCGGGCAAACATGATGATTTATTGGTGTATCAAAAACGCTTGCGCCGTAAGTTGCATGAATACCAGAAGAACATTCCGCCACAGGTTCGCGCTGCTAGATTAGCCGATGAGATCAATGCCCAGCTTGGTCGCCCACTTCAATACCAAAACAAAGGACGTATTGAATATTTGATTACGCTGAGTGGCCCCGAGCCCAAGGAGTATTTGAAGAGCGGTATCGATTATCAACATTACATCGACAAGCAGATTAAACCGGTCGCAGAAGCGATTCTGCCATTTATAGGGTTAGATTTTGAAAGAGTCAGCGGGCAGCAACTAGGCCTGTTCTAGATTGAATCCTCTTTTCGAAGCGACATGAGACTCGAGATACCTATTAAAACTCGAGCCAGACATAAAAACGAAAAAAGCAGAGACGTGCTCTTCAGCTTGCTCTGCTTTTCATATCAATGGATAGCTTACGAACCCCTATCCGATTCGAAACTCAGTTTTCTGATACTGCTTAACCAGCCATTCACCAAAGCCATCAAGAATACCTATTACTGAACGTTTAGGAATCGCACGCCCAGACAGCAAAATACCCAATCTTTGAATCTCAACTTCTTTCTCTGGATGATATCTCAAGAACTGTTGACCGCACTCCATAGGCGCATCGAACCAATTCTTGTCTCGGTACATGGTCAAAGAGTAACTGGCTCGCAGAAGCTTCTTGGCAATAATCACCTGCGCGGCGACTTGTTGTTCTGGCGTTGTTGCTCGGGCTATCTTATTACGATAAACCGCTAACCAATTTTCCGCGTCCATATTCCAATGCTTAGCAATTTCCCAACTCGTTTCGAAATCACCATAGCAATCAGATAAGTCTTCACCATGCACACACACAGCTAAATGCTTGAGCATAAAGCCCCACGTAAAGATATTGTCGAAATCAACTATCTCGCTCACCAAGGTAGTTTTGATCGCCACTTGAGTGACCTGAGGGAAGCTCTTTTGGAAGCGCCATTTGATGGTATTCAGCAGCGTGGTTCGTTGGTCTGGGAAAGAACGATGAGTAACCACAACCACATCTAGATTCGAGCGACCGACAACGGCTTGCTTGCGTGCCACACTGCCATAAACATAGACACTGTGCAGATTAGAACCTAACCCACCTTTTAGAAAGGTAATCAGATCGTTAACCACAGGTTGAAATTCAGGTTGAAATGGCTGTGTTGGGTCAATAACAGGTAGCTGCATAGGTCGTTTCGGTAAATAAAATAATGATTTAACTGTCTCTCTATGATCGCTTAGGTGACTTTATGATTCAAGCTATTCCTATTTATAGCGTCTACGAGATATAATCACCGGATAGACCCAATAAGGACAAACACAAAATGCCTAGAGCAAGTGAGATTAAAAAAGGTTTTGCGATCAATGTTGATGGCAAAACAGTACTAGTTAAAGATATCGAAGTAACAACACCAGGTGGCCGTGGCGGTCAAAAGATTTACCGCTTCCGTGGTCACGATGTAGCAACTGGCGTTAAAACAGAAGTTCGCCACAAGGCTGACGAAATCGTTGAAACGATCGACGTAACTAAGCGTGCGGTGATGTTCTCTTACGTTGATGGCAACGAGTACATCTTCATGGATAACGAAGATTACACACAATTCATCTTCAACGGTGAAATGATCGAAGACGAACTGCTGTTCATCAACGAAGATACGCAAGGTATGTACGCGATTCTTATCGACGGTACTGCGGCGACTCTTGAGCTACCAACTTCAGTTGAGCTAGTAATCGAAGAGACAGACCCTTCAATCAAAGGTGCATCTGCTTCAGCTCGTACTAAACCAGCTCGTCTGTCTACAGGCCTTACTGTTCAAGTTCCTGAGTACATTGCAACTGGCGACAAAGTTGTTGTGAACACAGCTGAACGTAAATACATGAACCGCGCAAGCTAAGATACTGATTATGACCGAAGCTAACGACCTAATGTCTTACGACGATGCAATTGACACTGCATACGACATCTTTCTAGAGATGGCTGCTGATAACCTTGAACCTGCAGACGTGATCTTATTCACGGCTCAGTTTGAAGATCGTGGCGCTGCAGAACTTGTTGAAACTGGTGACGATTGGGTTGAACATGTTGGCTTTGAAGTCGACAAAGAGATCTACGCTGAAGTACGCATTGGTCTTGTAAATGAAGCTGATGATGTCTTAGATGACGTATTCGCTCGTCTACTGATCAGCCGTGACCCTGAACACAAGTTCTGTCACATGTTGTGGAAACGCGACTAGGCTCTTCTTAAACCAGCTCAGAGTACTGAGCTGGTTTTCTTACGACTTCATAGCCTCATCACTTTACCAAACTGCAACTCTACAAAATTATGACCAAAGCAAAGACAGATACCCTATCCAAAGGCTATGCCTGTGTTGGATTAGTAAATCCCAAAACCCCTGAAAATGTTGGCTCAGTAATGCGAGCAGCTGGTTGCTACGGAGCAAACTCTGTATTTTATACTGGCACCCGTTATGACCACGCTCGACAATTTCATACCGACACCAAGGAAAAGCACCTTGAGCTACCATTAATTGGTGTTGAAGACCTGAAAGACATTATTCCAGTTGGCTGCGTGCCCATCGCGGTTGATTTGATAGAAGGCGCTAAGCCTCTGCCTGATTATAAGCACCCACCTCGTGCTTTTTATATCTTCGGCCCTGAAGATGGAACTCTGAAAAAAGAGATCACGGACTTCTGTCGTGAAACCATCTACGTTCCGACTAATGGCTGCATGAACCTTGCTGCCGCGGTCAATGTTATTTTGTATGACCGCATGGCGAAGGGTGACAACTTCTCGAATCATTTGAAAGTGACCTAATACCAATCGTAGTCCATAGCTAGTCACCCTAGCTAGTGAAGCACTTCTACCTGGTTAATCGTTTCTACTTGGTAAGCACTTCGACATGATTTGAACTGCGCCATATTCAAGACGAAAAAAAACCTGCTAAGTTAGCAGGTTTTTTAGTATTCGAAACGTTGGATTAAGCTTTAAGCTTAAGAACTGTAGCAACTACTGGTGTAATTACTTACGTGATCTTGGCTTAGCCGGTTTAGCCGGGCGTCCGTTGTTCAGTTTA
This sequence comes from Vibrio sp. 1F263, assembly GCF_041439035.1. Classification (NCBI taxonomy): domain Bacteria; kingdom Pseudomonadati; phylum Pseudomonadota; class Gammaproteobacteria; order Vibrionales; family Vibrionaceae; genus Vibrio; species Vibrio sp. 1F263. The sequence continues at coordinate 16,713 of NZ_JBGONI010000046.1, read as the reverse complement.
GGCTTTTTGGTAGCCTGAGGTTTGCCATTGGTCGCTGGAGCACTACGGCCTGAATCAGGTGTTGTAGTACCGCGAGTTGCAGGCTTCTTACGCTTAGTCTGGTTGCTACGGCCTTTAGGAGCATTTGCACGCTCTTCGTGACGCTTAACAGCGCGACGAATTTTTTGGCTACGAGAACGCTCACGCTTACGAGAAGTGTTTGCAGGATCAAGATCCAACAGTGTCTCTTTTTCTGGCTGAAGTTCAACAAGCTCACGCAAGTAGTTTACTTCTTGAAGATCTAGCTCTTTCCAACCGCCACGAGGCAGTTTCTTATCAAGGTAGATATCACCGTAACGTACACGTTTCAGACGGCTTACTGTTGTTTCTTGTGATTCCCAAAGACGACGAACCTCACGGTTACGACCTTCGTTAATTGCTACGTAGAAAGTATGGTTCATACCTTCACCGCCAGCGTAAACCACATCTTCGAAACGAGCCATACCATCTTCAAGTTGAACGCCACGAGTCACGTTCTTAACTTTTTGCTCGGTTACTTCACCAAATACACGTACTAGGTACTCACGCTCAACCTGACGGCTTGGATGCATTAGGCGGTTTGCTAGTTCACCATCGGTTGTGAACAACAGTAGGCCAGATGTGTTTGCATCAAGACGACCAACTGAAATCCAACGAGAACCACGGATCTTAGGTAGACGATCGAAAACAGTACGGCGACCTTCAGGATCGTGACGAGTACAAAGCTCACCTTCAGGTTTGTAGTAAGCAAGTACACGACAGACCACTTCTTCAGAGGCTTTGCCTGTAATTGTGTGGCCATCGATACGGATCACTGAGTTCTCGTCTTCAAGACGCTCACCCAATTTCGCAACTTGACCGTTAACACTTACACGACCAGATTTGATTAAACCTTCTAGTTCACGACGAGAACCGTGACCAGCTCGCGCTAAAACCTTCTGTAATTTTTCGCTCATTTACTCTTTTCTACCTAATTGTCGTCTTCACAGACGTCGAATGAATTTTTCGCGACCAAATCGCGGTCGCGTATTATCGCAAATAACCTGCCAAAAAGCACTTGTTATTTACTCTGGCAGGTTTGCTGTTTCGTTACAGACTGTTAATCAGCAACGCTATTATTCAAACGGCGCTGGATCACCGGCACCACGGCGTAAAACAACGGCGTCATCGTCACTGAAGTCAATAACCGTAGTCGGTTGCTCACCTAAGTAGCCGCCATTCAAAATGACATCAACCGCATGCTCGAGGCTGTCACGAATTTCTTCAGGATCCGATTCAGTTGTCTCGTTACCCGGAAGAATCAGAGACGTCGACATCAATGGCTCGCCCATTGCTTCTAGAAGGTCTAGGGCAATTTTGTTATCCGGTACACGAATACCGATCGTTTTACGCTTAGCGTTCATCAAACGCTTTGGTACTTCTTTGGTTGCTTTGAAGATAAACGTGTAAGCACCGGGCGTGTGCGCCTTAAGTAAACGGAAAGCAACGTTATCAACTCGTGCATACAGTGACAATTCAGAAAGATCACGGCATAACAAAGTGAAATTGTGCTTATCATCGATTCGACGAATTTTACAGATGCGTTCAAGTGCTTGTTTGTTTTCAAGCTGACAGCCCAGCGCATAACCGGAATCTGTTGGATAAACCACAACGCCACCATTGCGAATAATCGCAACCGCTTGAGTAATTAAACGCGCTTGTGGGTTATCTGGATGTACATAAAAAAACTGGCTCATTGTTGATCCTCGTTATCGAATCTCTCGACTCTATCATCAGAAGGAGCTGGTTCACCTAAAGACTATTCAGATGGTGAAACCGTTTGAAACTCCCAATCTTTCCATACTTCTTCGACCCCAGAAGGTAGCCAGAGATTACGTCCAAGTTCCATCCATGGGGATGGGTAATGGAAGTCGCTGCCTTGGGAGGCTAATAGTTTGTATTGTATAGCATAATCCGCAAGTGTGCGTCTTTCTTGTTGTGCTTGCTGAGGTTGAGCCACTTCCATGGCGTCACCATTTGCTTCAACAAATGCAGCGAGAAGGCGTTTAACCCACTTGGCGGTAAGGCCATATCGCGCAGGGTGAGCTAATACCGCTTGACCACCAGCCGCATGAATAGCCGTGACAGCATCACTCATTGAGCACCATGTTGGCGGCACATAGCCTGGGTTATTGCGCGTAAGAAACTTTTTAAACACCTGCTGCATGGTTTTCGCGTAACCATTGTCGACTAACCATTTCGCAAAGTGTGCTCGAGTAATTGGTGCATCACCTGCAATCAACTTAACCTCTTCTAACACACCTTCACGGGTCGCTTTCTCAAGACGTTGAGCAATCATCTCTGCACGTCCGACACGGTGTTGCTTCTGTTGTTCAATTAACGCTTTCAATTCTGGTGATTCAGGATCGACGTTTAACCCAACAATATGGATATCTTTGTTTTGCCAAACGGTTGAGATCTCGATGCCGTTAATCAACTGAATAGGAAGATTGTTATCAGCAATATAGCTGCGTGCTTCTGCAAGCCCATCAGTCGTATCATGATCTGTAATCGCTAACGCTTCGATGTTAAAGCCTAGCGCTCGGTCAATCAGTTCAGGTGGAGTAAGTCGGCCATCTGAGGCTGTTGTATGACTATGTAGATCAATTCTCATATATTCTTTTTCATTGTTTTCAATTTTTATCGTTATATTTGTGTCAACGCACTTGACCTGCAAGCGCAAAACTAGTTAACTAGTACACAAATACGAAGTATCACATTTGATAGGTTCACTATGTTACAAGAATTTAACCAAAACCATAAAGATAAAGTTTTAGAACTTTCTTCAGTAGAAGCAAGTTCAGAGCTTAATTGGTGGCGCACTTGGACAAGTTCTTGGTGGGCCAACGTGTACTTCTAATTAAACAGTTTGTTTATAAAAAAGTTATCACTAAGCCCGCTTTCATAGCGGGCTTTTTAATTTGTCGAACATCTCACATTCAACTGACTAACAAATCAACGAATTGACCATATTCTAGATTGGGTGAAAGGTATCTTTATGCGACTATGTACGGCAGGAAATTTAAAGAATCATAAAGGAGGTCTTGTGAACAAGGCCATTGAAATCAAAAAGCTGGGAACCATTGAGGTCATCAATTCTTCCGTTCCTTACTCGCAAGATCCAACCAGTGTTTTTCATACTCTGTGTGAAAACAAAACAGACAGTCTGTTGTTGGAATCTGCTGAGATTGAATCTAAACAGAACCTGACAAGCCTACTCCTTATCGACTCTGCTGTTCGCATCGTATGTCGCGGACATGAAGTAACCTTTCAAGCGTTGACTCAAAATGGTCAAGCGCTTATCGAACACCTATCTCAAAACGTTAAAACAGAGATAAAATCTGACCTTACGGATAACGTTTTGACGCTGACTTTTGTTGAGCCAAGCAACGAATTAGACGAAGATTCACGTTTAAGAGAAGCGTCTTCATTCGATGCACTGCGTTTGGTTCAACACAGCTTTGAGCAAGACGCGGATAACAAACACGCGTTATTCATGGCTGGCCTATTCGCTTACGACATCGTGGCGAACTTTGAACCGCTAGGCGATGCTGAAGCAACCAACAACTGCCCTGACTTTGTTTTCTACGTTGCCGAGACTCTATTACGTTTCGACCACCAAGAAAACGAAGGCCTACTTCACGCGAGCTTGTTTGCTCAAGATGAAAGCATCAAAGCGCAATTAACAGAGCGCCTAGCCGACATTCAAACACAGTGTCAGTCATTGAAAGCCATCACAGAAGTTACACCACTCGACAACGTTGACGCTGTACCGAGTGTTTCAGATGAAGACTTCTGCCAAACGGTTCGTGATTTAAAAGAATACGTCGTTAAAGGCGATGTATTCCAAGTGGTACCTTCACGTCGCTTTACGCTACCTTGCCCTGCTCCATTGGCGGCTTACAAAGAACTCAAGCAAAGTAACCCAAGCCCTTACATGTTCTACATGCAAGATGAGCTGTTTACTCTATTTGGTGCTTCTCCAGAAAGCGCGCTGAAGTACGAAACTGAAACCAACCAGATCGAGATTTACCCAATTGCTGGTACTCGTCGTCGTGGTAAGCGCCCGAATGGCCAAATTGATTTCGACCTAGACAGCCGTATCGAACTTGAACTGCGTACCGACAAGAAAGAAAACGCGGAACACATGATGCTTGTTGACCTAGCACGTAACGATGTGGCTCGTATTGCCGAAGCAGGCACTCGCCACGTGGCAGACTTGCTGAAAGTGGATCGCTACAGCCATGTAATGCACTTGGTTTCTCGTGTTGTTGGTCAGCTACGTGAAGACTTAGATGCTCTGCACGCTTACCAAGCTTGTATGAACATGGGCACGCTAACGGGCGCACCAAAAATCCGCGCAATGCAGCTTATTCGTGACGTAGAAAAAACGCGTCGTGGTAGCTACGGTGGTGCAGTCGGTTACCTAACCGGTGAAGGGACTCTAGATACTTGTATCGTGATTCGCTCTGCTTACGTTGAAGATGGCGTGGCACAAGTACAAGCGGGCGCAGGTGTGGTATTCGACTCAGACCCACAAGCAGAAGCAGATGAAACTCGCGGCAAAGCTCAAGCGGTCATCTCTGCGATTCAAGCAGCTCATACTAAAAACCTAACAACTAAGAAGGAGTCGTAATCATGGCTGATATTGTATTCATCGATAACTTCGACTCGTTCACTTACAACCTTGTAGACCAGTTCCGTTCATTAGGTCACAGCGTGAAAATTTACCGTAACAACATTCCTGCAAAGGTCGTTGAAGCGGCGATCAATGAACTAGACAACCCTGTTGCACTGCTTTCGCCAGGCCCAGGCGCTCCGGCTGATGCGGGCTGCATGCCTGAGCTGATTCAGCTACTAAAAGGCAAAGTGCCAATGATTGGTATTTGCTTAGGCCACCAAGCGATTGTTGAAGCCTACGGTGGCACCGTTGCAGGCGCTGGCGAAATCATTCATGGTAAGGTGTCGATGATGGAACACCAAAATCATGCGACTTACCAAGGCTTACCTTCGCCGCTGGCTATCGCTCGCTACCACTCTTTAGTAGCAACGCATGTATCAGATAGCTTAACAGTGACAGCTGAAGTCGATGATTTGGTGATGTCTGTAGTTCAAGAACAAGACAAGGTTTGTGGATTCCAATTCCACCCTGAATCAATTATGACGACCTACGGTGCAACGCTTCTAGCAAACGCTATCGAATGGGCTCTTGAGAAACCTATTCATTTAGAGAAAAGCTCTCCCCTTGAGAAGACAGCGACTCTTGACCAAAAGACTAACTAGGAAACGATCATGGAACAGATTAATAAACTTTACGAACAGCAGTCTCTTACTCAAGAAGAAAGCCAACAATTATTTGATGTCATCATCAAGGGCGAACTAGACCCAATCCTGATGGCTTCTGCACTGACTGCACTTAAGATCAAAGGCGAGACGCCAGACGAAATCGCTGGCGCGGCAAAAGCACTGCTTGCCAATGCAAACCCGTTCCCACGCCCTGATTACGATTTCGCTGACATCGTAGGTACAGGTGGCGATGGTCACAACACCATCAACATTTCTACAACTTCTGCATTTGTAGCAGCAGCGTGTGGCTTAAAAGTCGCGAAGCACGGTAATCGCAGTGTATCGAGCAAATCAGGCTCTTCTGACCTACTGGATTCGTTTGGCATCAACCTAGCGATGACAGCGGAAGACACTCGTACTGCTGTTGACGAGCTTGGCGTAGCATTCCTATTTGCTCCGCAGTATCACGTTGGTGTACGTCACGCGATGCCGGTGCGTCAAACAATGAAAACACGCACTATCTTCAACATCCTTGGTCCACTGATTAACCCTGCTCGCCCTAACATCGAGTTAATGGGTGTTTACAGCAAAGAGCTAGTACGCCCTATCGCGGAAACCATGCTGCAAATGGGTATGAAGCGTGCTGCCGTTGTGCATGGTAGTGGCCTTGATGAAGTGGCGATTCATGGCGAAACCATCGTTGCTGAAATTAAAGATGGCAAAATTCACGAGTACACAGTGACACCGGCTGACTTTGGTTTGAACACTCACCCTCTTGAAGCAATCAAGGGTGGCAAGCCAGAAGAAAACAAAGCCATCACAACAGATATCCTAACGGGTAAAGGCACTGAAGCCCAAGTTGGCGCAGTAGCCGTGAACGTTGCTCTATTGATGCGTCTATTTGGTCACGAAGATCTAAAAGCCAACGCACAGCAAGCGATTGACGCGATGAACTCTGGCAAAGCGTACGAGCTTGTACAAAAGCTTGCTGCACACGCCTAACGAACGACGAGACAAAGAACATGACACAGACTACCGATAAACTGTCGACCCACGTTTCAGTCAAAGAAGCTGAAATGGCGGAAGTACTAGCAAAAATCGTTCGTGACAAATACCAATGGGTTGAAGCGCGTAAGCAGACCCAACCACTGGACGAGTTTAAAGCGGCGTTAACCGCAACAGACCGCAGCTTTTATGATGCTCTGAGCGGTGAACAAACCGTTTTCATCACTGAATGTAAGAAGGCATCTCCGTCTAAAGGTTTAATCCGTGACGAGTTTGATTTGGACTACATTGCATCGGTTTACAACAACCACGCCAACGCGATTTCAGTGCTGACAGACGAGAAATACTTCCAAGGTGACTTTGAATTTTTACCTAAGGTTCGCAGCATTGCTAAGCAGCCTATCCTGTGTAAAGACTTCATGGTTGATACCTACCAAGTTTACTTAGCTCGTCACTACTCTGCAGATGCTATCTTGTTGATGCTATCGGTATTAGATGACGAAGAGTACCAAGCACTGGCGGAAGTTGCTCACTCGCTCAACATGGGTGTACTAACCGAAGTCAGTAACGAAGAAGAGCTTCACCGCGCAGTCGCTTTAAAAGCAAAAGTGATCGGTATTAATAACCGTAACCTGCGTGACCTTTCGACGGATTTGAACCGTACTAAAGAGTTGGCTCCGCTGGTTCGCGAACTGGCTCCAAACGCAGTCGTGATTTCAGAGTCTGGCATCTACACACATCAACAAGTTCGAGACCTTTCAACGTTTGCAGATGGTTTCTTAATCGGCAGCTCTCTGATGGCTGAAAAGAACCTAGAGCTTGCAGTGCGTAAAGTAACACTCGGTGAAAACAAGGTGTGTGGTTTAACTCACTCTGACGATGCCGCGAAGGCTTATCAAGCTGGTGCGGTGTTCGGTGGTTTGATTTTCGTTGAAGCGTCTAAGCGTCATGTGGATATCGAAGCGGCTCGTTTAACCATGAGTGGCGCACCGCTGAACTACGTGGGTGTGTTCCAAAACCACAGCGTAGCAGACGTTACGAAAACGGTATCTGAGCTAGGCCTGTTCGCTGTGCAACTGCACGGTGATGAGTCTCAAGCATTTGTTGATGAGTTAAAACAATCAATACCTGAAAGCGTTGAGATTTGGAAAGCTTACGGTGTGGCTTCTGGTGGTGAAAACGGTGCTAAAAGCGCGCTACCAGAATTACTGAAAAGCAACGTGACTCGTCACCTGCTAGATACTAAAGTGGGTTCTCAAACGGGTGGTACTGGCCAAGCGTTCGATTGGAGCCTAATCAACAACCAAAGCGCAATTATGTTAGCGGGTGGCCTAAACCCAGAAAACGCTAACCAAGCCGCTAAGTTAGGTTGTTTAGGATTAGACCTAAACTCTGGCGTTGAATCCGCTCCAGGTAAAAAAGACGCAGACAAACTGCAACGCGCTTTTGCAGCGATTCGTAATTACTAGCACAAGCTCGCGCTAGAAATTAGAAAGCAGAAACTAAAAACATATTTGTGGGCTTTGCCTTTTGCGAAGCTCAAGCAAGATTAAATGACTTGGTGTGAAGACACATCAATAGAATTGAAGGAATAACACAATGGCTAAACTCGATGCCTACTTCGGTGAATACGGTGGTCAATACGTACCGCAGATCCTAGTCCCAGCACTAGACCAACTAGAACAAGCATTTATTGATGCACAAGCCGATCCTGAGTTCCGCAGTGAATTCATGACGCTTCTGCAAGAGTACGCAGGTCGTCCAACGGCACTAACGCTAACGCGTAACCTGACTAAAGGTACAAAAACCAAACTGTACCTAAAGCGTGAAGATCTACTTCACGGCGGCGCACATAAGACAAACCAAGTACTTGGCCAAGCGCTACTTGCTAAACGTATGGGTAAGCAAGAAATCATCGCTGAAACTGGCGCAGGCCAACACGGTGTTGCAACAGCGCTTGCTTGTGCTCTACTAGGCCTTAAGTGTCGCGTTTACATGGGTGCAAAAGACGTTGAACGTCAAAGCCCGAACGTATTCCGCATGAAGTTGATGGGCGCAGAGGTTATCCCTGTTCATTCTGGCTCTTCAACGCTAAAAGATGCATGTAACGAAGCGCTACGTGACTGGTCTGCAACTTATGAAGACGCGCACTACCTATTGGGTACTGCAGCGGGTCCTCACCCATTCCCAACGATTGTTCGTGATTTCCAACGCATGATTGGTGAAGAAACGAAAAACCAAATTCTAGCTCGTGAAGGTCGCCTTCCTGATGCCGTTATCGCTTGTGTTGGCGGTGGTTCAAACGCTATCGGCATGTTCGCTGATTTCATTGAAGAAGAGTCTGTTCGCCTAATCGGTGTAGAGCCTGCTGGTAAAGGTATTGATACTGACCAACACGGCGCGCCGCTTAAACACGGTAAAACCGGTATTTTCTTCGGTATGAAAGCCCCACTGATGCAAGATGAGAACGGCCAAGTAGAAGAGTCTTACTCTGTATCTGCGGGTCTAGATTTCCCATCAGTTGGTCCTCAACACGCGCACCTGAATGCGATTGGCCGTGCTGAATACGACAACGTGACCGATGACGAAGCGCTAGAAGCGTTCCAATTGATTGCACGTAAAGAAGGTATTATCGCAGCACTAGAGTCATCTCATGCTGTGGCTCACGCTGTAAAAATGGCTCACGACGACCCAGAGAAAGAACAGCTATTAGTCGTTAACTTATCTGGTCGCGGTGACAAAGACATTTTCTCTGTACACGACATTCTTAAAGAGAAAGGAGCATTATAATGGATCGCTATCAATCACTCTTCACTCGCTTAGCTGAAAAGAATCAGGGCGCATTTGTACCATTCGTAACGGTTGGCGATCCTAACCCTGAGCAATCACTTAAGATCATGGAAACCTTGGTTGAAGCGGGTGCAGATGCACTTGAGCTTGGTATTCCATTCTCTGATCCGCTTGCAGATGGCCCAACAATCCAAGGCGCAAACATTCGTGCTTTAGATTCTAAAGTAACGCCAGATGTGTGTTTTGATCTTATTGGTCAAATTCGCGCTAAATACCCAGAGCTGCCAATCGGCCTACTGATGTACGCGAACTTGGTTTACGCACGTGGTATTGAGAACTTCTACGAACGCTGCGCAAAAGCAGGTATCGATTCAGTATTGATTGCTGATGTACCAACCAATGAAAGCGGCGAATTTGTTGCTGCTGCGAAGAAGTTTGGAGTTCACCCAATCTTTATTGCTCCGCCAACAGCAAGCGATGAAACACTTCAATCAGTTTCTGAGCTAGGTGGCGGTTACACATACCTACTTTCTCGCTCAGGCGTAACGGGTGCAGAAACAAAAGCAAACATGCCTGTAACTGCCCTACTTGATCGTTTGAACAAGTTTGATGCGCCACCAGCACTGCTTGGTTTCGGTATCTCTGCTCCTGAACAAGTGAAAGAAGCGATTGTAGCGGGCGCTGCAGGTGCTATCTCTGGCTCAGCGGTTGTGAAAATCATTGAAAACAACGTTGAACAACCAGAAGCAATGCTTAAAGCACTTGCGGAGTTTGTTACGCCAATGAAAGCGGCAACGCAGAAATAATCGACGGTCATTAAATAGACGTTCGTAATCAATGGTCGTTAAATAAAACCAGCGATTCAAATACTAAAAGGCTCCACAACTGTGGAGCCTTTTTTATAACTCGTCATTCACGCTAACTACTCATCAGCTTTCATCGCTTTCTTAATCGCAGCCTCATTGAGCGTCGCTTTGATCGGGTCGGTTATCTTCTCCACTAGATCGATGGGCATTGGAAAGATGATGGTGGAGGTTCTTTCGTTGGCCACCTCGGTTAACGTTTGCATATATCGCAATTGAATGGCATTGGGCGCTTGATTCAGCACTTCGGCCGCTTCACGTAACTTTGAAGATGCTTCAAGCTCACCTGTTGCATGTATTACCTTAGCTCGACGAGAACGCTCGGCTTCCGCTTGTTTAGCAAGGGCTCGCACCATACTGTCATCCAGATCAACATGCTTGATCTCGACATTGGCAATCTTGATCCCCCAGTTATCGGTGTGTTGATCCAGTATCGCTTGTAAGTCTCTATTGAGCTCTTCTCGCTCAGACAATAGCTCGTCCAACTCATGTTGCCCAAGCACCGAACGCAGCGTTGTTTGTGAAAGTTGGCTGGTCGCTTCAAGGTAATTCTCAACGTTGTTGATCGCCATCTTCGGATCCAGCACTCGGAAATACACCACTGCATTCACCTTAACCGACACGTTATCGCGTGTGATCAAATCTTGTGTTGGTACGTCCAACACGATAGTTCGTAGATCCACTCTTACGATTTGTTGAATGAAAGGAATGATGATAATCAACCCCGGCCCTTTGACGCCGTAAAAGCGCCCGAGGAAGAACACCACTGCACGCTCGTACTCGCGCAGCACTCTGAACATGCTGGCTATCAGCAAGATAACGAGCACAATGACAATACCTATAGTGTGTATAAACATAACCGCCCCCTAATGGTAACGATGGTTAAGCAATTAATAATTCAATAACGTTTGTTCTAGCATTCCACGCTAACAGTCCGCGCTAGCTAGATTTCGATGATGTCTCATCGGGCAACGCCTCAACATCCAACAACAACCCAGTCAGTTTGGTCACTCTAATAAGCTGCCCCGCTTGCAATTCACTCGCGCATTTGGCTTGCCATATCTCACCTTCAACCAATACTCGACCCGCACCGGGGAAGCCGCTTACCACTTTGCCAGTGTCGCCGACAACCGCTTCCACCCCCGTAGTCACCGGCTTGTTTCTCACTCGGACTAGCATAGAGATAGTTACAACGATAAAAGCGACAGAGAATAGGCTAATACCAATAATTAACGGCAATGCGATTTGATAACCCGGCACTTCGGTATCCATCAGCATGATCGAGCCCAATGTGAATGCGGCGACGCCACCCAAACCGAAAATCCCGAAGCTCGGGCTAAAGGCCTCTGCCACCATTAAGGCAATTCCCAATAGGATTAAAGCAAGGCCCGCGTAACTCACCGGTAGCATTTGTAAGGAGTACATCGCTAATAACAGACAGATGCCGCCCAATACACCCGGTAAGCCGACGCCAGGGTTATAGAACTCAAGCAACAAACCATAGATACCGATTAGCATCAGAATGTAAGCAACATTTGGATTAGTGATCACCGAAAGCAAACTAAAGCGCCAGTCTTGTTCTCGCTCGACAAAAGAAACATCACTCAGTTGGACTTCCTGACTGACACCGTTGATGGTGATGACGCGTCCGTTGCTCAGTTCAACCAATTGCTGAAGGTCGCTGGCAATAAAATCAATCACGTTAAGAGTCAGTGCATTCTCAGAATCCAAGCTGGCTGCCTCTCTTACCGCTTTTTCTGCCCATTCTTCGTTACGTTTGTGCAGCTTAGCCAAACTGACGATGTAAGCCGCTGCATCATTAATGACTTTCTTTTCCATCGCAGTGATGGCTTTTACTTGGTCTGAGTTCTCTTGTTTGGTTGCGTCTTGCTCACTCGCAGAAGTGTTATCATCTTTATTGGTATCGTCTTGAGGCGACAAGGGATTAGTCGGCGCTTTGCCACCGCCGAGAGACACAGGGGTTGCTGCACCTAGATTAGTTCCGGGCGCCATGGAAGCAACGTGGCTGGCAAGTAAAATATAGGTTCCGGCGCTCGCTGCTCGCGAACCCGCAGGCCCAACCCAAGTAACGACTGGAATCGGTGAGGTGGTGATGGATCGAATAATGTCACGCATCGACGAATCTAACCCGCCAGGCGTATTCATTTTCAAAATGATGAGTTTTGCTTGCTCATCGTGAGCTTGTTCTATTTCTCTAGTGAGGTAATCACTGGTCGCCGGACCTATCCCTCCGTTCACCTCAATCACCCAGACATCATCGGCCTGAGCGAACACAGAGCTGAACAACAGAAGAAACGCAAACAAGTACTTTAATATAAAAGTCATAGCCCCTCTCCTTACAACTGAGATGCTAGATAGACGTTTTATTTAAAGCGCAGAGGTAACATCTTGGTAATAAATAGATACCTTAAGCATAGTTCAGGCTAAATTTCCCACAACAAGCTTTATCATTTTCAGCCAGATTAATCTGTATAGAAAAAACTTAAAGATATTGATTAAATGTTAACAAAAGTAAGCAAGCGACGCGAAGCACAATCCATTCACAAAGCGATCAATAAAAACACTTTTATAAATCTTACAAATAACCGAACAACGAAAAACCAAAGCAAACGTTTGCCTTGGTGTAAAAAAACATCTAATAGCGATTCACCTGCTGTTTTTAAGAGACTTTCACCTCTGCTCATATTGATAAATGTAAAGGATACGTGTAAAACTCTTCGCGAAATATTTATCCAATGGCACATCGTTCATTGGTGAGTAATTCTGGGATTTTTATATTTAGTAGCACAGAGGTTATGGAAGTGTTAAAAGAAAAGAGTTTACTAAGCAATATTGGCATTCAAGTCGTTATTGCAATGATCATCGGTACAGCAGTCGGCGCGATGATGGGTGACAGCGCAACAATGTTCGCTCCACTGGGTGCTATCTTCATCAATTTGATCAAGATGCTGGTTATTCCTCTAGTCGCGGTTGCCCTAATTTCAGGTGCTGCAGGTCTAGGTAATAGCTCATCGGCTGGTAAAGTCGGTGTAACAACACTGGGTTACTTTGCACTAACGTCTGCACTTGCTGTAGCACTAGCGCTTGTAATGGGTGAAGTGTTCGAACCGGGGCGTGGTATCGATGTTTCTGGCGTTGAAGGCATGTTCTCTTCAGAATACGCTGCGAAAGGCGAACTTCCAACGTTCTGGGCAACCATCACTGGCATGATCCCTACCAACGTTTTCCAATCACTGAATGAAGCAAACATTCTGCAAATTCTCGTTTTCTGCTTATTCTTTGGTATTGCGATTTCTAAACAAGCAAAAGAGAAACGTGACCCTATCATCAACGGTGTAAATGCTATCGTTGACGCTATGGTATGGATGATCAACAAAGTTATGATCATTGCACCACTTGGCGTATTCGGCCTAATGGCTGAAGCAGTCGGTACGTTTGGTTTTGGCGCGCTTATGGTCGTGTTCAAGCTGTTCATTGTTTACATCGCTGCGATTCTTATCTTCGGCTTTGTTGCTTACCCACTGATGATTCAAATCTTCACTAAGACTTCAGCTAAGAAGTTCCTAGTGGCAATGAAGAAGCCTCAAGCGGTTGCACTATCAACAGCATCTTCAATGGCGACACTACCAGTAACAATGGAAACGGTAGAGAAAGAACTTGGCGTTCGCAACTCTACGGCTTCATTCGTTCTGCCACTTGGTGCGACGATCAACATGTCTGGTAATGCAATTTACTACGGCCTGGTTGCTATCTTCTTTGCACAGCTGTTCAACATCGACCTGTCTATGGGCGCTTACGTTGCTATCATCGTAACCTCTACGCTAGGCGCAGTTGGTCAAGCAGGTGTTCCAGGTCCTTCTTTCCTAGTGGTTGCGGTTCTTCTAGCAGCTGGTATCCCTATCGAAGGTCTACCTCTATTATTCGCTCTAGACCGTATCTTCGACATGATTCGTACTGCTCTTAACATCACAGGTGATGCAGCATGTGCGGTAATCGTTGATTCTCTAATCAAAGACGAAGTGAAAGAAGCTGAGCTAGAGAAACAACAAGCTTAAACTTCTTAGAAACCTAAAGACCAAAAAGCCACTCATTGAGTGGCTTTTTTACTTTCAAACGTTGATATTTGTTAACTCTAAATTAAGCGTCTTAAGAAACGTTAATTTTAAATCTCAGGACTTTCAAACTTGAATCGGGGTCAACATCGACAAACTCAGGTGGGTTATTTAGACGCTCGATAAACTCAACACTTGGCGCTTCTTCTACCATCGTCTCAATCAAGAAGTTTGGTGACACTGCTGGTGAGTTAACACAAGCAATCACTTCACCACCTTCGGTTAGAAGCTCAGGCAAACGACGTAAGATCTTTTTGTAGTCTTTAGTAAGTGCAAAGCTGCCTTTTTGGAACGAAGGCGGATCGATAATAACCAGCTCATATGGGCCACCCTTCTTGATTTTTCCCCACGACTTAAAGATATCGTAGCCAAGGAAGTTCACCGAGCGCATATCATGCTCATTCAAGCGGTGGTTATCACGGCCTTTGTTCAGTGATCCGCGAGACATGTCTACGTTCATACATTGTCGAGCGCCACCCGCAATCGCCGCCACAGAGAAACCACAAGTGTATGCGAACAGGTTAAGAACGTTCTTATCCTTAGCATTATCTTGTACCCACTGACGGCCATTACGCATGTCTAGGAACAGACCGAAGTTCTGATTGCGGCCAATGTCTAGTTGGTACTTAAGCCCATGTTCAACCACGACTGGTGAGTCGTTCAATTGACCCCACAACACTTCAGAGGGCGCGCCATCAGCATAACGGTGTTGCAGCACAATGCTTGTGCCCTGTTTTACTTGCCAGATATCTTTGTTAGTGAGGTCGACCAATCCAGTCTTTAGAGATGATAAGAACGCTTGGTCCACTTCTTTAAACACGTTAACCAATAACTGTCCATCAACCCAATCACAAGTGAGTTGATCTAGGCCGGGCCAAAACTTGCCACGCCCGTGAAAAATACGACGTAGTTCATTCGGCACTTCATTCAATTGCTGTTCAATATGACTAAAAAACAGAGGTAAAGCTGATGCTTCCATTATTTCACTCACTTAGTGTTTAGCTTTGGCCACGTTAATGACCAAGGTTCAAGCCAACTGTCTAAACCATTAGACACGATCTCTTGATGCCATTTCTCACCCAAAGAGTCGAGGTTTCTTGGATCGCAGACATATTCGTAGGCTTGTGATTGATAGGTAAATCGAATCGCGAAGGCATGCAGATAGCCTCTGTCAGCCTCGTTCGATGGATTGTAAATAGGATCACCAACAATAGCCGAGCCAATGGACTTCATCGCGACACGGATCTGATGAGTTCGCCCCGTATAGGGTTTACATAAAAGTAGACGCTCACCGGGTTCAGCCGTTGCAGATAAAAATTGGGTAATCGCTGGGTTTTCTTTGGTTGTCAGCAGCTTCCAGCTTGAGCGTCGTGAACGCTCCATATCTCCTGAAATCAGCCCCTGCTTTTTCTTCGGCTTCTTGGAGCCTATCGCAAGGTAGTACTTCTCTACTTCACGCTTTGCAAACAACTGTGAAAGCTCACTCGCTGCCGGGGCATTTTTTGCCAGCAGTAGAATTCCTGACGTCATTTTATCGAGACGATGGACTAAATATAGCTTCGGCTCATTGATTGCCTTAGCAACTTCTTGCAATAACATCGTATCACCATCGTCTTTATGGACGCTGACGCCTGGATGTTTGTTTATAAGTAAAAAATCAGAGTGATTCAGAAGAATGTCGAACATGTAAAGGCTAGCTCCATTGTAGAACGTGGAGTATACCGTGTCTGAATCCAGATTCCAGCTACGAAAAAGCCCAACGAGTTCAATAAACATTGAATCGTTGGGCTTATGTTTCAATAGTCAACTATCACTGGGAAGTCTTTAATCAATTCGCTCTAAGCTTATGTTCTAGACTTATGATCCAGCTCTAAGCTCTAAGCTCTAAGCTCTAAGCTCTAAGCAAGTTTGAACTTACCTACTAAGCCTTCAAGTTCGGCAACTTTAGCATTCAAACCTGATGTGTTCTCAGAGCTGCGAGTCGCTAACTGTAATGACTGTTCAGAGATATCACTGATTGCCGTAATATCCGCTGCGATTTCTTTTGTCACCGCTGTCTGTTCTTCTGCCGCAGTCGCAATTGAGTTAACCATGCTTTGTACGTTGCCCGCACCGCTAACAATTGCTTCTAGAGCCGATACCGCCCCTGTACTTTGCTCTACACCAATTTCAACTAAACGACAGTTGTCTTGAGTGTAAGTCACCGCTTCTTGAGTACCTGATTGAATAGATTGGATGATACCAGACACTTCTTGTGTTGCTTTAGTCGTTCTCTCCGCTAGCGCTCGTACTTCATCAGCTACCACGGCAAAACCACGACCGAACTCACCAGCACGCGCAGCTTCAATAGCCGCGTTCAGAGCCAAGAGGTTGGTTTGTTCTGCGATATCTTCGATTACCTTGATAACACTGCCAATCTGCTCGCCATGTGAACCCAGCGTGTTCATTTGTAACGACATGTCGCTCATTTGAGTAGACACTTGTTGGATGCTCGCAACCATCTCCACGATCACTTTACGACCGTCTTCTGCAGACGTTTCTGAGCGGCGCGCTTCTTCATAAGTAGAAGTACCTTGTTG
>NZ_JBGONI010000045.1:0-28864 GCF_041439035.1 Vibrio sp. 1F263 | reverse complement strand
AAATACGCGAAACGGGGTTGTTCTATCTTTAAATTTAATTACGCAACAAAGCCGAAAAAACGCCGCTCATTTGAGCGGCGTTTTTATTTATGAGAAATGCACACCCTAGCTAGCTTGATCCTTGAGTGTCTGGAATCCAAAGTAAATTCGCATGAACGTAGTTAGCCAGCACGCGGTGCCAAAGGTGTAGGCGATAACAGCAAAGTGTTGAGGCCAAATACAGAACGCGATGAAACAAGCGATGGTTTCAGTGCCTTCGGTTAGCCCTGACATGTAGTACAGAGACTTATGCTTATAGACTGGGTTTTCGATGCCTCGTTTGCCTGCCATCACGGCAAACGCCAAAAAGCTGCTGCCAGTACCGATAAAAGAGAAGATCAAAAACGCACCGGCAATGGCGTTGTGTTCTGGGTTCGCAATAACAAAGCCAAAAGGAATTAACGAATAGAAAAGGAAATCGAGGCTGATGTCGAGAAAACCGCCAGCGTCACTAATGCCTTGGATTCGAGCCAAAGCCCCATCAAGCCCATCACATACTCGGTTGAACACAATGAAGCCTAGCGCCCATTCGTAATGTTGAAATGCCAACGCCGGAAACGCTAAACACCCGACCAGAAAGCCAAATAAGGTGGTTTGATTTGCCGTGATACCGAATTGACTCAGCAACTTAGCTGATTGGTTTAATGGCCACTTAATGACCTTGATGGAGTACTTATCCAGCATGATGACTCCTCCATGGCCAAGACAGCACTTGCGCCCCTTGAGGTACGTCAGCTTCGTCGTGCGTGACCATTAATGTTGGGATATTTGCTTTTGTCAGCTGTTCGAAGACCCAATCGCGAAATTGTGCTCTTAACTCTTGGTCTAACTTACTAAACGGTTCGTCGAGTAGGGCGAGCTTCGGCTTCGCCAATAACATACGAGTTAAGCTGATTCTTGCACGTTGACCGCCAGATATTTGATCCGGGAAAGACTCTGCCAAGTGAGTTAGCTCTATGTCTTTTAGTGCGGCCATCGCTTGCTGTTGACGAGCGGAGCCCTTAATTGAATTAGGCAGAGAGAACGCCAAGTTTTCCCATACCTTGAGGTGAGGGAACAACAAGTCATCTTGAAAAAGAATACCGACTTCACGCTGATGTGAAGGCAGGTTATCCAGCTGAATGTCGTTCAAAATAACGGTGCCAGAATACGAAAACTCATCATTTAAGTGCCCAGCTACGGCGTCCAACAAGGTCGATTTTCCGCAGCCGCTCGGCCCCATCAAAGCCAATACTTGGCCTGATTCTAATGTTATGTTTAGCGCTGAAAACAGCGATACACCATCGTTTTTACGGATGGCGAGGTCGTTGAGGTGCAGACTCATTCGTTAGAAAACCTTTAAAAGTAAGACGGCGATATCTGAGTTGAAGTCGGCTGACTAATATCGCTAAAGAGAAAAAGAACAGAGGCAATAGGGCCTGCCAAATGGCATAGATAGCTGTCACTCTGCGGTCGAAACCACTGGTAAGGGCAACGGCTTCTGTGGTGATTGTGCTAATACGGCCCGCGCCGAGCATCAAGGTGGGTAAGTACTGAGCCAAACTTACGCTGATCCCGACCGCCCAAGCAAAGGCAATAGCGGGTAACAAGATAGGCAGCTTGATGGAGTACCAGCTTTGAAATGGCGATTTACCCAAGCTCAACGAGGCTTTTATCAGGCCGTCATTGAAGCTTTTCCAAGGGCCATCCAAAGACAGATACACAAACGGGAAAGCAAAGAAAACATGCGCCCAAATTACCCAAAATTCATAGGCGCTGCTGCCGATATAAAGCGTGGTCACTTGCATGCCGAACAATACCGAGAGTTGAGGTATCAACATGGGAATCGCGATAATAAAGCCCGGAACTTGCCACTTGTATTTGATTCGGTACTCATGAGCTACCAGCGCGAGTAATAAAGCAACGGAAGCGGCAATAAGGCCAATCCACAAGCTTTGCCCGACGGTGCTCATGATGCCATCCCACTCAAACTCCCAGAAACGCATGCTGTAGCGACTTGGAAGTAAATCAGGGAAACGCCAACGTTGGGCAACACTCCAAATCCCCATTAGTGGAATGATCAGTAGTGACAATGCAGCAAGCACTGCGAAGATCGTTTTTCCTGGAAGGTTAATACCTGTTCTTCCTGAATATTGCCAAGTTCTAAAGTACTTGAGAATTGCCCATTCGATTAGACGCGCTAGGGCGATGATCAACGAAGCCAAACCGAATAAAACGATGGCGCCAGCGGCAGCTCGTGGCAATAGATTAAGGTCTGGGTCGTTAAACCATTGCCATACCAAAACGGCAAAGGTCGGCGGATTGGTTGGGCCAATGATCAGAGCGATGTCGACAACCGATACGCTGTAAGCAAGCACCGCCAACATAGGGAAGCGAAGCTTGGTAAACCATTGTGGGAAAATACACTTCCACCAGATCTGAGCACGGCTATAACCCAGAGAGGCACTGACCTTAGTGATGCGTTCAACATCGATTTGTTGAAGTATCGAAATGCTCATCAGCAATAAGAAGGGCACTTCTTTGAGTGCGAGCATAATGATTAGGCCAAACGCGTAAGGATCTTTTATCAGCAAAGCCAATTCAGAGCTTGTAGCCGATTCACCAAGTAAGTGATGCACGGCTCTTGCGCCAAGCCCTGTTGGGCTAAACAGAAAAGCAAAGCCGATAGCGAAAGCCACATGCGGAATGGCAAGCATTGGCGATAGCGTTAGCTCAATCTTTCTCCAAAACTTGTTTCCCCAAGAAGCCTGAAGAATACAAAAGGTCAGGAAGCAGGCAATGTAGCTGCTGGCGAACGCTGAACCGAGGCTCAAACCAATAGAGTGCCAAGCCCCTTCCCATTGAAAGACTTGGCTAAAACCGTTGAGTGAGGGCTCTTCTAAACCTAGGGGCGGGATGAAACTCAGTGACGAGGCCACTACTCCCGCTACCCCAGGAATGGTTGGGGTAATGCACACAGCTATAACAACAAAATATAGAGCGCGTAGCATGAATTTTAGCTACCGTATCGCTTAAGCCACTCTTTCTCGAGCGCGTTTTGCCAGCTAGGGTGTGGTTCATCAATCGATTTAAATTGCTGGGTATTTTTAGCGCTACCGGTCAGGTATTTGCTGCTCAACACTGAAGGATCGCCCCAAACATTGAGGTCGCCTTTGCGTGATTGTGCTTCTGGGCTCAACAAGAAGTTGATGGTTACCTGAGCGCCAGCACTTGCATTAGCATTCCAAGGAATCGCAAGGAAGTGAATGTTAGACAGAGCACCGCTTTCTAGAGCATAGGCCTTGGTAGTTTCAGCTAGGCGGCCACTTGATTGTGCTGAATAGACAGAATTTGGGTTAAAGGTAATCGCTAAATCGAGCTGACCATCATCCAGAAGTTGAATGCTTTCAGATGTGCCCGCTGGGAATTGTTTACCACCGCGCCATGCCACTTTATGGAATTTATCTAAGTAAGCCCAAAGTGGTGCAGTAACTTCTTGGAAGTTGTCTTCCGAAACAGGTTGAGCCAGTGCAGGGTTGTTGTCTGTTAGCTCAATCAGTAGAGACTTGATGAAGCTGGTGCCATGAAATTCAGGTGGGCGAGGGTAGCTTAAGCGGTTAGGGAAAGCTTGAGCGTAGCTCAACATCTCTGAAAACGATTGTGGCGGATTGTTTAGTGTCTCTTGGTCGTGGATGAACACAAGTTGTCCGACGCCCCAAGGTGCTTCTAAGCCTTCGGTTGGCTCCGAGAAATCGACATCAATTGGTAAAGATTTATCAACGTACTTCCAGTTTGGAAGTGATTCTGTGAATGGTCCAAATAACAGCGCATTGTCTTTCATCGAGCGGAAGTTCTCACCATTAATCCAAACGATATCGACACTGCCTTCGCTGTTCTTGCCTGCGGCTTTTTCTGCAAGTAGTCGAGTAGTCGTTTCAGCAATGTCGGTTACTTTTACATGCTTTAAGGTCACACCGTAGTCACTTTGTAACTCCTTGCCTGCCCATTGTAGGTAACGATTAATTTCTTGGCTTCCGCCCCAAGCGTGAAAGTAGACAGTTTGTCCCTCTGCCTGCTGTTCTATTTGGTTCCAGCTATTGGTTGATGTTGCTTCATCAGCGTAAATGGCTGCGCTGTATGCAACGGTTGCCATGATTCCTAACGTACTTACTATCTTGTTCATAAACTTTTCCATTTGGTAGTGAACGGGCAAGAGCATTGTATTTTCAAACTCCCTAGGGCGTGTTGACCTTTCGTGGCTAACGAAAGATCAACACGCCCTAATAGTTATTCTATCTGTTTCTGAAATAAATTCTAATTCAACAGTAAATTCAATCAATTACTTAAGGGCTATTACCATCCTAGCAACAGACCGTTGAACTGATGAATTTATTGCACTCAAATGATAGATTTTTTAGGTTTATTGGAGGTTGGTACGAAAAGTAAGCGATGAGTGTCAGTTTTGAAGGAATCATGAGTGTAAAAAAGCAATAAAAAAGGAGCCACTAGGGCTCCTTCAATCAATATTTGGTTTCTCTGACTGATTAGTTTACCCAGTCACGAATTGTGTACGTTAGCGTGTGTACATCGTTTTTCAATACTAGCGTATCGTTTGTTAGTGTTACGTCGCTCCACTCGCTTAGAGTCGCGGAAACCGATTGTTCGATTTCCATTGCTGAGCCGTGACACATTTTCATGGTCATGCCCATTTGCTTAATGCGGAATTGACCGTCTTTTAGTTCGCCTTGACCGAAGAAGTTGTTACAACCAGCCATGCCGTTTGCCGTCATCTTTTCGCCGATCTCTAGACGAGGTGTCGCTTGGTGTTCGCTTTTCTCAATGTTCTTGCCATCAATTTGCGCAAGTTCCCAATTATGGTGCTGTAGATCGGTTGGTGTTACTTGCATCGCGTTATCACCTGTTGTTGTGCATGCTGCTAGCATCATAGGTAAAGCGGCTACTGCTAGTAATTTTTTTGAACTAAACTTCATATTATAAGGCTCCAAAGGAAAGAACGAAGTTACCGAATAAGTGTAACTTGATGGGTTCAAAGTATAGTTTACAAAACACTATATGTGTCAGTATAAGGTCATAGTTTAGTATGGATTTCATGAGCTAGGCGACAAATTAATCGCTTATTTTTGAGATAGTAAGCGTAATTTTGATTATGTAAGGAGGCGGGGTGGAGCAGTTAGAGTTTTTCCAAGTTCCAAGCCCTTGCGTGGGGGTTTGCTCAAGCGATGACAAAGGCTATTGCAATGGCTGTATGCGTAAAAGGGAGGAGCGCTTTAATTGGATGTCGATGACGCCGTCAGAACAGTTACACGTCATAAAGCTGTGTCGTCAGCGCTATAGAAGAAAAATAATGAAGCAAAAAAATTTGGTTGGTAAGTCGGTTGACGAAGAGGGAAGTACAAGTCCCCAAAGAGATCTTTTCGGCTAAAGAGGAAGTATTGAAATTTTATTTAACCTCGAGGTAACTATTACTTTACATAATGGTTGGGGTGTAATATTAAGGTAGGTACCTTTGTACCTGAAGGAGTGGTGTCGGTATGAATAAAAAGAACGGAAAATTCAAAAAAGAGCCAGTTAAAGCACTGGATCGTAAACCGATCGGGGCGAAAGATGACCCTGAAGAGGCTCCGCGTGATTGGCATTCGATGTCAGAAGAAGAACGAATGGAAATCCTTTCTCACCTTTCAGACATGCCTTTTCAATAACATCACTGGTTCTTCAGAGTCTTTCTTAAAGCCCTGTTTTCTTAAATAAACAGCTTTCTGAAATAAACATATTGCTAAACAAACATGTGATTCGCTTTCGTTACACCACGATGGTACGTGCAAAATGTATCATTGGCTTCGGTGGTTTTACTGTGAATTTTAATGTTTGTGATCACTTCTACAGCCCCTGCATCGTAGCAAGCTTGTTCTGCTTTTTTAACGATATCTAACAGTAGGTTGAGTTCACCTTTCATCGTGGTTTCCATAGCTCCGACTTGGAAAGGCACATCGGCAGCTTTCACAACTTCAATTGCTTTATCAACCACTTCGAAGTTGTTGCCTTCTTTAACGCGAGGGATCACTTGGAAGGCAACCATCACTTCTTTTTCTCTTTTTAACTCAGACACTTTCTGCTTACTCTTGGATAGGGAATTGTTGCAGATGATAGGTTAATACGGATATTAATTCTACAGCTAACGATGCTGTTCTATCGACTATATCAGTGACTAGAGATATAGGCTTACTTGCTACCCCAATGGTCGCTAACCCAACCACCAATATGCTCATCAAAATGACTGCCACTGAATCTCTGGTTACGTTCCACCGAGGTATCACAGTCATCTTTGTTGTCTATTAGGTTTTGTATGTAGTTTGCCATCGGGTCATTAGAACGCTGACGATCTCGGCGAGTAGCCACTTCCTTAATCAGTTGTAATCGATATGTAGAGCTTGCACGTTTCATTTCAATGACCTCCCGGTTTTTAGACACTAATAGAAAAATCTAGTTGTCAGATATAGGGGCGTCAACGTGATTTTAGAGTATTTTTTTTGAGCAACCAAGAATCAATACCTTGGCATCATAATTCATAAAAGTGTCATTTAGGTTGGCATCTTTATGGAGGTTTGAGGGCATAAGTTTGTATTTTGGTCCTGCTAATATGAGATCAACCATAAAAAAGCCCAGTGCAAACTGGGCTATTCGATTTTCTGTGGTTACTTTGAATAACAGGTTATTTCGAAGAACTTGGTTTGCTCTTAAATTGCTTAACACTCTTCTTTTTTGCGGTTCTTCGGTTAGCCATTTTGTCTTTAGGCGGACGTTTGCGAGCTGTCGCTTCAGATGCAGGTTTGTCTGTAACTGGGAAGCCTTCCAACGCTTGTAGCATAAGAGGTTTATTGGTCAGAGTACGAATTGCATTCAGGTAGTCAGTTTCGCTGTGGCTAACCAGAGAGATCGCGCTGCCAGTACTTCCTGCTCTTGCTGTGCGACCAACTCGGTGTACGTAAGTCGCCGAATGCGATGGCAAATCAAAGTTAATTACGACAGGTAGTTGATCAATATGGATGCCTCTAGCCATAACGTCGGTGGCGATAAGCACACGAGTCGTGCCATTTTTGAAACTCTCTAATGCTTGCTCTCGCTCTTCTTGGCTCTTATTTCCGTGTAGCGCATTCACACTTATTTTGGCTTTACTCAATCGCTTGGTTAATGCATCTGCATTGTCTTTTGCGCCAATAAATACCAATACCTGCGACCATGCGTGCTGATTGACTAGGGCGATCAGCGCTTGAGCTTTACTGCCTTTGTTCACTAAGTACAGAGTTTCTTCAATAGCCGCGACCACGCTGTTTTCTTGATGCGTCGTAACCTTTACTGGATTAACAAGAAGCGCCTCAATCTGACTGAACAGCTCTTTTGGCAGCGTAGCCGAAAACAGCAGTGTTTGATGCTTTTTAGGAAGAGCAGAAATAATGGTTTGAACATCTGGCCAAAATCCCATGTCGAGTAAACGGTCTGCCTCATCAAGAACTAAAGACCTGCATTGGGTTAGCTCGAGCTTGTTCTCTTGAATAACGGCATGTAGGCGGCCAGGAGTTGCGATCACGAGTTGTGGCTTTTCTAACAATTGCTGTTGCTGGATCTCGATATCAACTCCACCAGTCAGTGTCACCGTTTTGATATCAAGTGTGGTTGCGATGGGTTCTAGTGCTTTGGCTACTTGAGAGGCAAGTTCACGGGTTGGAACAATGATTATCGCTTGTAGTTCATTTACATCATGCTTGATGCTGTTCAGCAAAGGTAAGCCAAATGCCAACGTTTTTCCGCTACCCGTTTGAGCCAACGCCAGCACGTCTTTCCCCGCAATAATTGTAGGAATTACCGCTTGCTGTACCTCTGTCGGCTTATTGAATTGAGATGGGATCGCGGAGACGGTTTTTGGGTTAAGGGTTAGGCTATCAAATGACATAAATGAACCAAGTATCAAAAGGGAGGTGGAGTTTAACAGGACGTCAAAAGTTAGAGAATCAGTTTATCGGTGAACTTCAGCTTGCTCTTTAGTCTTAATATGGCGAAATCGAATTTGAGATAGACGACTTACATCCCATTTTTTATTGAATCCTAAAGACTATGAATATTTTGGAGTAAAAACCTAAAGCAATTGATCACAAAGTCGATATAATTATCAGTTATCCATTTGGTTGGCATCTTTGTTTTGAATCTAGGTTAGAAGTTAAAGGATGAATAGAGCCAACGGTATGGTGTGTTTTTGAGTTGTTTTACTAGCTTGTTTTTTAATAAATAGAAATAAAAATAGAGACAGGGAGTCATCGATGAGTGAAGAGTCATTCACCCAGAAACGTGAGTATTACCGCCTGAAGTACCCTAAAAAGGCGCGCCCAGTGATACGAATCAAAGATGAACTTTTTCATGTCAGTGAAGTTTCTGAAAAAGGCGTGCGCTTGATGATGAGTAACATCATCCCGGTCTATCGAGGCTTCTCAATGGCAGGCACTTTATGGTTGCATGGTAATAACAGCATTGATATTCGTGGTTCTGTATTGAGGCAAGAAGGCGATGAAGTGATCGTTCTGTTATCACAAGGCCCGAGTTTCAAAGATATGGTGGCTGAACAACGACACATTAGGCAAAGGTACCCGGTTTTCTTCGCGAACCTTAGAGTGGCATAAGCAAAGCATCTAAATGCCTAAAACCCAAGTAACTCATCGTTATCTGATATAAAAAGCCCAGCACTTTGACGAGTGCTGGGCTTTGTCATCTATATGAACAAACTACTTCTAAAGACAAACTAACAAGTTTGCTTCGTCTTATAGCTCGTCGACTGTTGCCCAAACCGCTGCTAGCATGTCGTGACCAAATGCAACACTGCGCTCTGGAGACCAACCGTACAGTTCGTCAGCGTGGCTGATGTGATCTTTAAATGGCATCTCGACAGTGTATGCCAAACACTTGAACTGTTCGCCGATCCAGTTTGTACCGACGGTCATATTTGCTTTGCCCGGTTCGTCTTTATCGTAGCCAAATTCATCTTGGAACTCTGGCGTGATAGTAAGAAGAGCTTGCTTGAAGTGATTCTCTAGTTTTGCAATGCGCTCATTGTATGAAGGCGTACCTTCACTACCAGCAACAAAGTTATATGGAATCGCTTCGTCACCGTGGATGTCTAGACAAAGGTCAACGCCAGTTTCTAGCATGCGCTCGCGAACAAGGAAAACCTCAGGGCTGCGTTCCATAGAAGGTGACTGCCATTCACGGTTTAGGTTAACGCCAATACCGTTAGTGCGTAGGTGACCACGGATACTGCCGTCTGGGTTCATGTTAGGTACAACGCGGAATACAACGCTGTCTAGAAGTGAACGACCAACTGTGTCTGTTTCATCAAGCAAGCGTTGCAGCAGACCTTCGATCAGCCATTCAGCCATGGTCTCGCCCGGATGTTGGCGACCAATAACCCAGATGTTTTTCTTCTCTGCACTTGGCTCACCGATGGTTAGCAAAGTGATGTCGTTGTTATCTAACGTATGGCCCAGAGTTTCTAGCTTACAAGCAGGGTGCGTTTGAGCACTGTGCAGGAGATCTTGATGACGATCGTATGAATACGGTGCGAAGTACGCGAAGTACATTGAATCGTGTTCAGGAATGATATCAAAGCTTAAAGTGTCGCCATCGAATTGAGATGGAATGCGGAACCACTCTTCACGGTCATACGATGCAACCACATCATAATCTTTCCAGCCTTCAGGGTAGGCAGATGTTGCCAATTGGCCGATTTCAAAGTGGTGAGCTTGTTGAGCTTCACTTTCTAAGCGGAAATGAAACCATTGTGCGATTTCAGTTTGATTATCCGCTGGAATAGTTAGTTGAATGTTTTGTGGTGAATCTGCTGAAACGACGTGAATGTTGCCGCTTTCGAAGTTGCTGAAAATTTTCATTGTAGTTTTTATCTCGTAGTTGAGTTGCCGTAAGATTAGCACACTTTTTTTCGAGCAAACCACTAACTAAATCGTAATGAGATGTTATTTCAGCTATCTGTTTTTTAGCTGCCTACTTTTAAATCGACAGCTATTTAACGGTTAACTTTGAGCTATCGACGTTGGCAAGTCGTGCAACCACGACAGGCAGAGCGTGTATAGCGATCGAGTTTACTGCGTTGCACCTTACAGTACGCATTTTTCAGCGCTCTTCTTCCAGCAAACCAATCATCCGGCTTTGACAGGATCAGATAACCATTGAAGCGCTTCACAAGCTCTATTCTATTTTGGTCGATGAACTTGCTATCAAAGCCTATTTCGAAGTAATCAAGCGCTTGTTCAATCGAAGTAAAGCTCGCTATTTTTTGTTGGAACTCTGTTTGGCTCATGGGGAGTTTGTTTGTGAACTGGTGGCAACTATTGTACCGAGTTCACGATTTATTTTATTGATTTTAGTTATGACTTACCTGGGGTTGAACCGTAGGCTTTCTTAACATGAAGTGATCTTTTTAACTCTTTGAGGATTATAGATAAAGTACTAACGAACAGTGACAACTACCCAACCAGATAGGGGAATCAATGAATCGAATCAATCCAAAGAAACTACTTCGCAGTAAATGGACGGCCGTTAGCCCAGTAAAGAAAGAAAAGCACTTTATGATCACTGAGGTCGAATTCGAAGAAGGGGAGGTCATTCGTTGCTTAATAGAAGCGGTGATGACGAAACGAGAA
Source organism: Vibrio sp. 1F263 (assembly GCF_041439035.1). Classification (NCBI taxonomy): domain Bacteria; kingdom Pseudomonadati; phylum Pseudomonadota; class Gammaproteobacteria; order Vibrionales; family Vibrionaceae; genus Vibrio; species Vibrio sp. 1F263. The sequence continues at coordinate 18,122 of NZ_JBGONI010000045.1, read as the reverse complement.
GAAGACATTAACTGGCGCGATCTAACCGATAAGGATCATTGGCTTCCTGGTTGGAAATAAGTGTATCAAGTCGAGGCAATCTGCTTGATACACTTGTATTAATTCCCCGACGCAGCAAGCCCTTGCCAGTATTTAAGGCCTTCTAACACACCCTCTGCATGTGTTGCTCTGCTGGTGTATACGTTATCTCGATCGGACAGGTGAGCGATCTCAGGGTAATGATTCGCGACCAATATTGAATTTACGCCATCTATGGTTAGCATTGAGGTGTCGTTCGCTGAGTCGCCAGCCACGCATACCTCTTCAATGCTTAACTGATGTTGTTTAAGTAGATGATGAATCGCTGTGGCCTTGTTGACACCCTTAGGCGTGATATCTAAGTACCAATCGTGGGAATAAGTAAGGTGTACATCTAAACCGTGTGATTCCAGACGAGATGCGATCAGCTCATGTTGAGGCTCTGAGAGTTTTCCTTCGAAAGTGATCTTGTATTCCCCTTGATGGCTCTCTAAGCGCTCTCCCATGAAATCGAGCGATGCAAGTGCAGACTCAACCTTTGACTTGTTCCAAGACGCTTCTAATTGATTGTGCCAGGTGTGATCCGGTGTTTGGGAGTGCTCGTGATGAATTCTCGTGCCTACGTCGCTGATAATCGTGTGTGGTTTCGGGTAGTTGTCAGAAGCTAAACCCACACGAATTGAGGGCAGTGTTCTACCTGTCGCGATGATAAAGCGGATATCCGGTTGTTTTGTTAAGTAGTTAAACAACTGATCAACCCCATGAGACGAGCCGCCATCAAGCGTGCCATCAAAGTCACACACCAGCATTTTTATCATTCTAATACCTGTCCTTTTATCTGTCCGAAAGAGTATCCAGCCTTTAGATAAAGAATGGATCAGCAATGTGTACTCTACAAGTTGTCTTTCGGCCTGGGTAATCGACTTTTGACAGTTTGCAGCAAGTATCACAGTTGGTGTTATGTCTTCTATATCGGAGATGAAGGTATCAATCCGATCTGTGCCTAATTGGACGGACTCTATCCAGATTGCCCTTCATATGTGTGTAAAAGTCATTGGGAGTGCGCGCCTCGTAATGGTGTTAATTTACCGGTCTTAGTGGCGTTTAAATCCTCTTAATTGGTTTGTATTCGAATTATTTGTACACGAACTATTTGTGCATATTCTTGGTCTATTTAGCCTATTAATTGTTCTGATGTGAAATAAATATTCAATAATCTATCTGTAAGTAATACATAATGCCGCAGGTGTTGAGTGTGATTTAAATTTCTTTATTATCAATATTTTGCTTTGTATGGGCTTGATATTTGACCTTTGTTTGGGCTGGGGGTTTAACGGTTTTCCATCGACTTTACAGAACGGTGCCCCTTGATTTGCATGGGTTAATTGCTTAGAGTGCTAATCGTTTTTCGGGTTTAAATAACCGTTTTTAAGTTTAAATAATCGGTTTTGAGTTTAAATAACTATTAGTTTAGATAACTAAGAAAGGATTAAATTACATGGATCCCATACTGGAAGTTAAGGGACTGTACAAGGTGTTTGGTGAAGACACCGACCGTGCTTTTACAATGATTAATGAAGGCGCGAACAAAGATAAAGTTTTCGAAGAAACAGGGTTAACGATCGGCGTTAACGATGTTTCTCTTAGCATTCAAGAAGGCGAGATTTTCGTCATAATGGGACTGTCAGGATCTGGCAAATCAACCCTAGTACGCCTTCTTAACCGCTTGATTGAACCTACCAAAGGTAATGTGCTTCTTCGAGGCAAAGACATTGCCCACACCTCAGAAGATGAGCTCCGCGAAGTCCGTCGCAACAACATCTCCATGGTTTTCCAAAACTTCGCATTGATGCCTCACATGACAGTGATTGAAAACGCCGCGTTTGGTCTTGAACTAGCGGGTGTTGAAGTCGATAAGAGAAAACAGTCAGCATTTGAAGCGTTGGAACGAGTCGGTCTCGGGCCGTATTCAGAATCTTACCCTGATGAATTGTCTGGCGGTATGAAGCAGCGTGTTGGTTTGGCTCGTGCTCTAGCATGTGACCCTGATATCTTGTTGATGGATGAAGCATTCTCGGCGCTCGATCCTTTGATTCGTACTGAAATGCAAGATGAGCTTATTCGCCTTCAAAATGACGATAAACGAACCATTGTTTTCATCTCCCATGATTTGGATGAAGCGATGCGAATCGGTGACCGTATTGCCATTATGCAAAACGGTGAGGTGGTTCAAGTGGGTACCCCAGACGAAATTCTTAACAACCCAGCGAACGATTATGTCGAAGCTTTCTTCCGCGGTGTGAATGTAGCAAGTGTTCTTACGGTGAAAGACATTGCACGTAAGAAGCCAGCGGCGGTATTTAAAAAATCAGAACATGACGGCCCAGCGTCCGCTCTACAAATCTTGATGGATAACGACCGTGAATACGGCATTGTTGTTGAGAAAAGCAGTCGTTACTCCGGCATTGTCTCTGTTGATTCCCTTCGTAAAGCACACAAAGAGAACAAATCACTCGTCAGTGCGCAGCTCGATGATGGCCTAACGCTGAACCCTGATTTACCAATCAACGGTGTGCTTGGCCTTGTTGGCGGTGTGCCTTACTCCGTTCCTGTTGTGGATGAGCAAGGTAATTACTTTGGCGTGGTAACTAAGTCGCGACTGTTACAAACATTGGATAAGGGGTAGATCATGTCGTCTGAACAAACAAATAATGACCCATGGTCTCAGTCTACTAACTCAGGAGCGACAGCTCAGCCATCAAGTGATCCTTGGGGTCAAGCAGCTGATACCTCACCATCAGCAGATTGGTTAAGCAGCGAAACAGTCGAAACGACACCTTTTGATCCACTTAACCCTTTTTCAGAAGCAGTTTTGCCCGTCGACATTTGGGTAGAGTCTGGACTGAATTGGTTAGTTGAGCACGGACGTCCATTGTTTCAAGCAATCCGTGTGCCTATCGATTTCATTCTAAGTTCATTTGAAACGGCGTTGGTGTCGACACCTGCACCATTCATGTTGATCATTTTGTTTCTTGTTGCATGGCAGTTTTCAAACCTGAAGCTTGGTTTGGCTACAGCCGTTTCTTTGACTTTTATTGGCTTGATTGGCGCTTGGTCTGAAGCGATGACCACACTTTCACTCGTCATGACATCGGTATTCTTCTGTCTGCTGATCGGCTTACCCATGGGGATATGGCTCGCTCGCAGCAATACCGCGGCTAAATTCGTACGCCCAATTCTTGATGCCATGCAAACGACGCCAGCCTTCGTTTATCTTGTGCCCATCGTAATGTTGTTTGGTATCGGTAACGTTCCAGGTGTGGTGGTGACGATCATATTCGCACTTCCTCCTGTTGTACGTTTGACTATCTTGGGTATTCAGCAAGTACCGGAAGAGTTGATCGAAGCGGGTCACTCATTCGGTGCCAGCAAAAAGCAGATGCTTTACCGAATTCAACTACCACTTGCACTGCCAACCATCATGGCGGGCGTGAACCAAACACTGATGCTGTCGCTATCGATGGTGGTTATCGCATCAATGATCGCGGTAGGTGGATTAGGTCAAATGGTACTGAGAGGTATTGGCCGACTGGATATGGGATTGGCCGCTGTTGGTGGCCTAGGCATTGTTATTCTTGCAATCCTACTTGACCGCATTACCCAAGTTCTCGGGGTAAATGCAGGTAATACAAAATTACGCTGGTATCACATGGGGCCTGTTTCCCTTGTGCTAAAAGCTTTAAATCGCGGTAAACAATCAGAACTACAACTAAGGAAAAACACCAATGAATAATTCATGGAAGAGTAAGCTAGCCGTTAGCATCGTTTCGACACTGGCTGTATCAACGAACGTGTGGGCTGCAAGCTTACCGGGTGAAGGTGTATCAGTTCAGCCTGTTCAATCTTCAGTTGCTGAAGAAACGTTCCAAACACTGATTGTTAACCGTGCTTTAGAAGAGCTTGGTTATGATGTGAAATCAACGCAAGAAGTGGACTACAACGTAGCTTACACTTCTATCGCAAAAGGTGACGCAACGTTCCTAACAGTAGGTTGGTTCCCACTCCACGCTGACAAATACAAAATGGCGGGTGGCGATGACAAATTCTACCGTGAAGGCCAGTATGTAAGTGGTGCCGCTCAAGGTTACCTTATTGATAAGAAAACGGCAGAAAAGTACAACATCACTAACATTGGTCAATTGACTGATCCAAAAATCGCTAAGCTGTTTGATGCTGATGGTGATGGCAAAGCAGACCTGACGGGCTGTAACCCTGGTTGGGGTTGTGAGATGGTCATCGAACACCAAATCTCTGCATTCAAATTGGACGATACCGTTACTCACAACCAAGGTAACTATGCAGCGATCATCGCAGATACGATTTCACGTTACCAAAAGGGCGAGTCAGTTCTTTACTACACGTGGACACCTTATTGGGTAAGTGGTGTATTGGTTCCTAACGAAGACGTAGTTTGGTTAGAAGTTCCATTCTCTTCACTTCCGGGTGATCGTGCGAATGTTGATACGACTTTGTCTAACGGTAAGAACTACGGCTTCGAAATGAACTCGATGCGTATTATTGCGAACAAAGAGTTTGCTAAGAACAACCCATCTGCGGCGAAGCTTTTTGAAATCATCAAACTTAACATCAATGATGTAAGTGCTCAGAACATGATGATGAGTAAAGGTAAGAACAGCTCGGCTGATATTGAAGCGCACGTAAACGGTTGGATCAAAGCGAACCGAAATACGTTTGATGCTTGGATTACAGAAGCGAAGAAAGCGGCACTATAACGGTTGTTTTTCGTAAGCAGTCGATAACAGGCTGGAATAAAAAGAGAAGGCCGGTAGTCTGATTCAGACTACCGGCCTTTGTTTTTCTAGCGACATAACTATTTTCTAGCGACATAACTATTTTTTAGCGACATAACTACTGTTATCGCATTATTTTTTAAAGCGGCTTGTTCTTTTAAAAGCGAGCAGGCTAGCGTTCGCCTTGAACCTCAAAATCATCGCTGATTAAACGAGCACAACCATCCGCTTCTAGTGCCCAGTGCTCACGGTGCACCACACCAAACGCTTTGTTCATTGTCCAACTAGCCGTCAAAATGTAGCCGCCTTCTGGGTGCTCTTCCCACGTAACGTCTGTGTAATCAACGTCTTTGAAACCTTGGTCGATGATGTTTTGCCAAAATGCTTGAATCGCTTCACGACCTTCAAAAGTACCAAATGGACGCGCTTCCATTACACAGCTTTCAGCATATTGATCTGCACAACCTTTCGCATCTTGGCTGTTGAATGCTTTCTGCCACGCGTTAATGCCTTGCTTACATGCTTCTAAAATTTGGTTGTTTAACATTGTCTTTCTCCATATCAGTTTTCTTTCAAACACTGTGTCTTTGATTTGGGTGTCTCGATAAGTTGGATTCAGTTTAGTCTTGGAAATTAAGTTGAAAAACAGAGATAATAGAAAATACTGTGTGTAAAAAGAGAACAATAAGATGAGTAAGCTAAAGCAGATGTCGATTTTCGCTCACATCGTAGAGCAGGGCTCAGTATCAGCTGCGGCTGAAAAGCTTGAGTTGTCTAAGTCCGTCGTCAGTCAGCACCTCAAAATTCTGGAACAAGAGTTAGGGGCTTCACTTCTCAAGCGCACAACACGCAGACAAACTCTGACCAGTATGGGTGAACGTTTTTATTTGAGTTGCAAAGACATTAACGTGATTGCTGACTCGGCTTGGGATATGGCTAAAGCTGAGCTAGAAGAGCCACAAGGTCGGATTCGTATTACTGCACCGAATGCTCTTATGGACTTGCTCGTCGCCCCTGTTGTCGCAGATCTAATGAAGCAATATCCCAAGCTAAAACCCGAGCTGATAAGCGATGATCAGCACTTAGATTTCATGGAACACGATATTGATCTCGCAGTACGAGTAGGAACTTCTCGTGACAGTAACCTAAAGCAGAAACGCTTGGGCGAGTTTAAAGACGTGTTGTGTGGCGTTGAAAGCATGCGTTCTCGTGAGCTTGAATCTATTCCTTACATTGCTAACTCATGGCAAGGTAAGCAAGTCTCTCATCACTTTACTTCTCAAACAGATCAAAACTTTATTTACCAACAACAAGCAAGCTGCACTACGAACTCCTTTCATAGTTGTCTCGCGTTGATCAAATCTGGCGTTGGCATTGGTGTGATCCCAGACTTCTATCTTCATCAACTATCAAATGAAGTGGTCGATCTCTTACCAAGTTTTCAACTACCCACTAACACGGTTTATGCGTTGAACCCATTCGCCTCAAACACACCGATTGCCATCAAACTGTGCGTTCAAGCGTTAGAAGAGAAGCTCAAACAGAACTTTGTTTAAAACCAATTCGATAAGTCAGTGATTTAGTAAAGAGGCTTAAAACCAAACTTGCCTAATAGATTGCTCAAGAGTGATGATACAAAAACATAAAGACACAAAAAAGCCCGAGTATAAACTCGGGCTTTGAATGGTTTTCTTTATAACTTATGAGGAGCTAGATTGCCTGACGAAGTTGGAAATAACGTCCTGCTTCGTTTAACAGCTTCTCATGAGAGCCGTGTTCAACAATCTCGCCTTGTTCAATCAGAACGATCGAATCCATCGATTCCAGACCAATCAAGCGGTGCGTAATGAAGATAACCGTCTTGCCTTCGAAGTGCTTCTCGAACAGCGCCATGATGCTCTGCTCAGTTTGCTTATCTAAGCCTTCTGTTGGCTCATCTAGAAGCAGGATAGGGGCATCATGAAGAATGGCACGTGCGATGCCAATACGGCGCTTCTCACCACCAGACAGTTGACGACCACCGTCACCTAACCAGCTATCAAGACCGTCATTCTCAAGCAGCTTTTCTAGACCAACGTCTTTAAGGATGTTAGCTAGGTGCTCATCGTTGGCATCTGGTTTCGCAATCAACAAGTTGTCACGCAAAGTACCATTTAGAATGTCGACACGTTGGCTTACTACACTGATTGATTCACGCAGTTGTGACTCGTTCCATTGTGTTAGTTCAATGCCCGCGATTGAGATGTAGCCCTTTTTAGGATCCCAGTAGCGAGTTAGAAGCTGAATCAGAGTCGATTTACCAGAACCCGTTTGACCAACAATCGCAACCTTGTGCGTGGCAGGGATCGTTAGGTCAACAGCGTTCAGAACACTACGCTCAGAATCAGGGTAGTTGAACGTCACGTTTGAGAACGTAATATCAAGCGGCTTGTTGATGTCGAGCTTCTCTTCAGCAAACTGAACTTCAGGCTCCGACAGAATCACTTCGTTCAAGCGACGAGCAGAAGACAGAGTTTGACCTAAATGCTGGAACGCACCTGCAATTGGCATTAATAGCTCGAAGCTTGCCATGGTTGCGAATGCCATTAGCGCGATGAACGGGTCTGGTGCATTACCACCCACACCGTCAGCCGCAAGCCAAAGCATAAGAACAAGCGTCAAACCGTTGAACAGCATCAGTGCTGCTGACGCCATACCTGTTAGGTTGGCATTCACAAACTGATTCGCCATCAGCTTGTGTTGCGTTTCTAGAATCGCATTACGGTACCGCTCTTCAGCACCAAACAGAGTCAGTTCGCTGTAGCCTTCAATCCAATCTAGCGTAGTCACACGAAGATCCGCTTTGTTCTGTGTCAGTTCACCGCCGTTACGCTTGCCCAGCTTGTAGAACAAGATTGGCCAAACCAACAGCATGATCAGAAGGATAGAACCTAAGATCAAACCAAGCGAGCTATCGAACCACATCAAGAATAGAGTCAGGAAGAAAATCCCGAACACACCCACCGTCACTGGGCTTACTAAACGTAAGTACACGTGATCCATGGCGTCTACATCAGCAACCAAACGGTTCAGTAGGTCAGCATCACGAAGGTTTGAAATTCGACCTGGGATCAGCGGAGCCAGCTTCTTGAAGAAGAAGATACGTAAATCAGTTAACAGTTTGAATGTTGCATTGTGGCTGACAACACGTTCACCCCAACGACCCGCAGTACGGCTCATTGCCAAACCACGTACACCACCACCCGGTAGCATGTAGTTGAAGGTTTCACGCGCAATCGTAAGGCCTGCAACCGCAGAAGCTGAAATGAACCAGCCTGATAGCGTTAACAAGCCAATAGAAGCCGACAGAGTAGCAAAAGCCAATAGCATGCCTAGCGATAGGCCAAACCAATGCTTTTTATAGAGTTTCAGGTAAGGCAGTAAATCACGCATCTAAATTACCCTTATTATCTTGTTGAGCTAAGTTCGCGTTCAGCATCTCTTCGAACAAACCACCCGCAGTTGAAAGCTGAGAGTAATGACCTTGTTCAACCAGACCACCATCACGCATAACCAGAATATTATCGACCGATTTAAGAGGAGCGAGTTGGTGCGTCACAAGTAGGGCAGTGCGGCTTTCAATATTGCTATTGATGCCTTTCATTACTAACTGTTCGCTACGAGTATCTAGGCTGGCAGTTGGTTCATCTAACAACCAGAACTGGCCATCTTGAATCATTGCGCGAGCTAGTGCCAAACGTTGAGACTGACCAACAGACAGGCCACCAGAGCGATCAGAAATCATGTAATCCAAGCCGTGCTCGTTAACGAACTCGCTAGCAAATGATTGCTCAAGTGCATTCTCAACAACTTGGTCAGCGATATCATGCTTACCTAGAGTGACGTTGTCACGAATGCTGCCGTGCAGTAGCAACGGGTTTTGACCAACCCAGCTAATGGTTTTACGCCAAGAGGCTAAGTCGAGGTCACGCAATTCAATACCATTGATTTTCAAGCTTCCTTCATAAGGCATGAAACCAAGGATGGCATTGATCAAACTTGTTTTACCCGCACCACTTGGGCCAACTAACGCCGTCGATTGGCGAGTGTTAAGTGCGAACGAGATAGGACCAACTAATTGAACACCTTCAGGGCTTAACACTTTTAGGTCGGTAGCTTCAATATTGATGCCTTGAGCTGAATCGAGTTGAGTGTTGCCTGATTTAACCTTAGTGATGTCTGTTTCTAGGAACTCGACAATACTTTCGGCTGCGCCAACTGCTTGTTGCTTCGCGTGGTAGAAAGTACCTAAGTCACGCAGAGGTTGGTAAAACTCTGGCGCCAAGATAAGGATGAACAAACCTGCGAATAGAGTAATGCCAACACCGTAGTGGCCGAAGTTAAGCTCACCGATGTAGGTGAAACCAAAGTAAACAGCCGTCATCGCGATCGAGATCGACGTGAAGAACTCAAGTACCGCAGAAGACAAGAAAGCAATTTTCAACACATCCATGGTACGCGTTCTGAACACTTCAGATGCACCTTTAAGTACTTCTGTTTCAGCGTTGGTGCGGTCAAATAGACGGATAGTCGTCATTGACTGCAAACGGTCGTAAAAGTGACCTGAAAGGCGCTGTAGCGCTTTGAAGTTTTTACGGTTCGCATCGGCCGCTTTCATACCCACAAGTGCCATGAACATCGGTACCAGTGGAGCAGTAATCAAGAAGATCAATCCTGCTGCCCAGTTTACAGGGAACACCACAACCAAAATAATGAATGGAATCATTACCGATAAAGACATCTGAGGTAGGTAACGAGAGAAGAAGTCTTGCATGTCTTCTACTTGTTCTAGCAACAGCGTTGCCCACGTACCGGCAGGTTTACCTTTAATGTAAGCAGGGCCTAATTCACGTAACTTATCAAGGATGAGTTGCCTTATGTAGACCCGGATCTGTTCACCACAGCGATAACCTGCGATTTCACGTCCCCATGTACAGCCAGCACGGCCAACGACCGATAATGCTAAGCCTGCGAAATGACCAACCAGTTCAGATTTATCGACATTCTCGATGATCAGCTGGTGAAGAATAGAGGCGAGAAGAGCTGCTTGAGCAATTAAGAACACGCTTGAAAGTACGCCAAGGCTAATCGCAATCATAAGCCAGCGTTTCGCTAACTTACTCTGTTGCTTAAGCCACTTGTTCAAGCTGCGTTGTTTTTTCTTATCCATTATGAAGGCTTAATGATAATTATTATTTGTTGAGGGCGGCTAGTATACAAAAGAAAGCCCAGTGGATATACCACTGGGCTCTAGGGATTTACAACAAAATGTGATGACGCCCTGCATCTACTGAGGTGAGGGCTTCGATATTTAAATCTGCAATCTCAGATTTACTTATCGTTAAGGCCATCTAGGAAGCGTTCAGCATCCAGTGCAGCCATACAACCTGTACCAGCAGAAGTGATTGCTTGGCGGTAGTTGTGGTCCATTACATCACCTGCAGCGAACACGCCCGGGATGCTAGTTTGTGTTGCGTTACCTTCAAGACCCGACTGAACAATGATGTAGTCATCTTTCATGTCGACTTGGCCTTTGAAGATTTCAGTGTTTGGTTGGTGACCGATAGCAATGAATGCGCCCATTACTTCGATGTCTTCCGTTTTGTCAGACTGAGTATCTTTAATACGAACGCCCGTTACACCCATGTCGTCGCCTAGAACTTCGTCTAGCGTGCGATCAGTGTGAAGAACAATGTTGCCGTTCTCTACTTTGTCCATTAAACGCTTCACTAGAATTTTTTCAGCGCGGAACGTGTCACGGCGGTGAACAAGGTGAACTTCAGACGCGATGTTAGACAGGTAAAGTGCTTCTTCAACAGCGGTGTTACCACCACCCACAACTGCAACTTTCTGGTTGCGGTAGAAGAAACCATCACACGTTGCACAAGCAGAAACGCCACGGCCTTTGAATGCTTCTTCAGAATCTAAACCTAGGTACTTAGCTGATGCGCCCGTTGAGATGATCAATGCATCACACGTGTACTCGCCAGAATCGCCTTTCAGACGGAAAGGGCGGTTAGATAGGTCGACTTCGTTAATGTGGTCGAACAGGATCTCTGTTTCAAAGCGCTCAGCGTGCTCTTTCATGCGATCCATTAGAGCAGGGCCCGTTAAACCTTCAGCATCACCCGGCCAGTTTTCAACTTCTGTTGTGGTGGTAAGCTGACCACCTTGCTGCATACCGGTAACCAGTACTGGGTTTAGGTTTGCACGAGCAGCGTAAACTGCAGCTGTATAGCCAGCAGGGCCAGAACCAAGAATCAATAAATTACAGTGCTTTACGTCGCTCATGAGGACTCCGAAATTGAAATTGTTTTTATTTATAATCGCTTAGGATTGTATGGAAAATATGGAGGCAATAAAAGGTTAAACAAGGGCTGAAGTGTAATTAATCGTTATAGTTTAGAACTTAATCGATCAAATCGACTGTCTTGTATTTCAAGGTGTTAGAATAAATATCAATAGGTTATGGAAAGTTTAACTGCGTATAAAAACATATAACTTTGTATTTCGGGAGATTCTGTCGCCAATTTGTCGCCATAAAATCTTCTCTTTAAGAAGGATAAATTGTTGGAGAGATAAAGATTAAAGTTAATTCGAAGTAGATTCACAGGAAGTTAAACCATCGGCAAGTTCTGGCTAGAAGCAATTTAAGGCGTTTGAGTTAATTTTTACGTTTTAGGTTACGCAAAGCAACTTGAAACTAGAAGTGTTGGGGGATTTATGGTTGTCTTATCTTCTTGTTGCATAACCAAGTATCAATGCTTTACTACCAATGACTGTATTATATTGATAAAATACCGCGAAACGCCAGAAAGTTGGTAATTATGATAGACAATAACGTATCCAAACTATGAAAGTGATTGTTTTATCAGGTGCTGGGCTTTCTGTTCCTTCAGAACTGCCTGCATATGAAGATATTAAAAATACACCTGAATACCAAGCATTCCAAGGAGCTTCACCTTGTGAAGTATTGGCTCTTGTAAAGAAAATTCGGCATAAATATGAGCAATTTTTACCGAATCGAGCACATTACGAATGTATGTATCTCGAAACATATTGTCAATCACTAGGAGTTGAGTTTCTACATTACACTTTAAATATTGATGACTTAATTGAGAAAGCTGGAGGGAGTGCGGTACATCTTCATGGTTGTATAAATGAACCAGACAGTATCGTTCAATGCAAAGATGTCCCTTGTGTAGACCTTTTCAATATTGAGTGGGAAGTAAACGATCTCCTAATAGTACTTGGTGTTAGTAACAATGGTTTTCCTTTAGCTGCATTAGAGGCAAATGCTTTGGCGTCTGGAGCTAAATTTGTAAACTACAACATTGTTTCTAATAGTGAAACTAGTAATCCTACGGTAATCGGTGATGTTTCAGAAGTATTCAAGTTTTTAGATCATCGAAACTTACCACCTATAGAGTTAACAGAAGTTGATTTAGGTTTTATTGTTTATCAAATAGAATGCAACATCATGGAGAGCGAGTACACTGTTTACCTAACTCCGTCGACAGAAGGTGACTTTAGTGATGGTAGGCTGGAGGATACCGAAGACCGAATAGGAATGAAACTCAACGAAAATTGTTTTGAGATTAAGTTTGACTTAAAGTCAAACATCGAAAATCAAACACTCTTTGAGCAACCAGAAAGAGCGATTACTAGACAGCAGTTAAACCTTTTAGGTAGAGTCATAGCAGCTTTGATCCTGTCACATTCGAGAAGTAAAAATGTGATTGTTTATACGGCTTCTGCTGTAGATGAAAGGTTAGTATTGTTCTATAATTTGCTTGCAAGGAAGTACGCAGATCAACTAGAATATGATTCATGGTGTAGTTTTGGCACTGAAGGAATAAATTATGCGTTTAAAAAAAAATGAAGTAACTAACAAACGTAAGCTTGAAGCTATGCGTAAGTTGTCGCAAGCTTGTAATGCTGCAATTAAAGCTGGTAAAGCAAAGAAAATTACTCTTTCTCCGCAATGAGCTATTACTTGTACCTAATTCATAAGACCGGCCATGAGCTGGTTTTTTTGTATTTAAAAACGCCATAACTCTTAGTCAGATTTAACTAGCAAGCAAAATATGTCTAGAAATGGATAGTTAGAGCTTCGTTGTTTGTTGAAGAGGTTATGATAGAAAACTCGTTTAATGGCTAATGAATAGCACTGTTTAGAGCTAAAATGGAGTGTCGTAGTGAAAGCCGCTTCAATTGAAATGAGCTTTGAAAGTATGATTTATAGATTAACATCAAAAAAAGAAAGTAATCAGTTTAGCTAGTAAGCAAAGCTACCGTTACCTTGTCGAAGTTTTCGGAAGCTTTGACTTATAGAACTGATAAATAATCCCTCTTCATTTGAATCTGAGTTTATGCGTGTTGGTAGTGCCTAGTTTGGAATTCAAGCAAAGAACTAACTTCGCGTTTAAGATCGCTGGTTAAACCCCATTGTTTGGCTAGTTTTTCACATTTTGATGTTACTGCTTCAGCGAATTGTAATAATTGGTCACGTAGATTACACAGCTGCTGCTTTACAGCAGTAGGAACACAATTAAACCGCATTAGCTTATCAACCAAGTAACCAGCACGTTTCAAAGCTTCTTTCCTCAAGTGTTCTACAGTCGGTACGAAAGACTCATGCCAAACAGCCAACGCAACTGTTTTAACATCTTCAGGCGATGCATTAGCGAAGTCATTTGATACTAGTCTATTGAATACTCTCTGTGTCTTCATTAGCTTCTAACTCTTTCATGATGGCAATTGCGTGATCTACGTTTAATCGTAGGCTAGCTTCTGTTGCCGAGTATAAAATTGCTTCTTCAGCTTGTTCACTGAATTCTTCGAGCGTGAACAACCATTCCTTATTCAACTATAAGCCTGTTAAATGACAACTAGGTGAAAATAAACAAAAAACGTTTAGTTATTAATGCTCTAACTCCGAACTAAACTGACCTAAAGGCTGGCTTTAAAAAGAATTAAAACTTTACTTACGTGTATATGGCTTGTTCAAAGAACTCTCTATCAAACTCATCCATATCTTCAATGGATATGTGCTCTTTAAGTTTTGAGTTGCACACTTCTCTAGGATCACAGTTTTTTTGTTGTAAGTTGTGAGCGGTTCCCCACCAAGTCGATTTTCGACCGACCTTTCTTTCCATAATGTCATGTTTGTTTGCAACTTGATTCGCCAAGACACCGCAATCTAAATCATATTGCTCTGCTATCTGTATGACAGCATTTTTGAGCCATGCAAGGTTACCATTCGCGCTTGCAAAACACATATTGACGTAATTTTCCGCTTCCATCCCTAATAATACTTTAGAAGCGAACTTGTTAGCTTCGATCTCCTCCTGATCTAGCCTTCTTTCATCACTGGTTTCACTTAACTCAATTAATGAAAATTCACTTAATTCTGGTCGTTGGCTAGCGTGATATAGCTCATGCAGTAAATCAAATGACCAGCGGGAAGTATGGAGTGTCTTTTGTTTGAGTACGACAATATTTCGGTGTGATATTCTCCAGGTTGCGCCATGAAATGCACCTGAATCATTTAAGCCGAGAACGATAACACCTTTATCATAGGCATGAGAAAGTAAAGACTCAAAACTAACATCACCGTACTTGCCGATTATTTCATTTCTGATGATTTCAGCATCTTCATTTAATACTTCTTTAGGCTTGTTGAAGTATCTAATAGCTAATTTAGCAACAGTATAAGCATATTGTGTATATGCGCTTGCGTATTGCTCATTAGCCCCTGCGGGCATCTTAAATCTAGCAACTAATGCTCCATCTCGTCCTATAGATAGAGGTTCATCACCAAGAAGTTGTTCTTTGGTCCACCCAAAAATGGTACTGACTTTCTCACAAACTCTTTCAACCCAAGAATCGCGATCAAAGTTATGTATTTCACGCGGAGCTATCCTCTTTTCAATGAAAGATTCCTCTAACCCGGCATCGGATAACTTAGCTAATAAAAGATTTTTAGTTCGGGATGCTTTCGGTAAAAAGACATCTTCAGTTATCTTTAAGTCTAGAGCTCTAATTATAGAAACGATGGTAGAGAAGCTTGCTGATGAATACTCAGTATTTTCGTATCGTTGTATTTGTTGTTCTTTCATACCTAGCTTTTCAGCAAGATCTTTCTGAGTTAAGCCCAAATATATTCTTGAGCGAATAAGAGCCTTTGGTAAATCAGCAATATTATCGACATCGAAAACAGCAAACTCCCCTGATAAGAGTTGTTCGTACTCTTCTATTTCCTTCAAGAGGTCGTCTCGTTGAAAAATAAGAGCATTTTTTTGTGCTTGCATAAGAAGGGGATGAGTGTCGCTTGTACCCTCTTCAAGAGCATGGATAGTAGTATTGAATTCTTGTACTTGATTTTTCGTTAGTGCGAGTTGTCTTGAGTTTTTAATCATTGCTCACCCCCAATATTAATCGCCACAATTCCCTTTTTTTGACCTGTATTTTTATCTTGTTGGAAAAAGTTAAGGAAGGTCTTACCGCTAGCACCTTCTGGTATTTCTGCTGGGAAAACATCACCTCTATACTTAAGTTCAATCTCATTCCTATGTGCGGGAAGCGCTAGTAGTAAACAAGCGTCTAATTTGTTTGGGTCGACGCCTTGAATGCTCCAAGCCATATCATAATCGCCAGGTATTTCCTTTTCGGTAACAAAGCTGCCATCAACATAAATTAAATTGCACCCTGCTGAGCCCAAGTTCTTGATTAACAAACTTAGCCCATCGAGTAACCATGCTCTTTTGGCGTTGTAACCAAAACGGTCAATCAATTCTTGCATTGAGGCGTAGTGAATACCCTCAGGAAGATTTCCTTGCTCGTTAAACTCAGGAATCATAACCCAACTTTATTGTTGTGTAATCATTGTAGTCTATTTACCTTGAAAGATGAATAAAGTCAATTGGTTTTTTGAGTGGGAGGTGAGTAGGAAATCTAAATTAGGGTAGGAACTAGATCACAGCGTAGGGGCGACAGAATCGCTTGGTGATCACAGATTTGCTGAGGGGCAAGATTTGCTGAGGGGCATGTGATTACCGAGGGAGGTTGACGGTCTAATTACCGAAGGACTCTGTCATAGTCTTATTAATAGTAGTCAACTATGACAGTTCTGCTCTTATTCGATAATTGATGCCTCGGCACGAGCTTCCCGTAACTCTCTTGTATTCAGCTTTTCTTCAAGCCAGATGTTCCTTACTGTTGAGTGACTAATCGAGATGTTAAATCGCTTTCTCATCTCACCACTGATCCTGATCGATGTTAGATGAGGTAATTTGAGCGTTAATGAGATGACGACATTTCGAGTCTTCTCATCGATGCGGTTACTGTGCCTTGGTTGGCCATACATACGTTTCAAAGCTAATGGACCGTGTGCTTCGAGAAGTTGACGGTTGTTGTGAATGCTTTTGACAGAGCAACCGCTCTGCCGAGCAGCTTCTCTCACATTGCCTAACTCCTTGGCAAGTTCAATAGCATCGAGCTTTTTCTGAACTTCTTCCCCGTATTCTTTCCTAGAGCTAGGCTCAACAAGCTCTTTAATGGACAGCTCTCGGTCAGCAAAGTAAGCGGTGAAGTTACCATCAAGTTGCTTACGTAGCTCAACTTGTTGACTCACGATAGAGTGCCTTAACGGAGAGGTAATTTGGTACATTGCGTTACCATAACTGAAGGTATGGTCCCGACGGATTTTTCGATATTCTTTTTGGATACATATCGCATCGAGGTTTAGGTGTTTCGGAACGGGCCTATGTTCCGAGCGCACCTGCTTAGCGTTGACGGTGAGGGTTGTCGCCCAATAGTCAGGGATGAAAGTGTTTTGCAGGTAATCATTTGCGCTATTCATATCGGTGACCCCCGCCAGTCTTAACTCAGGGACGAGACGATCTTGGAACGTATCGAAGGCGCGTTCGATACGACCTTTTCCTTGGGGGGAGTTGGCAAAAATAATTTCTATACCAAGCTCTTCGCAGGCTCGTTGCATCTGAGAGAAGTGGCAGCGTTTTGGTCCACCAAAGATACCCGCTCTATCAACATAAAGCGTCTTAAAAAGCCCCTTTTTTTCGATATAAGCCTTCATTACTTTGAGGCACCCTTCCGTAGTTTCTGAAGGAAAGAATTCCGCATGAACGTCACTGGTTGCGTCATCAATCATAGCGATAAGGCAGGACTTTTTGTCCCCGAACCAAAGGTGAGGGCTGCCGTCCATTTGCAGCATTAAGCCTTCTGCCTCCATGCGCTCTCGTCGTCTTCTTACTTTGGAGCGGCGATGTTTAGCTCGTTTTACATGATGGATTTCGTGCGCCCAGGTACGAAGTGTCTCTCGCTTTACTTTGATGCCTTCAAACACTTCCAGCATGTCTGCCAAATGAAGCATGTTAAAGTCGTAATACTTGGCTTTTATCAGAGCTTGAACTTGCTTCTTTAAGGTCACGGGAATTTTATTAGCGGGTGCTCTTCCTGTGTTGCCATGAACAACGAAAAGAATACCATCGGTACGGTATCGCCTGAGGTAACGTTCAATGGTTCGGTGGGATTTATTGAGCAGTTTCGAGGCATTGAGAATAGAGATTTTGTTAAGTGCCACTTTAGCAATGACATCCACGGTAAGCTGGGATTTAGCATCCATAACGATCATCCTATACACCCTTTGATTAATTCACAGTGATAGTCAAAGGATTACGTAAAAAGTAGGACCGTCAATTTCCCTCGGTAATTAGGCTAACGACAAAGTCGCTTGGTAGTTAAGGTACGACAGAATCGCTTGGTGATCACAGATTTGCTGAGGGGCATCAAACACGAAAATGCCCCAAAGTTCGTTAGAGCAAATGCTCTACACAATTTAGGGGCGTGCGTTTTGCCCTACGAAAAGTTATCCAAATTCGGTAGCTGTCAAAGTTATGCCACACAGAAAACCGCCCCCATTATCTTTATCACTAACCTATTGATTTATTGTTGAAGCGTAAAAAGAAAGGCTGCATTATGTGATCATAGAATACAAACGCCGCTTAGCAATCAGGAGAAACAATAAGTGTAAATATCAGAAGTGCAGAAATCAGTGATTCGAAGGCAATCAGTGAATTAATCTTACCTTTAGCAAAAAAATATGTTTGTCCTACTTGTGATGCGTCTGCACACGATATTTTGGGCTTTGTTGCGTAATTAAATTTAAAGATAGAACTACCCCGTTTCGCGTATTTCTTAATCAATACGACAAGTTTCAGGCATACCTAACCC